>JANQGF010000396.1 GCA_028277465.1 Chromatiaceae bacterium
GCGGTTTCGCTCCGTGGAGAATCAGGGATTACCCGATACCAACCGGCATCACGTGGCTAACGGTCATGCCGTGTCTCTGGCACCCCGGAGCATGGAACAGATGCCGCGGCGGTCTGCGGGAGCTCGTCGCGGCGGGGCGCCGCTCCTACCAGGCGCGCAAGCGGCTGGGGTGCTGTTCCACGGTAACGATTCTTGAACCTCTCGCGCATCAGGGTGCAAATTGCCGAGCAGGTCGACCTCCATCCAGCGCTCCGCGGTCCGCTGCAACCCGCGGATCAAGGCGCTTGCCCTGGGGATTGCAGACGAATTCATGCGGCGGCGAGCCGGATTAAGGATATGATCCCCTTCTCCGCTCGCGGAAGGCCGAACCGGGGGCACGGACAAGCGTCTGTTCGCGTGCCCCTCCCTTGCTTACTGGATTCCGAACCCGCGGTTCGCGCACCCATTGATTGCCCGTCACCGACCGATAGACCCTGAGAGTATGACCCGGATCGACAAACAGCGTGCACGCCGAAGCTTCGAGCGGGCCGCCGCGGACTATGACACTGCAGCCGTGCTCCAGCGCGAGATCGCAGATCGGCTCATGGAACGACTCGACTATGTGAGGCTCGAGCCCCAGCGCGTGCTGGACCTGGGCGCTGGCACCGGTTATGAGCTGACCACGCTCATGCGTCGCTACCGCAAGGCGCAGTTAGTCGCACTTGATTTCGCCCATGGAATGCTGCTGCAGGCGCGTCGGCGGGGAGGCTGGCTGAGACGTCCGCTCTGCGTCTGCGCCGACGCCGAATCACTTCCGCTGGCGGACGGGGCGGTTGACCTGATCCTCTCCAACGCCACCTTCCAATGGTGCAACGATCTCGAGCGCACCTTCGGCGAGTGTCTGCGGGTGCTGAGACCGGGCGGACTGCTCATGTTCACCACCTTCGGCCCGGACACGCTCAAGGAGCTGCGTTGGGCCTGGGACCAGGTCGACGGCCATTCTCATGTGAGCCCCTTCCTCGATATGCATGAGGTCGGCGACGCACTGGTCCAGGTCAAGTTCGCCGATCCGGTGATGGACGCCGAACGTCTGACCGTCACTTACCGGCACCTGCAGGACTTGATGATGGATCTGAAGATGCTCGGCGCGCGCAATGCGACCCACGCGCGACCCCGCGGGCTCACCGGGCGGGCCCGGCTCGCGAGGGTCGAGCAGGCCTATGAGACCCAGCGCCGGGATGGCCGGCTTCCCGCCAGCTACGAGGTGGTCTACGGTCACGCCTGGGTGCCAATGCAGAAGCCCTGCGCCGGCGGGGTCGCAATCCCGGTCGGCGCCATCGGTCGGCGAGCACGACCTGCCCAGCATGGATAGACAGAGAACCAGACCCGAGGCGGCTAGCAGAAGGATGAGTGGACTCTTCGTCACCGGTACGGATACGAACTGCGGAAAGACTCAGGTCAGCCTGGGTCTGATGGCCGCCCTGCAGGCCCGAGGTTGGAACCTGCTCGGAATGAAGCCCGTGGCCACCGGCTGCGCTCCGAGCCCCGCCGGGTTGCGCAACCATGACGCACTCCAGTTGCTGGCCCAGGGCAGCGCCCCCGCACCCTACCGACGCGTCAATCCTTACGCCTTCGCGCCGCCGATCGCACCTCATATCGCCGCCGCCGAGGCGGGCGTCGAGATCGAGCTCGGGACCATCGAGACCGCCTATCGGGCGCTGGAAGCGCAGGCGGATCGGGTGGTAGTGGAAGGGGCCGGCGGCTGGCGCGTCCCGCTGGGCTCGGGTCGTTTCCTCAGTGACATCCCCAAGACACTCGACCTGGACGTCGTCCTGGTGATCGGACTCAAGCTTGGCTGTCTCAACCACGCACGCCTGACCCTGGAGGCCATTCGCTCCGACGGATGCCGGCTCGCTGGTTGGATCGCCAATCAGCTCGACCCGGAAATGGCGTCGCGCGACGCCAATCTGGCGACATTACACACCTTGCTCGACGCCCCCTGTCTGGGTGTGGTCCCACGGCTCGATCCGCCCGTGCCGGACGACCTGGCCGGCTATATCGACCCCGGGCCGATCGAGCCACCGGCCCTCCCCTGATCGAACGAGCCGGTGATGGCGATGCCCCAGGAGATCCTCGCTCGACCGAACGACCGAGTCATGGGTGGCGGGTCGCAGCCACTCGGAACCGCCGACCGACCTGCTGGCGGCTCGGTCTGCGCGCAACCGGCAGGGCCGATCGGCTATCCTTGCCGCCCGACCCCTCATCGCGGAGACGAGGATCAAAGCAATGGCCCCAGGATGAAACCAGTGACCGCGAAGCGACGCTGCAGCTGCTCTTGCTCGCCCTCACCTCCGGCGAAGAGCGACAGGTCGAGATGCGCCACCTCCATCCTCCGCGTTTGGCGCCCCGCCGGGATCGGCCGCAGATGCGACCTCTCGTGCCGCCGCCTCTGGCTCGGGCCCCTGCTATGGTTGCTCGCGAGCCTCGCGGCCGCGACGGCGGCAGCCGATCCACTCGACCAAGTCCGGGCAATGGAGGGCGCCAGCCTGCTCCTCAAGGAACGAGGCCAGGAGCGAATCGCCCACCATCCGGACACCCAGCGAGTCCCAGCCTCGACCATGAAGCTGCTGACCGCCTTGGCGGCGCTGGAGACCTGGGGGCGTGGTTATCGCCTCCAGACCGATTTCTATCTTGATGACGCCGACTGGCTCTGGGTGAAAGGCTATGCCGATCCCTATCTGGTGTCGGAGGAGTTGGAGCTGATCGTCTCTGCACTCGAGGACGCTGGGGTCCGCCGACTCGCCGGGATGGGACTCGACGACAGCTTTTTCAGCGCGAGCCTCGAGATCCCCGGCCGCTCCGCCTCGGCCAACCCTTACGACGCGCCGGTCACCGCCCTGGCCGCCAACTTCAACACGCTGCACCTGGTGCGCAACGGCAGTCGAGTGCGAAGCGCCGAACCCCAGACCCCGCTGACCCCGACCGCGCGGCGTTTCGGTCTCGACGGCGGATCCGGCAGGCGGAGAGTCAATCTGCGCCAGCGCCCGATCGCGGTCGGCTATTTCGGCGAGCTTCTGGCAGCCAAGCTGCGAGCGGCCGGGATTCCGGTCGGCGACCGGCAACTGATCGCACCCGTGCCCCGTCAGGCGCGACACGCCTATCGCCACCTCAATAGCCGCACGCTGGTCGAGATGATCGAACCCATGCTCGAGTACTCGAACAACTTCATCGCCAACGCCTTCTTCCTGCGACTCGCGCAGCCCGAAGGCAAGGGACGGGTGACCACGGCCGCGGCCAAGCGGGCGATGACGGACTTCGCTCGTCGGCGTTTCGGTTGGCGTCAGCTCAGCATCCATGACGGCGCCGGACTCTCCCGCGCGAACCGACTGAGCGCCCGCCAACTCGTGGATGTCCTGGACGCCTTTGCACCATACCGCGATCTGATGCCCGAACAGGAGGGCAACAGCAGGGTGCGCGCCAAGACGGGAACACTGCGCGGGGTGAGCTGCTATGCCGGCTACGTGCGCCGACGAGAGGACTGGGCACCCTTCGCCCTGCTGATCAATCAACCGGTCCAGCCCGACCTGAGACGACGCCTCGCGAGCAGTTTGGTGCGTTGATCGCGCCCGACTGAACGTCGCCTCCAAACCGACAGGATTTGCCGTGACCGCACCCCTTCCATGGTCCACGCGGATCGACCGCGCGACCCGCCGGGCTGTCCGCCTGGGCGCGCCAGCCGTCGCCGCCCTCCTTCTGATCGGCTGCGCGGTCCCACCCGCCGTCGATCACAACCAGCCCAACACGGGCCTCGGCAGCGGCCTCCTCCACCGCAAACCGGGTTCAGCCTATCCCTCGCTGGCCCCCTTGATGCGGCAAGTGACACCCGCAGTCGTCAACATCTCGGTGGAAGCCAGGATACCCCTGGACGACCACCCCTTCCTGCGCGACCCCGATTTCCGCCGCTTTCTGGATCGCTTCGACCTACCGCTGCCCGATCTGGGTGAAACGGAACGACGCCAGAGCCTTGGGTCCGGGGTCATCGTCGATGCCGAAAACGGCTATGTCATGACCAACCACCATCTCCTGAAAGGCGCGACCCGGATCATGGTCACGCTCAAGGACCGGCGCAGCTTTCGCGCACGAAGACTCGGGTCGGATGCGGCGACCGACGTGGCGATCCTGGAGATCCCCTCGGTGAAGGTGCGGCCCCTGCCCCTGGGGAACTCTGACCGGCTGGAGGTCGGGGACTTCGTGATCGCGATCGGGAACCCCTTCGGTCTGGGTCAGACCGTGACCCTTGGCATCGTCAGCGCCGTCGGGCGCAGCGGAATTGCGGGCAACCATCTCGGCGAGCTGATCCAGACCGACGCCTCGATCAACCCTGGCAACTCGGGCGGACCCCTCATCAACCTGGCCGGCGAGGTCGTCGGCATCAACACGGCACTGATCGGTCCCAGCGGGGGCAACGTCGGCATCGGCTTCGCCGTCCCCAGCAACCGGGCGCGGAACGCCTTGAGAAGGCTGATCGGCCGTCGATAAGGCGCACACTCAGCGCTGGATTCGAACCTTCCCGAAAAACATGGATTCTTCTGTCCTTTATGAGTAGATTTGGCACACCACTGGCGTCTTCTCCAGCTCCGACGCTTGGCTAGGGCACAGCCACAGGCGGAATCGGGGTGTATTTTGCCCATGGACAACGAACAGACCTTGCATTCCAACGATCGCACAAAGAATTCCGGCCCTTCGACGGCGACTCGAGCACCTGCACCAGACCCTGCCGGCGAAGCGGCTTCTCGTACACGAAAATCAAACTCCGAGCCGAGCGAGACAGGTGCTGGTCCAAGAGACCGCCTCGCCCAACACGACGCCCAGATCGGTCGGCTCGCGGCTGAGCTGGCGCAGCAAAAGGAGGACTTCCAGAATACACAAGTCTCGCTCGTCGCACGCATCGCCGATGTGGATGACGACCGACGTCACGACACGGTGCGGCTGCACCGCAGCTGGCAGACTCAGCGCGAGGAGTTGGAGAAGCGCTTGAGGCGCCAGGGCACGGCCCTGACCTTGACCCTGCTGCTGTTCGCACTCCTGGTGGCGACTGGATTGGGTCTCTTCTACGCCAGGTTCGACACGACGCGGCAGACGCTGGTCCAGGATGTCGCCACGCTCCGACAGGCGGTCGATGAGATCCAGATCCCGGATGCCCCGACCATGGACCAGGTGGCCGAGATCGACCGGGTGACCCAGGACAAACTGTCGCAGCTTTCGGCGGCGTTCCAATCCATCTCGGCGACGCTCGAGCGGATGGAACGGGAGCGGCGCGCCGAACTCGAGGCCGCACTCGCTGCCGAGAGGGCGAAGGCATCGGCGGCAACCGTCGTCGAGACCCCGCAAGAACCGACTCGGCTGGAGCCACCAGAGCGGGACTCGGCCGCCAGCCCGCCACAAGACCAAGGACGCGCGCACCTTCAAGAAGCCGTACCAGGACCCGAAATTCCATCGGACTCATCATCGGCACCTGGAGACGCCCTCTCGCCGGCCCCCACCCATGCCGGGGCCGCGCGCGAGCGTTCGGCCCCGCTGACACCCGAGCCGCGGCTGGCGGATCAGGACACCTCCACCCAGCGTCCTGGGTCGACGACCAGCGCCGGCGGCAACGGGCAGGATTCATCGACCTCCCCCAAGCAAATCAAGGTCGGCGACAAACCCTACACGCTACAACTGATGGGCTTCTTTTCGATGGATTCGCTGCGGCGATTCGTCGCGCGCTTCGAGCTGCCCACGCGTCTCTATTATCAGGAAGAGACCTATCAGGACCGCCCCTGGTTCGTCTTGATCCACAGTCTGCATGCGAGCCGTGAAGAGGCGACCGACGTGGTCTCGAGGCTCCCCGCGCCGCTCGCTGAACTGGACATCTGGATCCGCAAGCTCGATCCCGACCAGACCCTTACCCTATTCCACAAGGAACCCGACTGAGCGCGACCAAGGCGTGCGTCGGCGACCAGGGAATCACCAGGGAATCGGCTCACCATGACGAAAGAAGCCGCCGCTGGGACCGTCTTCGGGCAGGGTTGCGGCCCAGACGATCCCCTTTGCACCCTCGCGCACCGCGAGTGGCGCGTTGGGTCCACCCATCTGGGTACGGACCCAACCCGGACAGACCGAGTTGATCTTCACGCCGCTACCACGCAGCTCGTCGGCGAAGATCCGGGTCACGGCGTTCAAGGCGGTCTTGGACAGACGATAGCCGGGGCAACAACCGTTCATGTCGCTGAGCTGACCCATGCCGGATGACACATTGACCACCCGACCACGCCCCCGCATCAGGGGTATCAGCAATTGGCACAGCCGTAGCGCGCCCATCGTATTGGTCTCCAAGGCGCGCCGCACGGCCTCCAGGTCCGTCTTGAATACACTTGCCGCGTCGGACCCAGGGGCGGGATCCGGAAAGATACCTGCATTGTTCACCAGGATGTCCAGGCCGCCGAAACCCTCGCGGAGGAACCCGGCCAGACCCTGGATCGAGTCCTCATCGGTCACATCGAGTGGATGGAAATGGACATCCAGCCCCTCGTCACTCAATTCATCCGCAGCATTCTTGCCCTCCGAGGCCCGACGTGCGGTGAGAATGACCTTATGGCCGCCGGCGGCGAGTTGACGGCAGGTCTCCTGCCCGAGGCCGCGGTAGGCCCCGGTGACGACGGCAATGCTTTGATTCGACATGGGTGCAAGCTCCTGGCTTGGCGCCTGTGATGTGGACCAAGGCTCGGTTTGGGTCCGCACTGAGAAACTATAATGGGACAAAGGATTTTGGACGCGTGCCACCACTAGGCGAAGGCTCGCGCTACTTTCTAGATGGAGTGGAATTCGGACCTGGTCAAGTAATCTAAGTCGATGATTCAAAAGAACCCAACCCATTTCGACCCCGATCTGGATCAGATTCTCGATCGGGTCTATGGACCCGCTTCCAACGCTGGCTCCGACATCGACTCTAGCAGCGTCGGTTTTCGTGAGTCCGTGGAGCGTCGCGAGCAGGACTCGTTCGAGCTCAAACAGGCGCTCGCCAAGCTGCGTGAGACGCGGGAGAAATCACAGAACGTGCTACGCATGAAGGAAGAGGTGGACTATCTTCAGGCACAGATCGACCAATTGAGAGAACTGGAATCCCAGATCGCCGTCCTCCGCAAGCGTCTGTCCGAAGAGGATCCGATTGCACCTGGCCGATGATTCGGCAGAGGTAAGGAACGATTCAGAAACAAGTAGTGCAACTTGAGCCGCCCTTGTTGGGCACGCTCCGCTTTGCCCAACCTACGGTGT
>JANQGF010000042.1 GCA_028277465.1 Chromatiaceae bacterium
AACGATTCAGAAACAAGTGGTGCAACTTGAGCCGCCCTTGTTGGGCACGCTCCGCTTTGCCCAACCTACGGTGTGTAGGTTGTTTCTGAATCATTACTAACAGCTTTGGCGCACCCCTGCCAGGCCGGGTTCCCGGACGACACCGACCGAAGGAGTCTCCATTGGTATTAGGTACCGGGCGCGGCTCAGGACGCACTCGAGAGGCGTCGGGACACAAGGTCCAATCGCTCGAGCGCCTTGCCATAGTCCTCGGCACCGCGCGAGCGGGGTGCATAAACCCGAATGGGTGTGCCGGCCGCGAAGGACTCGGCCAGCTTGATGTCGCAGCGAATCCCCGGCAGCAGACGCTCTGCACCGTACTGGCGGAGGATCTGCTCGCGCACACGGCGGTGCTGACCGATGCGGGCGTCATACATGATCGGCAGAAGCCCCTGGAGTCGGAGATCGGCATTGCTGCTCATGGCGACCTTGAAGAAGAGTCGCGCGAGCTGACGCACGCCCTCGGCGGCAAGCGGGTGCGGGACGAAGGGGATGATCGCCGCGTGCGCAGCGGTCAGCGCGTTGAGCAGGAGGTGATCGAGCGAGGGCGGTGTGTCGATCAGCACGACATCGTAAGTCCTCGCGATCGCCGCATCCGCGAGCGCGTCGGCGAGACGGCGATCGTCACCTGGTCCCTGGTCGTGCTGAAAGCCGCAGTCCGCGGGGATGAGGTCCAGGCGCTCCCAGCGGGTCTGGACGATGGTATCGGCGAGGGCAATCACGGCGGACGCGCCGAACAGACGGTGGATGCTCGGCGCCTGCTTGCTGGCCTCCACGCCCAGCCCAATCGCGCAGTGTCCTTGGGTATCCAGGTCGATCAGGAGCGTGCGCTGGCCGCTGGCGGCCGAGCCAGCCGCCAGATTGACGGCGGTCGTGGTTTTACCAGTACCGCCCTTGCGGTTGGTGACGGCGATGATGATGGGGTTGGACATGGCCGCACGAGGGCTAGAAAAGCTCGATTCGTGGACCTTCTTCCTCCGCGACACTCTCGGTCAAGGCAGCACCGAGATGACGCGACTCCTCTTCCAGATACGACTTCGCCAAGGCGTGGAGCTCGCCCTGGAGGTCCTGGGTCCGCTTGCCAGCCGCCGCACCCTCTTCGAGCGCCGATTGGATGCAGGTGGTGCGCGCATCGACGGCGTTCAGGATGCGTCCGATGCGCTGGCTGGCGACATCCTGGTATTGCAGTCGACCCAGGACCTCGCCGATCTGCTCGGCGAGCTCGGTATTGTGCCGGGTGATCACGGTGAACATGGTCGTGTAAAACTCACGGATGGCATCGTAGCTCTCGCTGAGCCGGTTGATGGCGGACACCACGGTCGCGGCCTCCTCGAGCTGCCGGGCGGAATCGCTCAGCAGTTCCACCGAGAGACTGCGGTCGACCGCCTCCAGAGTATGAGTCAAACCGCCCTCGATGGTGTCGGCCGCCGTCGCGGCGCGCGCGGCCAGCGCCCGGACTTCATCCGCTACGACGGCAAAGCCGCGCCCCGCCTCGCCGGCGCGCGCGGCCTCGATCGCAGCATTGAGCGCCAGCAGATTGGTCTGCTTGCTGACGTCCTTGATCGAGACGGCCAACCCCTCGATCTGGCGAATCCCTTCGATCGCGTCACGGATGACCGACATCTCCTGCCGGATCTTGTTCGGCAGCTCCTCGACGAAGTGGCCGATCGAGCTGATGAACTCCACGCCCTGGCGGATCTCCGTCTCCATGTCTCCGGCGTCGTGGCCCGAGCTGTTAAGGTAACTGAGCAGCTCGGTTGCCGTTTGTTTGAGTGAGCTGACACGGGTGATGATGTCCTGCGCGGTGAGCTCGCTCTCACGCACGGTCAGATTTAGCTGCTCCTGAAAGGATCGGTCCATCTCGACCGTCTCCTGGAGGCTATAGACAGCGGCGAGCGCACGGGCCTCGGCGGTCACGGCAACCTCGTGGACCTCCGAGAGGACCTGATGCTGCGTGCCGGCGCTACGGAAATGCAACTGGAAGAAGAAGAGGCCAGCCAGGAAGTTCGTGACGAGCAAGAGTAGGCCGACCTGGAGCGCGACGGCTGCCGCCGGCGTCAGACCGAGCCCGGCCCCTTGCTCCAAGACCCAGTCGTGACTCAGATAGACGAGCGCCGAGAGGATGAGAACGGCCGTCAAGGTGAGCGATGCCATGGTCCGCCGCAGCGCTTGCCCCTGGATCAGCAGGGCCTTGAGGGGTAGCGGCTGCTCGACGTCGAGGGGTGGCATCTCTGAGCCCCTCATGCGCCGGGAAGGACTTGCTTGATGACCTTCAGCAGATCCGCGCCTCCGACAGGCTTGACCAGCCAGCCCGTGGCGCCCAGCTTCTTGGCCTCGTCGCGCTTGGCCTGCTGGCTTTCGGTGGTCAGCGCCAGGATGGGTGTGAAGCGCAGACCGGGCAGGCCACGTGCGGCGCGAATGAAATCGATCCCGCCCATGTTGGGCATATTGATGTCGGTGATGATGAGGTCGGGCTTGACGCCCGACTTGAGCTTGCCGACGGCCTGGACACCATCGTTGGCGGTCTCCACCTTGAAGCCGGCCATTTCGAGACTGGCCTTGAGGCTCATCACCATGGTGGCCGAGTCATCCACGACCAGGATCGTCTTGGACATGAGGGGGCTACTCCTGTGAGCAAAGCGCGGCGCGCAGCCACGCCGCGAGCGTTTCGTTCTCCGGCCAGGCCGAGATCTGGGGCCGAGCCGCCATGAGGACCTGCAGATTTGCCGTGTGCAGATGGGTGCAGCCGGCCAGGTCGAGCTTGCCGCGCGGGTGCTTCTGCAGCCACTCCAGGAGTGTCTCGGCCTCTTCCACGGTCAAGAGGTCGGTGATGACAGCGGTGGTCTTGCGCAGCTCCATCATGACAGCAGATCCTTGGGGTCGAGGACCAGCAACACCGAGCCGTCGCCCATGAGGGCCGATCCGGCATAGCCTTTGATACCATCCAAAATACCCGCCATGGGCTTGAGGATGATGTCGACCGTCTCACGAAAGTCATCGACCATTATCCCAATGGGCTCTTTCCCGATACGGACCACGAGGGTGGCGTAGGCCCCGTCCCCGTTCGGCCGGGGTGGGTCCGGGAGACCCAGGAGCTCGTTGAGCGGGACCAGAGGGACGATCCGGCTGCGCAGGACCGCGGTCCGGTGCCGCTTGATGGTACGGATGGCGGCGCTGTCGACCCGCACGGTCTCGATCACGTCGTCCATGGGCACGCCGAACTGCTGGCCATGCGAGCGGATGATCATGACGTTGGTCACCGCCATGGAGAGCGGCAGCGACAGGCGCAGTCGCGTCCCGACGCCGGGCTGGCTCTTCAGGTCGATCGTCCCCTTGACCTTGGCGATTGCGGAGCGGACCACGTCCATGCCGACGCCGCGTCCGGAGAGGTCGGTGACCTGCTCGGCGGTCGAGAAGCCGGCGGCGAAGACGAGGTCGATCGCCTCCTGGTCGCTCAGCCGCTCGAGCCGCGACTCGTCGATGAGTCCACGCTCGCGGGCCTTGCGGCGGATGTGCTCGGGATCGATCCCGCGGCCGTCGTCGGCGATCTCGATCCTGACCCGGTCGGACTCCTGCACGGCGCGAATCGTCAGCTTCCCGGTGGGTGGCTTGCCCGCGCCGCGCCGCTCCTCGGGCGTCTCCAGACCGTGATCCAGGCTGTTGCGCACGATATGGATCATGGGGTCGGTGAGGCACTCGATGATGTGCTTGTCCGCCTCGGTGTCCTCGCCTTCCATGACGAGCTTGACCTCCTTGCCCATCTTGCGCGTCAGATCGCGCACCAGACGCGGGAACCGCTGGAAGACGAAGGAGATGGGGGTCATGCGCACCTGCATGATGGCGTCCTGCATGTCCTCGGCGATGCGATTGATCACGGCATACTGGGCCTTGATCTCGCGGGACATCTCGCGCGCGCCGAATTGGGTCTCGGCGCGCGCGGCCAGATAGGGCAGGGCGTTCTTCGCCACCACCATCTCGCCGATGAGCCCCATGAGGCGGTCGACCTTGCCCTGATCGACCTTGAGGATGCGCGGGCCGGGCAGTGCGTCTTCGGCGCGGCGCCCGAACTTGGGCTCGTCGTCCGACGGAGGCGTGGTCAGGGCCGTTGGCGCCGGGCCGCCGGACGTCAGTCCGGGCGCAGGCCCCCATTCCGGCCACGCCGTCTCCATCCAGTGGTGCAGCGGCGCCGCGTCCGCGCTCGCCAGCGCCTGCTCGCTCGCCGCGTCGAGCCCTGGCAGCAGTTCCTCGCGCCCGAGACTCGTCACCAGACCGGCCAGACTCGCGGTGACCGCGCGCAGACGCCCGGGCAGCCAATCCGGGGCATCCGGGAGCGCAAGGATCTCGCGCTGCACCTCCCACAGCTCGCGCTGGACCGCCACTCGGTCTGGATCCTCAGGCGGGCCTGCGGCCCCGGTCTCCGGGGCCGCCGCGTGCGACGCCAGCGTCTCGCCGGCGTCGGCGGCGAGGGTCTCGATGAGCCTGGCGTGAGTCTCGACGGAGGCGGGCTCGAGCTCGAGCGCAAGCAGCAGCCAGCGTAGGATCGAGGCGACACGCTGATCCGATGCGGTGAGCTCGAGCAGGGTGCGCGCGGCGCACTCCAGCCCCTCCCGGTCGCCCGCGGCCAGTCGCTCGCGCGCCGCCTGTACGAAGTCGGCGAGCGCCGGTCCCTCCACCCGCTCTCCGACTGGCTCCATCAGGTCCCAGGGCCTCAGCGCGGCGAGCTCGAGCTGGTCCTGGGTGTAGCGGAAATGCTCCAGCAGCTCGGCCTCGCCCCGCGTCGTGATCAGCTCGAAGTCGAGGATACAGCGGTAGGCGTCCAGCTCCGCGATCGCGGGCCAGGCCTCGCGGGCGCTGACCGCACGCCAACAGCAGTCGGGCGCCTGGATCAGCTGATAGAGCGGGTCCTCGCCCTTGAAGAAGCACTCCTCCTCGGGGCGATAGGCCGCCCAGGTCAGGCGCTCGCCGGCGGCCAGACGCCGATAGAGCGCCATGCGCTCGGGCTCCGGGGTGCCCGCCAGGGCCCGCGAGCGGGGCTCGGTCGGGGCTGCGGTCTCGGCCGCGTCGGCGGCGGGCGGCTCCGGCTCGGCGGTCTCCTCGCGCGAGACGGCGTTGCGCAACGACTGGGTCAGACGCTGCGCCTCCTGCCGTCGCGCGGTGGCATAGACCCCGTTGCTCTCGATCTCCTCGATGAGGATGGCGACGAAATCCATGGTCTCGAGGAGCTGATCGGCGAGGCCGCGTGCGAAGGCGATTCGCCCGTCCCGCACGGCGTCCATCAGGTCCTCGGCGGCGTGCAGGACCCCGCTCAGCTCGGGGAAGTCGAAGAGCCCGCTGTTGCCTTTGAGGGTATGGACGAGCCGAAACAGCTCGGTGATGAGCTCGGCATCGCCCGGCCGGTCCTCGAGCTGCAGGAGCTTCTCGCCGATCGATTGGAGGAAATCGCGTGCCTCGGAGAGAAATTGCTGGAGCAGCGGAGTCATGGCGTCGATCTCTCTCCGAGCAGGAGGCGCGCACACGCCAGGAGCGTCTCGGGACGCACGGGCTTGATCATATAGTGGCTGGCGCCGACCTCGAGTGCGAGACGCCGGTCCTGCTCGCCGGCCTCGGTCGAGACCATGATCGCCGGCGGCTGAGGGCCGTCCCTGGAGCGCAGCTCGCGCAGGAAGCCGTAACCGTCCAGGACGGGCATGTTGACGTCGACGAAATAGAGGTCGAACGCCGTCTCGGCGACCCTCTCCAGCCCCTCGACCCCATTGACCGCCTCGGTGACCCGGTAGCCGCCGGACTCGAGGATGCCGCGGTGGTAGAGCCGCACGGTCGCGGCGTCATCGATGACCAGGATCTGCTTCATCGTGCCCCCCAGGGCTTCTGATAGACGATGGCCTCCGGGAACCTGCGGACGCGGAACAGCAAGGACATGCGGCTCATGGACTCCGAGTGGCCGAGACAGAGGAAGCCGCCCGGACGCAGGACATCGTAGAGCGACTCGGCCGCCTGCTTGCGCGAGAGATCGTCGAAATAGATGAGGAGATTGCGGCAGAAGATGACATCGAAGTTGCGGTACATGCGCACAGCCGCGGGCTCGGCGAGATTGACCCGAGTGAAGTCGACGACCTCGCGCAGTGTCTCGCTGATCCGATAGCCGTCGCCCTTTCGGGTGAAATACTTGCTCAGGAGGGGTGCGGGGAGATGCTGGACGGCGCGCGCCTGGTAGAGGCCCTCGCGCGCGCGCGCCAGGATGTCGGTGTCGATGTCCGAAGAGACGATCTCCACGTCCCACTCGCTCAGGGTCTTCCAGTGCTCGAGCAGATAGATGGCGATGCCATAGGGCTCCTCGCCGGAGGAGGAGGGAATGGACCAGATGCGGATGGGATCGCGATCGGTCCGATGGGCGAGGATCTCGGGCAGCATGGAGTTGACCAGACAGGCGAACTGATACTCCTCCCGAAAGAAGTAGGTCTCGTTGACGGTCATGGCATTGACCAGCGTCTGCAGCTCTTGGCCCGAGGCCTGGAAGCGCAGCATGGTGAAGTAGGACCGGAAGTCCTCGCAGTCGGTGGCCCGAATCCGCTCGATCAACCGTTTGTCGACGAAATAGCGCTTGGAGGGCTCGAAGAGGATGCCTGTCTTGCGGTAGAAGAATTCGCGCAACCGGAGGAAGTCGCCGTCGCTGATCTGGATCTCGGGCATGCGGGCTCACACCTCGCCGATCCGCCGCAGTGCCAGATCCGCCGCGAACTGGATGTAGGGCTCATCCGGAAACCGCCGCTTGAGCGCCTCGAGTGGGGCTCGGGCGCGTGGGCTGGCCACCTCGCCGAGCAGATCCACGGCGGTCGCGCAGACATTGAGGTGCGCATCCCGCTCGATGACCTCGAGGAGCCAGTCCTCCACCCGCGGGTGGCGCAAGGATTCGAGGACCCTCACGGCGAAGATGCGCACATCGCTGTCGGGGTCCGCGAGGAGCGCCTCCATGCGCGGCGCCACCGCGTCCGGGAGCTGTTGCAGGGCGACGATGGCACCGTTGCGCAGCAAGGCATCCTCGCTGCGCAGCGCCTGGATGAGGCCGTCCACAGCGGTGTCGTCGCCGAGACAGGTCAGCGAGGTGAGGATCACCTCGCGGACACTCACGTCCGTCTCCACCGCGAGGCGCGCGACCAGGGCCGGCGATGCCTCGCGATGGGCTTCCAGATCACGCGCGGCCCACCGGCGGGTCGTGGGATCCGGGTCGTCGAGCGCCGCCACCAGTCCGGCGAAATCCCGCGCAAGGCGGCGCTCGTCCTGGGTCGTGGTACCGGCCGGAGGCCGTCGTCTCAGTGCCATGTCCGCTCCCGGTCAGTCCGCCGTCCAGTCGATCAGTTGTTGGGCGATCCGCTCCGCGGGGAGGACCTGGGTCGCCCCGTTGCGTCCGATGAGCTCGGCGGGCATGCCGAACACGACGGCGCTCTGCTCCGATTCCGCGATGGTCCTGGCCCCGCGCCGCTTGAGCTCGGCGAAGGATTCGGCTCCGTCGTGCCCCATGCCGGTCAGCAGGACGGCGACGACCCTGGTCGGGTCGCACTGTTCGAGCGCCGATTGGCCCAGCAGCTCCACCGAGGGGTGCCAGAGCAGCTCGGCGCGCTCGGGCCGAGCGACCGCGGTGAGCCGGTTGGCGCGCCGGGTCAAGACCATGTCCGCACCACCCTTGGCGATATAGATGTGCCCGGGCTCGATCGGGGTGGGATGGGCGACTTCGCGGACCTCGAGCGGGCAGAGGCCGTTCATGCGCTCGGCAAAGGGCTGGGTGAAGCTCGGCGGCATGTGCTGGGCGACCAGGACCGGCCAGGGAAAGCGCGTCGGCAACAGGGGCAGGATCTCCTCCAGGGTGCGCGGTCCGCCGGTGGAGACACCGATCAGGACGACGCCGACCCTGCCCGCGGCGCCACGTCGGACGACCCGCCGGCCGCTCTCGGCGGGCGGGGTCTTGACGGCCGGCCGGGTCGACTTGGCGCGGACGCGGGCGGCGAGACCACGGGCGGTCCTGGGGCGCGCGCGCGCCGCGGCGCGGACCTTGGCGATGACGTCGGCGTGAATCTTCTGGATGGAGAGCGAGATGGTGCCGTCGGGCTTGGCGATGTAATCCACCGCGCCCAGGTTCAACGCCTCGAGCGTGGCCAGGGCGCCCTTCTCGGTGAGGGAGGAGACCATGACCACGGCGACCGGGCGCTCGGCCATGAGGTGCGAGAGGGCGGTCAGTCCGTCCATCTCGGGCATGTTGATGTCGAGCGTGACGACGTCGGGCGCGAAGTCGCGGTTCTCGGCGATGGCCTCGCGCCCGTTGCGGGCGGTGCGGATCTCGAAGTCGCCCTCGGCCTGGAAGAGCGCGGTGAGCTGTCGGCGCATCAGCGCCGAGTCATCGACGATCAGTAGCTTAACCACGGCTCGGACCCGCAATGCACATCGGGATGGGTGCCGCGGGCACCGGATGGAGCGCGCCGCGGCCCGGCATCAGTCGCCCAGCTCGGCAAGCCGCGCCCGGTCCTCGTCGGCGACGAGATAAGAGGGCTCGATCAGCTGGATCAGACGCTTGTCGCGCTCCAGGTTGGCGACCCGCGCGATCAGACGCGACTGCTCCTCGGACAGGGCCGGCGCGGGCTCGATGGCGCTCTTGCTGATCTTGAGCACCTCGGCGACCGAATCGACGATGAAGCCCGTGCGCGTGCCGTCGAGCAGGAAGACCATGATGCGCTGGCGATCGCTGCGCTCGGCGTCGGGCAACCCCAGACGCCGGCGCTGATCGATGACTGGCAGCACGGCCCCGCGCAGATTGATGACGCCCTCCACGAAGCTCGGCGCCTTGGGGACATGGGTCAGCTCGTCGGGAACCCGCACGATCTCCTGCACACTCTCGATCGGGACGCCGAACTCTTCCTTGTCGAGCCGAAAGACCACCACTTGCTCCTCGTCGTCGCTGTCCTCGTCCTCGGTGACCTCGGTCGCTGTCTCTTGGTCTTGCATCTCTTGAACGCTCTTCAGCGCCTCTTGAATGGGGGAATGCTGGAACAGACTCGCCGTGGCGATGATGGAGACCAGTCGCTCACCCCCATCGAGACGGCAGATCTGCGGGATCTCGGACAGCGCGCCGTCGCGCGACAGGAGCTCGGGCATGGCGTCGACGGCCATGAGCGGGACCCGGAGCACCTCGTTGACGCTGTCCGTGACCAGACCCACCGCCATGGCGTCCAGGGTGATCACCACGATGCGGCTATGCTCGTCGGGCTCGCGCGGCGACAGGCCGAAGAGGCTGCGCAGCGAGACCAGGGGCAAGAGCCGACTGCGCAGCATCATGACCCCCAGGACATAGGACTGGGAGCGTGGCACATGCACGATGCGCTCGGGGAACTGGACGATCTCCTGGACATCCTCGATTGGGATGCCGTACTCCTGCTCCTCGACCTCGAAGCTGACCAGTTGCACCTCGTCGGTGGCCGCGCCCTCCTCATCCCCGGCCTGATCTTCGCTCGCCGAGAGTGCGCTCGCGGCCCCCTGGGCGGCGATGGTGGCGAGCTCGGTTCCGATGAGTCGCGCGAAGTCCAGCACCATCACCATGGGGAAGCCGGCGACGTCCTTGAGCAGGCCGGACAGCAGCTCGGTGTCGACGGTCGCTTGCAGGGTGCCGACCTCGGCGATCTGGGACGGCTCGACCGCCACCACGCTGTTGACGCGATCGACCACGAAGCCGAGCGGCTGCCCCTGATCGATGACGAGTGCACGACTGGAGTCGTCGCTGGTGCGCTCCTCGAAACCAAAGAGCCGGCGCAGACTGATGATGGGAAGGACCTGGCCGCGCAGATTGGCCAGACCCTCCAGGGTCGCGGGCGCCAATGGGACCCGCACCGTCTCGGGAACCCGGATGATCTCCTGGACGGGTGCCATGTCCACGGCGAAGGCCTCGTCGCCGCAGACGAAGATGACGAACTGGCGGTTGTCGGATTCCACGCCGTCGCCGGATGCCGCCGAGACCTCGGAAGCGAGACCGGTGGCGTCTGTCTCTTGAGTCATGATGCCCTCCTGAAGGCCGTTGCGGCGGCCCTTAGGCACTCTGGAGCTCGTCGGCGAGCGAGGCGATCTCCTCGATGGCGGAGGCGAGCTCCTCGGCCCCCTGCGCCTGCTGATTGGAGGCGTTGGCGGCCTCGTTGGCGGCCTGCTCGGCCTCCTGGGCGGCAGAGGAGATCTGGTCGACTCCCGTCTTGACCTGGGCGATGGCGCTGGCGATCTCGTTGGCCGCCGCCTCGATCTCCTCGGTGCCGGTGTGCACCGCGGCGACGTCCTGCTCGATGGTGTCGAGGCTCGCGCTCGATTGCTTGGCCTTCTCGGCCTCGCTGGTCGCCGCGAAGATGATCTCTTCCAGGTCCCGCCAGACCACGCCGACCTGGTCCTGGACCGCCTTCACCAGATCCTTGATGCGATCGGC
>JANQGF010000047.1 GCA_028277465.1 Chromatiaceae bacterium
ACCAGTCACATCGCCCGGCGATGCTCCTGGTGGCGCTCCTTGAAGGCGAGCCTCAATCCGGCGCCATCTGGTATGAACATTTCCGGCAATCGCCTTAGATCAACCGGTCTCGATCCGATTGCGACCCCCTTCCTTCGCCCGATAGAGCGCCGCGTCGGCCCGTGCCAGCAGGCTCTCGCGGTCGTCGCCCTCTTGGTACTCGGCCAGTCCGAAGCTGGCGGTGCAGCAGTCACCGAGTGCGAAGTCGTGGGCCGCGATGGTGGCGCGCTGATGCTCGGCCAGGCTGTGGGCGCCGGCGCGGTCGGTTTCGGGGCAGATGAGAAGGAACTCTTCTCCACCCCAACGACCCGCACTGTCATTGACGCGAATCGTGTGACGAAGGATGTTGGCCAAGTCGACCAGGGCCCGATCACCTGCCTGGTGACCATAGCGATCGTTGATACGCTTGAACCGATCGATGTCGAGGAGGACGATCGAAAATCGGGTCTTGTAGCGTTTGGCCCGGTCCAGCTCGCGCTCGAAATGCTCATCCAGCTTCAGCCGATTGTACAGACCCGTCAGACGGTCGGTAATCGACAGACGCTCCAGCTCCTGATTCTTCTCCTCCAGCTCCCGGGTCCGCTCCCGGACCTTTGCCTCCAGTTCGTCGTTCATGCGCCGGAGCATCTCGTTCTGGTGCTCCAACTCGGACTCCTGGTCATAGGCGGTGAGTGCGCCGCGCAAGGTCAGTAGGAGGTCCTCGTTATGCCAGGGCTTCTCGAGAAAGCGGTAGAGGTCGGCTTCATTGATGGCGCGCTTCACGCCACCGATGTCGCTCTGTCCGGTGAGTAGGATGGTCTTGGTCCGCGGTAACAGCCGGTGGATCCGGACCAGCAGTTCGTCACCGCGGACATGGGGCATGATGTAATCGGCGACGACGACCTTCAGGTCGATGGCGTCTTCCTGCAGCTCTCCGATCACCTCCAGTGCCTCGTCGGCCGATTGAGCCACCTCGATGATCTCGACCTCCTTGAGATGCTGCTCCAAGAGTGTGTGGAGGGCGCCGGTGACCATGGTTTCATCGTCGACACAGAGGATTGCGCTTTGATTCATCGAGATTGTTCCGCTCCCGTAGATCAGTCCGTTCAAACAGCCTAGAGGAGGTTCATTGGTTCTCGTTGGCCTCTGGTGATTGGCGTTCACGACCCTGCCAGAAGTCCCCCAGCCCCTTGTCGATGGCGGTGATCAAGCGCTCCGCATTCCAGGGCTTACCGATGAACTTGTGCAGGTTGGCATGGTCGCGCGAACGCTGGATCGCCGCCTCGTCCGCTTGCCCGGAGAGCATGATCTTGATGACATGGGGAAAACGCTGGTGGGCCTTGATGAGGAATTCGTCGCCCTTCATCCCCGGCATGAGCCAGTCGGAGATGATCACCAGTGGGATGTAGCCCTCATCGGCCAGTTCGTCGAGGATCTCCAGCCCCTCTTCCGCGCTCTCGGCGATCTCGATCAGGTGCCTGTGATCATAGGCCTTCTTCAGTTGGTCTCGCAGGGCATTCAGCACCATCATCTCGTCGTCCACACATAGCAGGATACCCTGTTTCATCATGCTGGCTCCGGATAGGGGAGCGAGACCTTGAAGCAGGTGCCCACACCGACTTCGGTCTCGAGCTCGAGTTGGCCGCCATGCTTGGCGACGATCTTTTTGACGATGTCGAGCCCCAGCCCGCTGCCCTCGCCGGCCCGTTTGGTGGTGAAGAAGGGCTTGAAGATTCGCTCGCGGATCTCGGGTGCGATGCCGGCGCCAGTGTCGGCGATGGTGACGACGGCGACACCATTCTCGGCCGCGATGCCGATCGTCAGCGTGCCACGGTAGTCCATCGCCTGCAAGGCGTTGTGTATCAGATTGGTCCAGACCTGACACAACTCGTCCGGGTAGCAGCCGATGGGTGGGATCTCGGCGTAGTTGCGGACCAGCTCTGTGTTTTGCTTGATCTGGTTGTGATAGAGGGTCAGCACGGTCTCGACGTTGTCCCGCAAATCGGTCTCGATGCGCTCCCCGCTATCATCGTGCCGCGCGAAGGACTTGAGCGCCTGAATGATCTTGGCGGCACGCGCGACTGCATGGTTGATGTTGGCGGCATTGGCAGCGATGGTGGCGACGCTGTAGGCGGTATCGAGGATGAAGTCCGAACTTGGGTGGCGGATCAGGGGCAGATAGCGGGTCGGTGCCTCCAGAACCCTGAGCTGAACCAGGATGTCGGCGACTTGCCGGGGCTTGTCCACGCCAACCGCCTCGAGCTCGCGGGTGAGCTGGCGGGTGTGTTGCCGCGTCTCCCGGCTGGTGAGGAACCCGGTCTGCGTCGGCGCGCGCGCGAGTAGTTCCAGGAAGAGGCCCTCTTCCTGCGGCGAAAAGAGCTGATAGAGCTTGGGCAGGTTGCCGAGCGCCCGCTCCAATGAGTGGGTGATGTTGCTCCCGCTCGACTTGATCGCCCCCAGTGGCGTGTTGATCTCGTGGGCGATGCCAGCGATCAGGTGGCCGAGGGCGGCGAGTTTTTCCGATTGGATGAGCTGTGCTTGGGTCGATTGGAGCTCGGCCAAGGCTTGCTCCGCCTGCTGTCTGGTATCGGAAAGTCGTTGCTCCGTCTCCTTGATGTGGGTGATGTCCATGTGAGTCCCGGCCAGCCGGGTGGGGCGTTCGGCGTCGTCGTACGCGACGATCTTGCCGCGCGCCAGTATCCACCGATAGGCACCGGACTTGGTACGCATCCGGAACTGGGCCTCGAAATGGGACCCCTCGCCGTCCAGATAGTCCTGGATTCGCTGAAGTGCCGGGCCGACATCGTCCGGGTGCGTCAGGCTCTCCCAGCCCTCGTAACAGGGTTCCACCTCGTCGAGGCTGTAGCCCAGCATCTCGGCCCAGCGCGCGTCGATGAAGTTCTCGTTGGTGACCATGTTCCAG
This sequence comes from Chromatiaceae bacterium, assembly GCA_028277465.1. Classification (GTDB taxonomy): domain Bacteria; phylum Pseudomonadota; class Gammaproteobacteria; order Chromatiales; family Chromatiaceae; genus JANQGF01. Next base: position 2,942 of record JANQGF010000047.1, read on the forward strand.
TCGAACGAGCCGAGACGTCCGCCATCGAGGCTCAGCTCCAACTTCTCTTTGGCTCGCCTCAGCTCGCGGGTGCGTTCCTCGACCTTCTGTTCAAGCGTCGCGTTCAGGGCGTTGATCGACTCGTGGAGCCGGGCGCTGACCTCGATGTTCGTATTGAGCGAGCGGGCCATGGCGCCGAACTCGTCCCTGGTGTCGAGCTCAATTGGTGCGGCGTGGTCTTCCTGACGCTGCAGGAAGGCGAAGAAACGGTCCAGCCCGCGGTGCAAGGTCCCCAGCGGCGAAAGAACGAAGCGATAGACCAGGAGGAAGACGCTGCTGACCAGCGCCAGGGCAGCCAGGGCGAAGACGCTCAACTGGAAGGAGACCCGCTTCGCCATCCGATCTGCAATGTCCTCTTTGATCTGCTCGATCCCGTCCAGGGAGGCGCGTTCCATGGCGCTGATCTCGCCGAGTAGATGGACATCGTCGTAATAGATGGCGATCGAGCCGTAATCGACGGGTCGATCGTCGAAGAGCCCGGTCAGGCGGTGGCGCAGCGCATGATAACGCGTCAGCCCATCAGGGAGATCCGTCCCGATCGCCGTCTGGTCCCCGTCCCGATAAGCGGCGACGAAGGTCTGGCCGGTGGTGTCGTCGAAGACCTCGACGGCCTGGATGCACCCGAGCGCCAACAGCTCGGAGATGGGTTGCTCGATGCCTGCGTAGTTCATGTTGGAGACGAACTCCACTGCCACCTCGGCCGCCATCGTGGCGACGAAGTCGAGATAGTCCCGCTCCGCCGCGAGGCGTCTTTCCCGATGTTGTGCAAGCTGGTCCAGGATGACCTGGCCGGCCTTCCGCTCGAAGGCCTCGATGACGGTCCGCTCCGAGTCGATGGACAAAGCGAAGAGCAAGCCGAAGCCGAGCGTGAAGAGCGCGACCGTTGGGATCAGCAGCCTGTAAGCGAGCTTCATCGTGCCTCCGTCTCCATCTCCGTGGGCCGATAGGTGAAAACAGGTGCGAAACCGCGATCGCCGAACAGCTGCTCGAAGGGATAGACCTCGATGTTGTCACTGCTGATGACCGGGATCTCAGGGCCGGCGCGGAAGGGAAAATCCACCCCCGATCGCTGACCATCCAGTAGCTTGATCATCATGTCCATGGCGATGCGTCCCTGGTCGATGTTGAGGTCCGCCGGCGCGGCGGCCACCCGGCCGGCACGAATGTGTTCATAGACCTCCGGGATCAAGTAGGTCGACAGGATACGCGTCTGGTCCGGCGAGCGCCCGAGCTCGGCCAGGGTCGCGGGGGCGACCTGTGCCATCACCGCGTTGCCGACCAGATAGTCGATGTCTTGGTAGAAGTGGAAGGCTCGCAGGATCAGGCTGCGCTGGGCCTTCGCCCCCGTGTCGCCCCAGAGCGGGGTCAGCAGGGTGATCCTAGGGTCGTCCGCGAGGGCGTCAGTGAAACCGGCGAGGCTCTCAGGTGCCCAGCCGCTGTCTCTCGGCCCCGGGAAGAAGGCGACCCTCACCTCTGGTTCGACGATGATTCGGCGCAGATGCTCGCCCGCCTTGAAACCCATTTCGTGGAATGACACCATGGACTTCGCCTTGACCTGTGGGGCCAGGATGTCGTTGATGACGGCGACCACAGGGATACCGGCCGCCGTCGTTGCAGCGACCTCCGCATCCAGTTTCTCGTAGGCGATGCCACCTAGGATCACGCCATCCACCCCTTGATTCCTGAGCTGTTTGAGCTGTTGGATCTGGATGGCCAGGTTGGGATAGCCGCCTGCCTCCAGCAGGTCGAAGGCAACGCCACTCGCAGCCGCGCGTTGGGCGATGCCGAAGTTGACGGCGATCCAGTAGGAGTCCTTGATGTGCGGAAAGAGAACACCGATAGTGTAGGTCCGCTTGGCGCGATCTGTGAAATGCCACTGCTCCTGCACTGGTCCCCGCAGTGAAGTGGCGGGTTTGCCCGGTGCTTTGTCAGCGGCGACGTAGCGGCCGTAATAGCTGTTGACCGTCACCGCCTGGGCGGGCATCGCTGCCAGAAGCGGCAGTGCCAAGAGAAGGTAGCGAAAACTCGAAGAAAAGGAACGCAACACCCCCAGTTCTCCCAACTGTTTGTCAACTTGTTCATGTCAAGGGTCAGGTTCATAGTCCCGGGGTAGGGGCCGGTTTCAACCCCCCCTTACCTTGGGCCGGACCTTGTCCACGGGTCGAGCGCCTAAGGTGATCTCCGGAAAAGATCCTGCCCGTGGGTTGGGGTGAGGAACGAACCCCAAGTAATGATTCAGAAACAACCTATACACCGTAGGTTGGGCAAAGCGGAGCGTGCCCAACAAGGGCGGCTCAAGTTGCACCACTTGTTTCTGAATCGTT
>JANQGF010000169.1 GCA_028277465.1 Chromatiaceae bacterium
CCTCGAGCCTACCCAAGGTCTGGGATCATGGTTCGAGTGAAGCGGGATGCGTGCGGGTAGCCCTCCAGGTCATCCTGATCCATCGACGGCGTCTCCAACCCCTGATCGGCTTCAAACACGGGCCGTCGCGGTTCATACACTCATCATAGATAATTTTTGCCCAAGTTCAATGATCATTTCCTGGGTCGAGGCTGCAAGGGCTAAAACCAAGGGGCGTGGTGTGAAACTTGGGTGTTCGCAGTTTCGTACCGGTTCACACAGACCAAACAAGTCAAACCTCGGGGTAGTGGTTATGCAGATCGCCATTGGCACTGAAGGGTCCCTTGAAAGACCCGGGGTGCCTCCAACGTGGCCGCGCGGATGTTCGGCCATTCTCGAGTGCCTAAGCGCCATGTTCGGGTGTTGCTCGCCCCGGAAGACGAAGCGGGCGCCGCTGCAGACGGAGACGGCGGGATCTCCCACTCGCCCCGATCCTCTCCCCCCAGGGAGAGGGAGATGTGGTGCGTCGGCGGCGCGAGTTTCACGGTAAGCGCTTGAGTAGAAGAGGTACTAGTGCAGCATCAATTTTCTATTGACGGTCGCGGAGTGCGTCACCGACTGAATCGGAGTGTTTCTACCGTGGGTCGGTTTACCAAAGAAAAATTGGTGCTGCACTAGCAGAATACCGAACATGCAGTATGCAGTCTTTCCGCTTGTTACATACCAAAGGCAATCATGAGATGTTGCAATCATGCATAGCCAGAATAGCCCGACTTTGGCCACTCTCCAGACGCTGTATAGTCTTGAAAATCAGTTGTTTGCGTGCTATCGCCAAATAGCGAGGGGTTTAGGATGGGGCGCCTCGTACCCCTGACCCCGCCCAATTTCCTGGCGTCATGCTCTTTCAAACAGTTACCGCGCGAGACCAAGGCAGAAAATGGCCAAAGTCGAGATAGATGGACAAACGAAATACAATCCCTTTTCGAGCGCGAAAACGGTGGTCCATATTGGTCGAGGGAAGACGGAGACATCCATGCTCCTGCTGGTTTTTCTGTAATTAATGTTTTAAATGTCCTCGGTGGGCTAGGCGCAACTAAAAAATTATCTCGTACCTCGCTCTGCGGCTTTGAAACAGGTTGATTGCCGAAGGCAAATGTTCAACCTCGTACGGTGCACTGACGGGCGCAGCGATGTTTGGTTGCTCTTTAGTATTGCAGGAGATCTTCATGCCTGAGCTCCATGAATCTCCGCCACACGTCATTTGGTTTCCAAGATGGTAGCATGACCTTCTTGGCTTCCTCGTGCGTGGCACCTAGAGCGAGCCTGTGATACTGGTAAAGGAATGCCGATACCCGATGATTGACGACGCAATGTATCCATATCTTTTGGTCCGCGAATACATCCACCAATTTCATGAATGTCTTCAGCTGCTGGGCGGTTGGTCGCTCAAACGGGACCGGTAGGTGCATGTAAGTCATCTCATATGACGTAACGATACTCCCCTCGTCAGGTATGGCGTTCGCGGAGTTCGGCATGGCAAGATTGATGACGATCTGGAACCCAGCGTCCGCAATACTCTTGAACTCGTCATCGGCCGGTTGCCCTGAAGAGGCAAGTCGTTCCGAGATCTGAATGTAGTTCTTGATTGATTCTATGTTCATCTTAAGGAGGTGACTGAAAGGTCAGCAGAGCCGTGCCAAGTCGTTCTTTCCCAGGGAAACAGCGACGATGACAGGGCCCGCAGAGCCGAACCGAGCGACAAACCGTTCGTCACTCTACCTTTTACGGGACTCCAGCCGTTACACTTTAGTGAAGGACATATCGAAGCACCAGGCAGGGGTTCGGTGCCTGCAGTGGCGTTTCAGGAGCAGCGGCCGTGAGTTATTTCGTCGATAAACTTCGCCTTCGGGAGATGGCGGAAGAAGATATCTACTTTGCGCGACTGGACTTGGAGCTGATCGATGCATTGCAGAAGAGACGTCTGCGAGAACTGGCCGAAGGCAGGAAGAGTGACGGGCAAGAGACGGCGAAGGACGTCGAGTACTCCGTTCCACCCTAGTGCAGCACCAATTTTCCTTTGGTGAACTAATCCGTAGCAAACACTTTACGATTCAGTTTGTTGCGCACGCCGCGACCCATCGATTGAAAATTGGTGCTGTACTAGTTTGCACGCTCAGAGCCCGCCAACGGCCCTCCGAACTGGGTAGCTGTAGCTATTTTCTCACATTTGTGAGAATGGTCATTATTGCCCAGGTTCGACCCTCACGGATCCGGCAGATGCCAGGGTGAGGATGCCGCCAACAATATAGGGAGTAGCCCTCTTGGACACGAATTGCCCCGACACGCTTGGAGCGCGGAGACCGCTGCTTCACCCAATCGGCTAATGCATAAGCCCTCGATTTTTTGTACACTTTCAAACTCGATCCGGTGATCGGCATCCGCTTGGCGGACACTTCAAACGCACAAAGCCGGCGGAAGACGCACCATGCAACCTGCGCGCAACAGTATCGACTCGACAGATCTGAGCAAGTTGCCTTCGCCGCCAGCCGTTGTTTTGGAGCTACTCCAGGCATTTAGCGACGAAGACATCGAGTTCGGTGTACTCGCCCGCATTTGTTCGCAGGATGCCGCCCTAACGACCCGCATGCTGGCGGTCGCCAACTCAGCCGCCTTTCGACGACATTCCCACCCCTTGACCAGTCTCGATCGGGTCCTGGTGATGCTTGGTACCGAGATGGTCAAGACCATCGCGCTCATCACCTCGGTGATCCAGTCGTTCGAAGATCTCGCGGGTATTCCAGAATCCGAGCTCAGGGGCTACTGGCGCCATGCGCTCGTCTGCGCCCATCTGGCGAAGCGATTGGCCCAGACCACGGGCTATCCGCGCCCTGACGAGGCCTACCTGAGCGGCCTGCTGCACGATGTCGGTAAGCTCGTCATCGCCTCGCAGCGGGGCGAAGGCTATGCGCAGGTGCGCTCGGTCGCGACCACACCGGGTGCCTTTTTGGCGCGTGAGCGCGAGCTGTTCCAAACCGACCACTGCCAGATCGGTGCGGCGCTCATGTCTGCCTGGCGTTTGCGTTCCTTTCTGGCCGATGCCGTACGCTATCACCATGAATCTGCGGAGACCCTGCGTGAGGCGCATCCACTGGTCCGGCTGGTCCATGTCGCCAACGCCCTCGACAGTGAGGTCTGGGAGGAAGATCGGGCCTTTGCCGCTGGCGACATCCTGTTCGGACTGACCCCGGCGCTGCTGCGCGGGCTGCGGGACGTCTCGCGCGCCATGGTCACCGAGCTGAGCGGTCCGTTGGGGATCGCGGCCGAGGACACCGAGGCCGATCGCCCACCCACGGCCTCCAGGGGCCCTTCGCAGGCTGCCGACCGACTGCGCTCGGAGCTACGTGACACCGTCCTGGTCGAGGGTCTGCGCGGACACCTGGATGCCCAGGCCGGCGAGTCGGCGCTTCTGGAGGCGATCGCCCGGTGTGTGACGCTACTGTTCGGTGTCGAGCGCACGCGCTTCTTCTTGCCCACCGAGGATCACCGCCTCCGCGGTATGGATCCGTCGGAGCCAGATGAATCCTTCAACCAGCTCGAGTGCGCATCCGATGGGGCTGCCACGCTGGTCGGGCACGCCTATCGAGAGGGTGTCATCACCCATACCACGGCCGAGACGGTGGACCTCGGTGTCTTCGACCGCCAAGTGGCCGGTGCGGGTGGCGCGATGCTCTTGCTGCCGCTCATCCACGCGGGTCGGCGTCTGGCGGTCGCGGTACTGGAGGCGAGCGAAGATCAGTTGCCACGCCTGTTGGCTCGGTCGCGTCTGCTCTCGCTGTTCGGGGCCGAGGCGGGACGCTCGATGGCGGAGTTGCGTGCGCGGGTGGAGCGGCAGCAAGAGGAGTGGGCGGAGCGCCAGTTGCTCGAAGGTGGTCGTTTTCAGCAGGTGCTGCACGAGGTCAACAACCCCTTGAGCATCGCGCGCAACTATCTCGACCTGCTGGGACAGCAACTGGCTGCGGATACCGAGGCAGGTACCCATCTCCAGGTGCTACGCGAGGAGCTCGAACGTGTGGGCAACATCCTCGTCCGACTCACCGACGACGAACAGGAGACGAGCGGCAGATCGCCGTGCGATGACCTCTGTGGCCGAGTCAGACGGCTGGCCGGACTGCTGGATCACGCACTCTGCCGACCCCGGGGAATCCAGCTGGTGGTACGGTGCGCGGATTCGGTCCCGCCAGTGGCGATGGACAGCGACACCCTGAAACAGGTGCTCATCAACCTGGTCCGCAACGCCGCCGAGGCGCTCACCGATGGGGGGCGGATCCAGGTGACCGTCCAAACGGCCGTCAATGTGCAGGGTAGGACCTATGTCGAGCTTTCGGTGAGCGACGACGGACCCGGTATTCCGCCAAACCTGGTACCCAAGCTGTTTCAGCCGGTGACCACGACCAAGCCCGGACACGGGGGCATGGGTTTGGCAATCGTGCGCAACCTCGTCGGCTCGGCCGATGGTCTGGTAAGCTACCGTGCCCCTGGCGGTGGCGGAAGTCGGTTCCAGGTCCTCTTGCCGCCCGCCACACCGCCTCAGGCGCAGGAAGACCGATGAATCACCCGGGCATGACCACTGATGGGCTGGACGGGATCGGAACCGCGTTGAGCGGCACCGATCACTGCCGGCGTCTACTGATCGTCGATGACGAGCCCCACGCCCGCGCGAGTTTGGAACGCCTGTTGGTCACGCGTGGATTTCAGGTCACCGCCGTCGCTGACGGGGATCAGGCGCTGGAGTCTCTCGAGCGCGAGCACTTCGACGTCGTATTGCTCGATCTCATCATGTCGGGCACCAGTGCGACCCAGGTGATGGATCACATCGCCGGCGCCGGTCTCGAGACCGCCGTGGTGGTGGTGAGCGGCACCCGCTCGGTGCCCGAGGCCACCCTTGCCCTGCGCCACGGCGCGCAGGACTTCGTCTGCAAACCCTATCGGTTCGACGAGCTGCTGCGGCGTATCGCCGCCGCCTGTCGGCGGTTGGCACTGCAACGCTCGCGTGCCGCGATGCAGGCGCGTTTGCGCGACTCCGAACGGCTCCACCGCTTTCTCGTTCACAGTTCGCCGGATCTGATCTTCCTATTGGACGCGCAGGGTCGTTTCCGTTTCATCAACGAGCGACTGACCAACTTTCTGCATTTCGCCCCGGAGGCAATGCTGGAGCGCCCCATGCTGGACCTCGTCGTTCCCGCGCACCGTGGTCATGCCAGCACCCTGCTGTCCGAGCTGGCGAGGGCCCCGGAAGGGACGACTCGAACCCTCGAGCTACGCATGTTGCGCGCCGACGGCCCCGATCCGCTCCCGATGGAGATCAAGCTATTGGCGCTCGCGCCGACCGCCGAGGGTGTCGCGCTGGCAGACATCTTCGGCGTCGCCCGCGACCTCAGCGAGCGACAGCGTGCCCAGGAGGCGATGCGCCGCACGAATGACCTGCTGCAGCATGTCATCGACACCAGTCCGGCAGTCATCTATGCACGGCAGCCGAATGAGGCTCGGGTCTTGACATTCGTTAGCGACAATCTGAAAGACCTCCTGGGTTACCTCCCGAACCAACTGTTGAGCGGCGACATCGCGTGGCGCGATCTGGTGCACCCGGATGATCTGCGGCGGATGGAGCATGACCTGGATTGTCTGGAAGAGCGGCTCAATGCCAGCAGCGAATACCGCATGCGCCACCGCAACGATGGCTGGCGCTGGGTGCGGGACAGCGTTCGTCTCTTGTGCGACAGCGCGGGTAGGCCGGTGGAACTGGTTGGGTCCTGGTTGGACAACACCGAGGCCCATCTGCTGTCGGAGCAGCTCAAGCTGCAGGCCAGCCTGGATAGCCTGACCGGTTTGCTCAACCGGCGCGCCTTCGAACGCTGTCTGCAGCGCGCGCTCGAGACCGCCCGCCGGGAGGGTTGCGCGCATGCACTCTGCTATCTGGACCTGGATCAATTCAAGGTGATCAACGATACCTGCGGCCACATCGCCGGTGACGCCGTGCTGCGTCAGCTCGCGCATCTGTTGGAGGGCTGCATCCGTAAGCAGGACACCTTGGCCCGGCTGGGCGGCGACGAATTCGGGGTCCTGATGGAGCATTGCGACACCGAAGGGGCTATGCGGGTCGCGAAAGGGCTGTGTAAGGCCGTCAACGATTTTCGGTTCGTGTGGTCGGACAAGAGCTTCCGTCTCGGGGTCAGCATCGGCATGGTTCCGATCGACCGGACCAGTCACGGGCTCAATGCCGTTCTCAGCGCTGCGGATACCGCGTGCTATGCCGCCAAGGACGCGGGCCGCAACCGTATCCACATCCACACCGAAGACGACGTCGAGCTGGCGCGTCGTCATGGCGAGATGCAATGGGTCTCGCGAATCAATCAGGCCTTGGAGCAGAACCGTTTCGGTTTGGCGTTTCAGCCGATCGTGCCAGTGAGCGAGGCACCCAATGGTCGGCACTACGAACTGCTTCTGCGCATGTTCGACGAGACCGGGGTGACCATCTTGCCGGGGGCCTTCCTGCCTGCGGCGGAACGCTACAATCTCGTGGGACGTCTCGACCAATGGGTTTTGGACACCGCCATGTCATGGCTGTGCGAGAATGACCGCCACTTGCAGGATATCACCCTCTGTTCCATCAACCTCTCGGGACACTCATTGGGCGACGAGCGCTTGCTCGATCGGCTCGCTACGCGTCTGCGCACCCAGGGCCCAGAGCCGTCGAAGCTCTGCTTCGAGGTTACCGAAACCGCGGCCATCTCCAACATGTACAACGCGGTCGACTTTATCCGGACACTGCGCCAAATGGGGTGCCGTTTCGCGCTCGACGACTTCGGCAGCGGCCTGTCCTCCTTTGCCTATCTCAAGAACCTGCCTGTGGACTTCATCAAGATCGACGGTGTCTTCGTGGAGGATATCGCGACCAACCCGGTCGCGCATGCCATGGTGCGCGCCATCAACGAAATCGGTCAGGTCATGGGCATGAAGACAGTCGCCGAGTTCGTCGATAGCGAGCAGACACTGGAGACCTTGCGAACCATTGGGGTCGACTATGCGCAGGGCTATGGTATCGGCCGACCGCGTCCGATCGAGGAGCTCCTGGGGGCGTGAAACGCCTTGCTCGTGCAGCACCAATATCCCATCGATGGATCGCGGCGTGCGCAACCCACTGAATCCGAGCGCGTTTGCTGTGGATCGGTTCCCGAGCAAGATTGGTGCTGCACTAGGGCGCGTAGCAGGGTGACGGCAATGTCACCCTGCCACTCCACCTAAGAGCCTGTCCGATAATCGGGGGCTAGTACCCCGTTTCACCTTATTTTGCATGCTCAGAGCCCCCCAAAGGCGCCAAGGCAAGGCACCGCCCGCCGGGAATAGCAGATTCTATTGCCAAG
>JANQGF010000414.1 GCA_028277465.1 Chromatiaceae bacterium
GCGGCGTTGCGCGCGCTTGAAATAGAGCCGACTATTCCTGCGCCCGCGCGCCTTGCATCTGGCCGCTTCTCGCCGCGCTGAGAACGCAAAATAAGGTGAAACGGGGTACTAGCTTGGGTATGAGCGGTGAGTTTGGGCGTGACCGTCTTCCAATCGGGAAAACATCCCATGATGTCGTCGTTGGGCTACAGGAATGATCGTGACTGATCGGAGCATGCATACGCGGACAACAAACGCCCGTTTTGGCGCGGCCGCGGCCGTCATGCTGATGCTCTTGCTGCTCTGCGCCTGTGGCCCTGAATCAAACAATCCGTCTGACGGGTCGGACTCCGCTCGCTCGAGCACCGGACTGACGGCCGAAGAGCTGGCCATCGAGCTGCCCTCCGCAGAGAGTCGGGTTGATGAGCGGTGGGTCGCGACTGGCGAGCGGGGTTTGGGCGAGGTCACCGAGCTCGACTGGGACGTCCTGATTCCCGAGGAGTGGCGCCCGGAAAGGCTGCTCGAAGGCCTGAGCGAGGACGGGGCGAGCCTGGACGACATCAAGGACGAGGACCCGCGCGCCGAGCTGATCATGGACAAGCTCATGGCCTTGTGGAAACAGGCCCCGGTCGTGGAATCGCTCGACGGCACGCGGGTAAAGCTGCCTGGCTTCGTGGTGCCGGTGGAGTTCGATCTGGACGACGTGAGCGAATTTCTCCTCGTCCCCTATTACGGCGCCTGCATCCATGTGCCGCCGCCGCCCGCCAACCAGATCGTTCACGTCGTCCTGCCCGAGGGCAAGACCTATCGCGGCGGCGTCTTCGACACGGTATGGGTGACTGGTGTCCTGCGGATCGAGCGCTTCTCCAGCGAGATGGCCGATGCCGGCTATCGCCTCGAGGCGCTCGCGCTCGCGCCCTATCCCTGATCACTGGTTTGGGCAAAGCGGCATCGGAGAGCGCCGGGGTGCGGGGTGTTTACGCTCGTATTGCGCGATCCTCGGCCCGAGGCGCTCTTTGGGCCAGTATGTCGGAGCGCCGATGTCCCGCAAACAGGATGCATTCCAGTACAGCCCCGCCCGCGATAAGGAGCGGCCGGCTGCCACCGCTCGCGCCACGGCGTCGATGTCGGCTGCCTCGGGATAGATGTACAGGGTGGTCGGATCCTTCTGCGTGATCTCAACGATCTGCCGGGCGTCCGGCGGCGACCAGCTGGTACAGCCGCTGCTGCGACCGCCAGAGTAGTCCACCAGTCTCCCCACTGGGACGTAACCCGCGTCGTTCGCGTAAGGGCTGTCCGGTTCCCGCAGCAGACAGGCTCCCTTGATCAAGACCGCCGCATGTCCCCCGATGGCGCGCTGTTCGGCATTCGCGGTCTCGCCCTCGCCGTCGAACGGAACGAAGGGACGCATCAGAACCGCTTTGCGGTTCGCCGAGACCTGGTAGTAGCCCTTGAACGATGTCCTCGTCTCGCCGGTCACATAGACGCCGCCGGCCGTCAGTCTCGAGCCCAAGGCATTGCTGAAATGCTTCGCGCACCGTCTTGCGTTCTTGAAATCCGCGATGCCTTTCAATGTGCGACCGCCGCCATGGCCCGACGAGACCGCGCGAAACGACCGCTCGGCTTCACAGATGATATAGAACCGCCGCCCCAGTCCGCCATCGTGTGCAGTGTGCGGACGCGTCGCGTCCATGGCGAAGTAGCAAGGGTTCTGAACGGCACCTTCGCCTACTTTGCGTCGGTAGAGCGCACGCGCCCTTTGCAGGACCGGTGATGCGATCTGCCCCTCCCTTTCGCCGACATGGACCTTCAGCCAGACCGGGATGTCCGATGGTTGCTCCACGGCGAAGGATCGCGGCGAGGCCGACAAGGCGATCAGGGTGATGAGGAGCCTGTTGGTCATGACTGCTGCCGTTGCGAGACGCAGAGTCGTCGGTTGGAGCGCGAAGCGGTTCCACCATTGGCATCGCGGTTGGCAACGATGGTGGATCGCTCTGCCGAGGCGGTTTAGGATCGAGGCAATGAAGACAGCGAAGCTCTCGACGAAGACAAATCTCACTGGCATCAATCAATCCTCTTGTCGAACCGTCTCGCGATGAAGGAGATCGGGGCATACTTCGACCTTCACGACGCTCGGGTCAGCTGCATCGTTCGCGCGCCAAAACAAGCCAAACGCAACGCCTGAGACGCCGACATCCAACGCGAGGAACCCAGATGCCCGTGCCCCTGATTCCCGTCACGCTGCTGACCGGCTTCCTCGGCAGCGGCAAGACCACGCTGCTCAATCCAGCGATGGCGGACTGTTTTCTGCTAAGTAATGATTCAGAAACAACTACACACCGTAGGTTGGGCAAAGCGGAGCGTGCCCAACAAGGGCGGCTCAAGTTGCACCACTTGTTTCTGAATCGTCCCTAACGAAGTCGGACCTCGCTGAGCCCGCCGCGGTCACGGCACTCGAACAACGCCTCCTCGCGATCAACCCCTCGGCGCGCCGCCTGAATACCTCAGGGTCCGTCCCCGGTTTCCGCAGATCAAGCTCGGCCTGCGTCTTCGCGGGCGTCTCGGGGTCCTCATGGGTCGATGCGTAGAGGACCCGGGTGCGGTCCGGGTGGATCCAGGCGCAGGTGGTCTTGCCGTGGCCGACCGACAGCCGCTCCACGTCGCCGCTCTCCCGGTCCATCAGGTAGCGCCGTGGGATGCTGAGCCTTCGAGGAATTTTGGCGCCCACCTTTGGCGCTGCCGAAGCTTTAGGCGATTGCCGGAAATGTTCATACCAGATGGCGCCGGATTGAGGCTCGCCTTTAAGGAGCGCCACCAGGAGCATCGCCGGGCGATGTGACTGGTGGCGCGACACCGAAGGCGGGCGTCAAGACAAGTCAGGTGGGATGAGAATTGACAGAAATCGCCTTAGAGTCGCTGCTGCAGCTCTGCCGCCAGCCTCTGCTGGGTCTCCCGCTCACCAGCGAGCAGCACGAGCAACTTACCCACCAGCACCGGCCCCCAGTTGACCAGGATCACGCCGCGACCCCGCTCCGGGTCGAACTCGAGCCCCTCGAGATCGATCTGGTCCAATGACCGATGGCGCGTGGGAAGGACCTGCGCCAGCCAGTGTTCGATGCCGAGCTTGCGCGCGATCGCAGTCGGATAGGAGGCGCCGTTCCAGCGCGGGTTGCATTCGATTGCCTGAAACGAGGGGCCGTGCCGGTTCTCGATCACGGCGACATCGAAGGCGAAGACCCCGCGCATCCCTTGGCCGACCAACCACTCTGCTATGGGGTCGACGGCCTCCCAAGGGGCATGATCGGCCGGGTGACGATTGCCTTGGTGGGCAAAGCCCTGCAGGACCTGTTCGGTCGCCGCGAGTGTGTGCAGACCGTCCGCCGCGGCCTCGTATTGCAGATTCAGGAAGCTGCGGCTCGGGACCTCGGCCTGAATCTGTACCGGAACGCCAGGCGCGAAGCGGGTCATGGCCTCGCCCAAGGCTGCGGCGTCCTCGCAGCGATGGATCCCGATCCCGGAGACCGAGACCGCGGCCTTCAGATAGCAGGGATAGGGGGCGGCGATGATGTCCTTCGCACCGATGTCGCCGACGCTGTCGAAACAGACGGTGCTCGGGATGGGCATTCCGAGTGCTTCTGCGACGGTTGCGAAGTGATTTTTCGAATTGATGTATTGGACGGCCTGGTACCAGCTCAAGTCTGGCCGCGCCGCTTGTTCGGCGGCACCGAAGAAGAAGACCGAGATGGTGTAATCCGGATGCCGGGCCAGATGGCCATGATCGAGCTCCCAGATTACCTCGGTGGTGTGACTCAAACCGATGCGGGAATAGTGGGCGTGGATCGCGTCCCATTGTCCGGCCAGCTCTGGGTGCAGCAGGATCAGGTCACCCGGTTCGGTGATGCCGAGCGCGCGCCCGGAGTAAAGGTGGTTGCCAGACACGCCATCCGCGGTGCAGCCCATGATGTCGTGGTGGTGAATACACCGCAGACGCGGCAGGGCCTCTTCGCGCTGCGCCCGCTGCTCGACCGCGCCCCGCTGGGTAACTGTCGCCATGATGCAGTCCTCCGCGATTCCTGTGTGAAGCCATCGGCGTCCGGAGAAGTAAGCAACAATCGATCCTTTTAGAAAGGCAGGTATTTCAAGCGATTCCGATGCCTGCGGTGGCCCGCAGGCCCCGCTCTGGTGCGGCCGGGCTCGTGCTGCACCGCCGTAGGGCGGGCACCTGGTCATGCGCTGTGGTTGCGGAAACGGCGGCGAGCGCGAACAGAACGGCGGAATCCTGCAGTGCCTTCATCACTGATCGATCCCCTCGACAGAACCTAGCCTCAACTCTCTCGTAGCATGGTGCGATTACGGCCCGCCCCCTTGGCGCGGTACAGCATGTCATCGGCAATCTTGAGGAGTCCATCCAAGGAGGCGGCTTCGCGATCGATTCCTAAACCGATACTGACCGTGCAACTGATATTCCTTCCGTCCTCAGTCTCCAGGACCGTTCTGGCGACCTCTTCTCGCATCGCCTCTGCCTGATGCCTTGCTTCATCCGCATCCTTCGCTGGCATCAATGCCGCGAACTCCTCTCCGCCCAACCTTCCAAAAACCGCCTTCTCCGGTAGGACCCGACCAATCGAATCAGCCGTCTTCTTCAAGAGGGCGTCCCCGATCTGGTGGCCAAAGACGTCATTGATCCTCTTGAAGTGGTCGATGTCGATCATGAAGGCAGCCAGCCCCGCCTTCGATCGGGAGAAGGTGGCCTCTCCCAGCTCGAAGAACCTCCGCCGGTTATAGACCCCGGTGAGTGAATCACGTGTTGCCAATTGCTCGAGGCGGCGTCTCAGCTCCAGCTGACGAAGCTGGGACCTCACGCGTGCGATCAGCTCCCGCGTTCGGAAGGGCTTGGGTACATAGTCGACACCCCCGACCTCGTAGGCCCTTTCGATGCTCTCTTCATCGGTTCGCGCAGTCAGGAAGATCACAGGTATGTGCGACTTCTCCGGGTCTTCCTTGAGCTTGGTGCAGACTTGAAAACCGTCCATCCTGGGCATCATCACATCGAGGAGGATCAGATCGAACTCTGTTTCCTCGAGTCGGCGCAGGGCGTCGGCCCCACTCTTGGCAAACCCGATGATCAGGTCCGGCGCGTTCAGCGCATTGGCCGCTACCTTGATGTTCTGCGCGTCATCGTCCACGATGAGGACGCGTCGTTGCTCAGCCATCGGCGTGCTCCTCCGCCGCGTCCGCGACGATTCGCCCGAACTCCGCGAAGAGCCCTTCGAGGGCATCGATATCGAAGCTCTCCACCGCCGCTTTCACGCGCTCGGAGAGCGTTACGAGCGCGTCGATCTCATGCCTCGCCCCGGTCTCCTGCAGGGCCCTGGAGAACGCCAGGGCGTCATCGAAGATGCCGCTTCTCATCGCCTGGCTCCAGATGGGTTTGACACGCTCCTCGATCTCTTGTCGAGCCCTGCCATTGCGGTCGAGCCGCAAGGCCGCACCTGGGGTTGAGGCGCCTTCCCGCGGCGCGTCCAGCGTCCCAGAACGCGTCAGGAAGCGGTTCAGCTCGAAGGCCAGTTCGGGCGTTTGCACGGGTTTCGTCAGATAGCCGTCGATCAGTCCGCCCGTTATGTCGTGGTCGTCCAGGCCGACCGAGGCGGTGAGGGCGATGATGGGTGTCTTCGCAATCGCTGGGGAGGCACGTATTCTTCGGCTGGCCTCGAGCCCATCCAATCCGGGCATGCGAATATCCATGAGAATCAGATCGGGGCGGTGCAGGTGACACAAGCTGGTTGCCTCTTTGCCATCGGCGGCCTCGATCAGATGAAGGCCGCTCGCTTCGAGCAGGGCTCGGAGTAGTTGTCGGTCAGATGCCGTGTCGTCGACGATCAAGACGGTCGCGGGCGTGAAGTGGAACTCGATCTTCGTCGTCGCGCGAGGGTCGGCTTGGGTCCCGTCGAGCTCGCCAACCAAGACATGATGCAGATAGACCGTGAAGGTCGACCCGACACCCGGGGCACTCTCGAGTCCGATCTCTCCGTCCATCATCTCGACCAATTTGCGGCAAATGGATAGGCCCAATCCCGTGCCCCCGTATTGCCGATTGCTCTGTCCCTCTTGTTGGTCGAAACTGCCGAATACCATGGCTTGTTGGTCCTCGGGTATCCCGATCCCGGTATCTCGGACATCGATCCGCAACCTGGTCCCCGAGGGATGGCGCTCGCACGCCTCTTGCCGCACGGCGACGGTGATAGAACCCTGGTGGGAGAACTTGATGGCATTGCCAACCAGATTGAAGAGGACCTGTCGAACACGGGTTTCATCCAGCACCAGGCACCCCGGGATGTCGTCGCCATAGTCCAGGTTCAGCGTCAATCCCTTGCCCTTCGCCTTGGGCTCGAAGATGGAGCAGATATCCTCGAAGACTTGGCGAATCAGTACGGGCTCTGGTTGTAACGCGAGCTTGCCTGCCTCGATCTTCGAGAGGTCGAGGATATCGTTGATCAGGCTCAGCAGCGTCTTTCCTCCCGATTTGACCGACTCCAAGTAGCTCTGCTGTTGCGCGTCGACCTGGGTCCGCTCGAGAAGCTCGGCAAATCCGATCACGGCGTTCAGCGGCGTTCGAATCTCGTGGCTCATGTTGGCGAGAAACTCGCTCTTGGCGCGATTCGCCGCCTCGGCCGCCTCTTTGGCCTGGCTCAGCTCTTGCTCTCTCTCTTTGCGCTCGGTAATGTTCTCGAACACGGTTGCGAATTGGCCCACGGAGGGCGAGAAGGCCGAGATGTGGAAGTGCTTGCGCATCGGCTCGAAATAGATCTCGAAGCTCGCCGGCACGCCGGTCTTCACGACACCGGCATAGACATCCAAGAGTGGAGCCGAGCCCGTCTTGTAGACCTCTGAGGCCTTGCGGCCAGTCACCTGTTCACTCGAGAGCCCAGTGTGCGTCTCGTACATGGGATTGACGGTCAAGATCCGATAATCGGTCGGTGTTGCACGATCGTCGTAGAGAATCTCGTGCAGTGCGACGCCCTCGATCATATTCTCGAACAAGCTTCGGAAACGCGCTTCACTCTGACGCAGTCGTTCCTCTGCCTCCTTCAACTCGGTGATGTCGTGGCTCATCACCACGATGGCCCGAACTGCCCCCTCGTCGTCAAAGTCTGGCACATAGTTCACATTGATCCAGCGCTTCCCTTCTTTCAGAGGGAAGACGTTGACGTAAGAGGCCTCTCGGCCCGCCCTGACGCGCTCGATATAGGGCAGGGCGTACTGGTAATTCGCGTCGCCGATGATCTCTCGAATGTGGTGCCCGACGATCTGATCCCGTGGTCGGCCGTAGCCCACCTCGTATCGTTTGTTCACGAAGAGGTACCTCAAACTGTCGAGATCGACATAGGCGATATAGGCCGGAGAGGCGTCGGTCACGAGCCGCAATTGACGCTCGCTGATGCGTAACGCCTGCTCTGCCTGCTTCAATCGGGTCAGATCCTGCACAGTCCCCTGCACCTTGAGGACGCGGGTACCGGCCATGATGGGTTTTGCACGCGTCAAGGTGTAGTTGTAACTGCCGCTCGGTTTGAGGTGCCTCAGCTCCACTTCGTAGGATTGCCCGGCGAGTGCCTTTTGAATGTTCTGCTGCAAGGGCTCGCGATCATCCGGGTGCAGGGTCGCCAGATATTCCTCGAAGGTCGGCGGTTCGGTGCGGGGTTCCATGCCCGCGATCCGAAAGACCTCCTCCGACCAGCTGATGCTCTGCGTCTCGACCTCATACTCCCAGGTGCCAAGACCCGCGATTCGCTGCGTCTCCGTTAATGCCGCCATCGCTGACTCGGCGGCCTGCTTGGCGATGATGAGCGCGTTGTGATCCTGCTCGAGCTTGTCGGTGAAGCGGTTGAAACGTCTGACCAGCTCGCCCAACTCGTCTTCGCTCTGTTGCACGAGCCGGCGGGTGAAGTTGGGTTTGTCCTCGGCGATCTCCGTGATCGACTCGAGCAGGCCCGCGATGGAGCGCCGGGTGGAGAAGGAGATGGAGACCGAGACATAGAGCATGAGTGTGGCGGAAAGGATGCCCATCAGGATTCCCCAAGTCAGGATCTCCTGGCTGTGAGAGGTTGTTTTCTCGATGGTGCCGGTGAGTCGATCCTGCTGGGTTTGGGAGAAACTAGCGAACTCCTTTCGCGCTCGCAGTCGCGTCTCCGTCATGGAGCGGGTCAGGCGCTCGATGCGCTCGATCTCCGCATCCTCCCGGATGAATCGCAGCGACAGCTCCATGCCGGTGGAGAAATAGTCCTCGAAACCGACCCGCAGCCTGGTGGATGCAGCTTGCCGATCATCCGGAAGCAAGGTGGCCAGCCGGTCGAGGTTGACCAAGATGGCGTGCCGCGACGTGGATGCGTTCTCCAGCCACGCGGGCTCCCTCGCACCCACGGCGTCCTCGAACGTCTTGGTGATTGCATCGAGGAGGATCAGGTTCTCATTGGCCAACTGCATCACTGGGAACAGCGTTCGCTGAATCTCCAATGCCTGATCGCGGCTCTCGCGCAGGTGCAAATAGATATAGAGCAGGAAAGAAGAGAAGAGGATCGCTGCGATCAGCGGAGCGATGAGCATCTTATGGAAGATCGAAAGGCGAAGAGACATCTAATCGATGAGCTCGAGCACTTTCACTGAATCGTCGAGTGATTCCTGCGTGACGTAGGCAATCGCGCCGGGATTCTTGATCACGTATTGAATGACATTCTCGATCGAATGAAGCTGCTTCGGGGGCTGACCATTGCCGGTGAAGATCATCGTGGCCCAGTATTGCCGCAACTCGATCTCTCGCTTGCCAGCGATCTTGAAATAGAAGCGACTCTTCGACTCGGCCGAGGCAAGCTCGGCCGGGCGGGCTTGCGCCCCATCGGGTAGGCGCTTGGTCTTGGCGAGGAAGATCCGTGCGAGGTCTCTCGCGCTGATCTGGTTAAACTTGCTCTGAGGGTTCACGATGATGGCGAACTCAGCGTACGCGTTTGCGGCGGCGCTGGTGAACAGACAGAGCAGAATCAGCAGCCTGGCCATCAGAACATCCAATCCAACACGAGGGAAACGGCATTGTGGGAGCCGGTTCCCCGGGTCAGGTTGTTGGAGACGCTCAGAGCTCTCGCCGCTTTGATGTGGTCCCATTGGAGCTTGAGCGCCAGGCCGGGCTTCACATCGTACCGGACGCCGAGAGAATAGATCTCATCGAGTGCCTCGGACTCATCGGGAGGGGGCTCGCGTGGATTCCGCGGTGCAGGCAAGTCGCTGAACTGCTTTCGGCTGTAGAGCAGGTAAGGAGTCAGGTTACCGAACGGGCGGGATAGTGAGCTGTAGAAGACCGTCTCGTCCGGCTGCAATCGGTCGATGAGGCTTCTTCCGTAACCCCCCTCGAGATTGAATCCCGCAAGGCGGAACTGCCATTCGGCGCTCCACATGTTCAAGTTGGTGGACCCGCGGTGATCCGGTGGCCTGCCGGGGCGGATGGTCGTCAGGTCCGTCGTCAAATGGGTGTAGGCAAGGTGAACCCAGAAGCCTTGGGTCTCTACCCTGGCCGACAGGATCTTGACATTGTCACTCTCCACCTCATTGGAGACCCCGTTTGGCCGAGGTGGGGACTCGTTCTCTGATCGCCCATAGGTTGCTTGCAGCCGGATGTCGAGCGCCTGCAGGCTGAGGTTCTTCTGCACCTCGGCGCCCAATAGGTGCTCATAGCCGCCCACGCCGAAAAAGACCAGAGCGGGACGAGCATAGATGCGTGAATATCCAACGTAGGCCAGCTCACTACTGCGGAAGATGGGAAAGCGAAACTTCCCGGCCCGAATGGAGAGATCCCAGGGGGTTTCATAGGTGAGATAGGCCCACTCCAGGCTGCCGTCCCAGGCACCCTGGTCGCGGTAGCGTACCAGGCCCTGGCCCGTGATCGAGAGCGCATCCGTGAACTGGTAACGCCCTTGCAAGCCTGCGAGGCTATGGATCCCGACGTTGATCTCACCCTTGCCGACAGACCCTTCCTGTTCCGGGCGGAGCCTGAACTGGATCTCGTCACTGTCGTTCGTCGAGACGCCCAGGGTCCCGAAGCCATTGATCTGCAGGGAGTCGGATAGGTCGTAGGCGAAGGCCGGGTGAAGCGAGAGCAGCAGGCACCCGAAAGCTGCCAGATCTCGTCGTTTCACGCTGCGGTCCTCGATGTCGTGCGGCTTACCGGGTCACTCCTGGGCCGATGCCAAGGGTATAAGTGGAAGAACCGCGGCGTCAACGCGGCTGGCGCGATGGCACCCTGTTGCGGATCGAGCCGGACGGGCACGGCCCAGCCGGCTCAGGCGCGATCCCCGGGCTGCAATGCAGGGGGCTTGGTCCATCCTGTGCGTGGCTTGGTATCAGGTCTGTCGGAACTCGCCTAATAGGACACCCCAGGCGTTCGATGCAGGTAGGTCTCGCCGGTGAGTTGACTCAGCATGAAGTCGGCCACGTCGGCACGCGAGATATGGCCCTTGATTCCCTTGTCGCTCGTGGTGAAGCCGTGCCGGTATGCCCCGGTTCGCGGACCGTCCTTCAGGTGAGGAGGGCGAACGATGGTCCAGTCGAGCGCGCTCTGTTTGACCACTGCCTCTTGGCGTTCATGGTCTGCGAAGGCATGTCGCAGGAAGAAGGGCACGACGATGTACTTGGTGAAGAATGGAAGGTTGGCGCGACTGTCTCCCACCCCGAGTGAAGACTGGCAGATAAGACGCTTCACACCCGTCTTTTCCATCGCCTGAACGATGTTCCTCGTTCCGTCCTCACGCAGCGTCGTGCGCTCGGCGCCCGCTCCGATGGCACAGAACACCGCGTCCTGTCCTCCGACAGCGCCTTCGACAGCCGCCGGATCCAGTACGTCACCACGAACCAGCTGCAAGCTCGGGTGCTCGATATCATCGAGCTTCGCCGGGTCGCGGGCAAAGGCCGCGACAGCATGGCCCTGATCGAGTGCCTGCTTAAGCAATTCCTTCCCCGTGCCACCCGTTGATCCGAAAATAAGCAGCTTCATCGTCCCTCCTCAGTTCTGGGTTGCCGAAATCTTCATCTTAGGCGATTGCCGGAGATTCTCATGCCAGATGGCGCCGGATTGGCGTCTGCCTTCAAGGAGCGCCGGCAGGAGCATAGCGGGGCTATGTGACTGCTGGCGCGACGCAGAAGGCGAGCGTCAAGACAAGCCAGGTGGTATGAGAATTGACAGAAATCGCCTTAGAAACGGTTCAGAAACGACTAAAACACCCGTAGGTTGGGCAAAGCGAAGCGTGCCCAACATCGGCGGTTCAAGTTGCACCACTTGTTTCTGAAT
>JANQGF010000416.1 GCA_028277465.1 Chromatiaceae bacterium
GCACCCTGATCGGGCGCTCCTTTTCCGAGGGACTCAGCATCTCGGATGGCCGCCTCACCCTCCTCGCGCTCGCGCCGCGGAGCGTTCTGGCCTATCTCTGGTTCCTGGTTCGCTTGCTCTTGCCGATCAAGATCGACTTATCGCGCCTGCCTGGCCCGGTCGGGCTGATTCGCAGCGATCGAATCCTGGTCGAGGTGCCCAGAGGGGCCGATTATTCGCTGGATGGCACGGTCGCAAGCGCCAAGACGATCGAGCTCCGAGTGCTCGACCAATGCTTGCGGCTCTTGCCGGGCCCCGCGCTGGCTCCTCGGGAGGACCAGCGTCCGGCGAAGGATACGATCAGGATGGGCCACCTGCCCATGGGAGATGCCGCTCGGCAGCTGGCCGAGGTCCGGTTGCCGCTCTTCGACCATGCCAGTGAGAGCGCGTCGAGCTGCGCCTCCTGGACGTCAGAACGGGCACGCCTCCGCGGGTCCGAGTCAATCTCAGCTCGTCGCACCCGCTGAACGGCGATCACCTCGATGCGCTCAAGGCACTCATCAGCGAGCGGGTCGGACAAGCCGTCCAGCTGGAAGCGCAACTGAGCCGATTGAGGTAGAAGAGGCGAAGGCGCTGCCCCATCGTGGTTAAGCCACCAGGGCGACGTAGCGAACCGAGCGGACTCCGCCTCAAATCCTGATGGCGCCCTGACTCGGCTGCATCGTCACGATGTTCTCTTCGCGATCCAGGATCAGGTATCTGGACAGGTCTTGCCCGGTCAGTAGATCGTTCGTCATTCGGTCCAAATGGGGCTCGGCGTCCGCACTGCTGGGCACCCTGCCATCTGTGCCGCTCATGCTGGCGACGAAGATCATATCCCAGTCCTTTGACACCTGATCGGCTTCGGCGACGAAGGATTCGAAGCTCTTGATCTCATCCGGCAACTTGTCGACACAGGCCATTGGTGTAATGGTGCCTGTTTGCCGCTGCCTCTTTCCCGGACCGGCGGAATCCGTCTTGACCAAGAGCAACAACAGACGCTGCGGTTGATCCTGCAGTCTTGCCATCTCGAGCAGATCATCGAAATTGCGAATCATGATAAGGACGCCTCTGTCATCGACGCTTGTGATAATGGCCAAGCCCCTGCGGATGCGGCCACCCGACATCCGAGTCAATGAATCTATGGCGACGAATGGGAAATCCAATCGTTTCACGTTCAATCGCAGAGACGACCATAGGTTGCGGAACATCCGGTCCCGCACTGGAAGGGCCGATCAATCAGGGCTTCGCTAGCCGCTGGCGATGTAGTTCTCCAGCTGCTCGATCGTCGATTTCTGTTCGGCGATGACCGCCGCGACGAGGTCTCCGATGGACACGAGTCCGACCAGCGCCTCATCCTTCATCACAGGCAGATGACGGGTGCGATGTTCGGTAATCAGCGACATGCAGGTATCGACGAAGGTGTCCGGTGTCACGTGCGGCACACCGGTTCGCATGATGTCGCGCACCTGGGTGTCTTTGGATGAGCGGCCGAGCAAGGCCACCTCGCGGGCGTATTGGCGCTCCGAGATGACACCCACGACTGCGCCATCCTCCACCACGACCAGTGCGCCGACATTTTGCGAGGCCATCTCGCCGATCGCATCGAGCACGCTGGCGTTCGGAGCGATCGTCCAGACTTGGCGTCCCTTGCGGTCGAGAAGCTGTTGGACGGTTTGCATTGAACTCTCCTCTGGCGGTGCTACCGGGTGCCATGGGTCGGCGACTCCGGGCATCGTCTTTCTTCGTTATTGATTCGGAATCGGCTTAACGCACAGAACAAGCATAGCCGACTCCCCGCGGGTCATCTGGAGTCTGAGGCAACCCCTACTCGGTCGACTTCAAGCGATCTCCGGAAAAGATCCTACCCGTCGGTTGGGGTGAGGAACGAACCCCAACGCGGCACCTGTTGGGCTTCGCTCTCGCTCAGCCCAACCTCGACCGGTCGATCTCTTGGGTACATTCTTTCCAGGAAATCGCCTCAGACAGCGGGGCGCGGATCCGGCTTAGATGCCCCGCGTTTCCGAGACTAGCCGTCCCCGACTCGGGAGGCATTCAAAATGCTCATCCGCCGCCCGACCTTTCGCACACCGCGTCACCGCCTGGTCGCGATCAAGCCGCGGGCCTACTTCTCGTGCGTCGCACCACGCTCGCACAGGCCCTGTTCGACCGCGATGACCGCCGCCTCCACCCGTG
>JANQGF010000017.1 GCA_028277465.1 Chromatiaceae bacterium
GAGAAGCGGCCAGCTGCGGCGTTGCGCGCGCTTGAAATAGGGGCCGCTATTCCTGCGCCCGCGCGCCTTGCATCTGGCCGCTTCTCGCCGCGCTGAGAATGCAAAATAAGGTGAAACGGGGTACTAGTCACTGGGCGCGGCGGCGTCCGCTGGCTCGACGACTTCGAACCGATGGAGGGTTCCCAGGTGTCCGGCCAGCTCCTCGGCCGCGGTGCCGAGGCGCGGTCCGAAGTTGAACAGCAGTGGCCCATCCAGGGCGATGACGCGGCGCGCCTGACCAGCCGGCGTTGCGGCCAGCCCCGCCGTGGCGAGCACGCCATCGATCCCTTCCAGTCGCTCCAGGCTGCGCCGGGAGATCAGGATCACCTCCGGCCTTGCCGCGAGCGCCGCTTCCGGGCTCAAAGGCTTGTAGCCGCTCATGGCCTGGTGCAGGACGTTCTCCCCACCCGCCAGCCGGATGAGGGTGTCGACAGGGGTGTCGCGACCCGCCGAGCGCGGGATGCCCGACCCCACGGCCAGCAGGAAGAGCACGCGGGGTCGCGATTCGACCTCACCGATGACCCGCTGAAGCCGCTCGAGCGACCGTTCCACGCGGGCGATCAGGCGCTCACCCCTGTCCGGCACCTCCAGCGCTCCCGCGACCGTGCGGATCTTCTGGCGCAGGCCCTCGAGCGTCGCCCTGTCCGCGATCTGGCGGATCTCGACGCCCGCGGAGCGGATCTGAGTCAGCACCTCTGGCGGCCCCGCGTCGTCGGTCGCCAGCACCAGGGTCGGGGAGAGGCTCAATAGGCCCTCGGCGGAGAGGGCACGCTTGTAGCCGACGCTCGGCAAGTGCTGGGCCTCGGGCGGATACCTGCTGGTCGTGTCGACCCCCACGAGCCGCGACGCCTGCCCCAAGGCGTAGAGGACCTCGGTGATGGCGCCGTCCACGGACACCAAGCGCTCGGTCGCGAGCGCGGGGCTTGCCACCAGTGGAATGAGCAGACAGAGGAGGGCTGTGCACCAGCCGCTCGTCGTTCTGCTCGTCGCTCGGGCATGGCGCCGCCCGACTGGCCCGCCCGGCGGCTGGTGCGGTGTCTTGGTCGAGGATATCTGATGGGCGTACCGGTCGGTGCAGGGCGCCGCGCGGTCAGCGGGCATCCTTCAGCTCCTCCAACACCACCTCGAAGCCCTCGAAGACCGGGTGGCCGGCATAGGTTCCCTTCGGTGCCTTGGCCTGGGTGTGCGCCTTGCGAAACTGATCGGACTGGGTCCAGGCCTCGAAGTCCTCGCGTGTCGCCCAGGTGGTATGCGAGGCGTAGAGCCTGCACTCGCCGTCGTCCGGCCCCTTGAGGAGACGAAAGGCGATGAAGCCATCCAGGTCCGACAGATAGGACTCGCGTTCGCGCCAGAGGCGCTCGAAGTCCGCCTCGAAACCCTGATTGATGCGAAAGCGGTTCATGGCGATGAACATGGTATCTGACTCCTCGATTCAGGCCGCCGGACTGGCCATGGTCGCGGACGGGGAGGCGGCACGCGACTTGGCGATGGCGCGCAGGCCCTCGCGGTAGGTCGGGTAGCCGAGGCTGACGCCCAGCTCTCTCTTGATCCGCGCGTTGGAGACGCGCTTGCATTCGGCGTAGAAGTGCATGACGAAGGTCGAGAGCTCGGCCTCCTCGAAGCGCTCGGCCGGGGGTGGATCGACACCCATGAGGGCGGCGGCATAGCTGAGAACCTTATCGGCCGGCGCGGGCTCGTCGTCGCTCACGTTGTAGAGGCGTCCGGGATTCGGCCGCTCCATGGAGGCCATGAGGACGGCGACCAGATCGTCGACATGGATACGGTTGAAGACCTGCCCGCTCTTGACGATACGCCGGGCGCGGCCGGAGGCGAGCGAATCGATCGCGCTGCGGCCCTCCGGGCCATAGATCCCGGGCAAGCGGAAGATGTGGGTGGGCGTCGCGGTCCGCGTCCCAAGATCGAGCCAGGCGCTCTCGGCGTCCAGCCGCCGCTGATTCGCCAGGGTGGCGGGGTTCGGAGGCCGACTCTCGTCGATCCAGACTCCGCCGCAGTCGCCGTAGACGCCGGTCGTGGAGAGGTAGCCGGCCCAGGCGAGGGGCACGGTACGCGCCTCCAGGTCGCTGCCGTGCAGGCGCAGGACGGGGTCGCCTTCCTCGTCGGGTGGGATGGACGCGAGCAGATGCGTCGCCGAGGCGAGTCTCTCCGCAACCTCGGGGCCGGCGCGATCGCCAGCGAAGGGGACGGCCTGAATCCCTTGATCGCGCAGCGTGGCGGCCTTCTCGACGCCCCGGCAGGTGCCGGCGACGCGCCAGCCGCGCGCGAGCGCCGCGCGTGCCAGCCTGGTTCCTGTATAACCGAGGCCAAAGCAGAAGAGTGTGTGCGTGGTCATGGGTTCGAGCTGAAGGGGGCGAGAGTCAAGGGGTAGGGTCCGCCGCATGGACCTCCGGCCGCCGCCTCCATGCCCCCGACGATGAGCGGCGTCCCGGTCTGTGCGGCGGATGCTCAACCAGCGGCGATCCGATCGCGGAAGGCCCTGAACCGCTCGACCTGCTCCGGGATGAGCTGTCGTTCGGCGTCGCGACCGAGATAGATTTTGAACATGCAGTCGCCCTGACGGTTGTAGAACTGCACCGAGTGGGTGTCCGAGGCGAACAGCTTGCGCGACACGAAGGCGATCAGACCGCAATTGTCGGCCTTCAGATGCCCGCCGATCGGCTTGCCGTGCAGGTTGTAGTAACCCTGGCCCATGCTGCCTTCGGGCAAATGGCATCTGGCTTCCAGGATGAGGTCACCGGTGTTGACCACCAAGGTAAGCTCGCCCCAGGTCGTCATCTCCCGCATGATCTCCTCGAAGCGCTCGCCTGCGACGGAGATCGCCTGCGACGCGGGCAGGACCGCGAGG
This sequence comes from Chromatiaceae bacterium, assembly GCA_028277465.1. Taxonomy (GTDB): domain Bacteria; phylum Pseudomonadota; class Gammaproteobacteria; order Chromatiales; family Chromatiaceae; genus JANQGF01. The sequence goes on from JANQGF010000017.1 coordinate 2,903, forward strand.
ACCTCCTTGGTCGTCACGCCATGCTGTTTGGCGAGGTCCTCCAGCACGGCGCCCGGATTCTCCTCGAGCGCCTGGCGGATGCGATCGGTCACTTCGTTGTTCGGTGTCACTCTGAGCTCCTCATGCAAGTGCGGCTGGTCGATCGGCGTGGGCGGGCCCGTCGCACAGGATCTGGTCGAGCCATTCGAGCAGGTTCTGGGTGAGCGCGACCTGCCAGAAGCGGCCCGCCAGGGTCAGATCGAGCCAGCGGTCGTCGCTCGTGAGCAGCCCGGCGCGTTCCCACTGCGCGAAGAGGGGGCCGGCGATGCGCTCCAGATCGAGCCCCGCGGCTGCCTCGACCCGCTCGGCCAGCGCCAGGCGGTCCAGCCGGCCTCGCTCTAGGCTGCCCTTGATGAAGTTGAGCAGACGATGCTGGGGCGACTGGCGCATGAGAGCGCCGATCAGCGGCTTGCCTTGGTGGACACGCTCGGCGTGCTCGGCCACGTCCGCCGGGGTACGATAGGAATAGCCGGCCAGGAAGCCCCCGGCGCCGGCGCCGAAGGCCAGGCAACTGGCGCCGCCCTTGACCTCCAAGTTGTAGAGATTGCGCTCGCGGGTGCCGTTGCGCCAGTGGTTGGACGACAGGGCGTCCCAGCGCGCGCGTGCCATCAGCTCTGCCCCGCGGGCATAGAAGGCGCCCAGGGTCTCGACCGGTGCCGGCGTCAGCTTGCCCGCACTCGCCGCGGCCGCCAAGGGTGTCTGCGGCATGAGCTTGAGCGCATAGAGGTCCAGGCCGTCGAGTCCAATGGCGATGGCCGTGCGCACGTCCGACTCCCAGACTGCCAGGGACTGGTTTGGCAGTCCGTAGATGAGATCGATGACGATGGCCGCGCGATCCGCGACCAGCAGATCCTCCAGGAGACTGATCAGCGCCTCGCGCGACGTCTTGCGTCCCAGGCGCCGGCGCAGCCCTTCGTCGAAGGTCTGCACGCCGATGGAGACGCGGTTGACGCCGGAATCGAAGGCCGCCTGCGCCTTCGCCGGGTCCAGATCCTGTGCGCGGCCCTCCAGCGTGATCTCGCAGTCGGGAGCCAGCGGAAGGTGCTCGCGCACGGCCGTGACGGCGCGCGCGAGGTCCTGTGCCGAAAGCAGCGTCGGGGTGCCACCCCCGAAGTAGACCGCCTGGATCGGACCCTCCGCCTGGTAGGGGAGATCCTGGTCGCGTTCGAGATGCTCGACCAGGGCATCGACATAGCCCCCCCCGAGCGGTTCGCGCCATGAGTTCTGATGGAAACCGCAGAAGAGACAGTGGTTTTCACAGAAGGGAACATGCAGATAGGCGACCGATTTCCCGCGGCGCGGGCCGGCGGCCATGCCTTCCCAGACCCGCGACCAGTCGTGCTGAGGCACCGGCGTCATTCCCACGAAGGGATGCACGGGACGCCGCCCGGCGAAGGCGTCGGCCAAAGGATTGGCGCTCTCACGGGCGTAGAAGGCCTCAATGGGTCTCCAGGCGGGCGACGCGGCTTGACGGGCGTGCTTCATGGCTCGGTCATGTCTTGATCAGGGGCCGCACCATGTGGGGTAGGGTGCCAGGCCAATTGTGGCTGCGACCGTCCTTCGAGACCTGGTCCGCGGCAGCCTTCCTCGAATAATAACGCAAATCATTATTATCAGTAAAGCGAAAACCGCAGCTCGCTCGATGCCCAGATCCCAGTACCCCGTTCCACCTTTATTTTGCATGCTCAGAGCCTTTGGTCGTCCAACGACATGGGCTCCTGAGGACGCCGGTCGACGCCGCTGCAGTTGGGTCCCGAATTGGGCGGAGCGCCAACTCTGCTAATCTAAACCGCGTCCAGAGCGAAATGCATCGTTTTCACTTCGTGTCCGGCTTTGAGGACTTCACTGGCCTCGGTCGGGAGGCGGTTTGAAATTTCATATTTTTCATATGTTAAACCGCGCTCGCTCCGGCAGTCGTCGAGTTTGCCAAGACCGATCCAAACCACAAGCATTGCATACCGCGCTGGGCGCGGTTTAGATCAGGCCGAGAGCGCTGCAGGTGTCTTGATGGAAGCATTCGATATTCACCATCCCATTCATCGCATCAGCGTGGAGCAGTTTCACCGGATGAGCGCCTCCGGCGTCTTTGCGGACGGCGACCGTGTGGAGCTCATCGACGGGGAGATGCGCGATATGTCACCCATTGGACCGCCGCATGGCAGCAGCGTGGATACATTGAACATGTTGCTTGCGCCGAGGCTTGTTGGCGCGGCCATCGTCCGCGTCCAGGGACCCCTGGTGCTGGATGCGGCCACAGAGGTCTATCCGGACCTCATGGTCTTGAGGTCGCGTGACGACCGGTATGCCGAGTCCAACCCCACCGGCGAGGATGCCCGACTCGTGATCGAGGTCGCCGACACCAGTCTCGCCGTCGACAGGGGCATCAAGCTGGCGAAGTATGCCGGCGCGGGCATCCGCCGTTATTGGGTGGTGGACCTCCCACAGCGCACACTTCACGACTATCGCGATCCGAACGCCTTCGGGCGCCGCTATCGGCAGCTGCATTCGCTGAGGGAGGGGAGGTTGGCCCTGACCATCGAGGCGGTCGAGATTCGGGTCGAGGTCGCCGACCTGTTTCCGAGATAAGTGAATCGAGCGGGCTGAACCCTTCTGCGATTTCGCCGCGGCGCAGGCCGAACACCTCGACTCCGGTCGCGTTGACCGCGACACCATGGCCGGTTAACCTCCGGCGAACCTCGTCCAGAGGGGGTTGGCTTTCCGAATACTCGAACAAGAAGGAGGAGAGCAACAGATTGGCCAATCGCGAGCTACCCTACGGGATCTATCTCGGCGCAATCAAACGCCACAAGCGACAAGTCGGTTTTTCCGCGATGCTCGAGGCCGAAAGCCTGCAGCGGAAGCGGCCCCGACTGCGAGTCGTTGATCTGCACCGTCTCGTGACTCCTTACGTATCGGTGCGCGTGGCGGAGCAACTGCGCGCCGTGATCCCATTGGCATTGATGTTGATCGGGTTCCAGGCGCTCGCGCTGCGCAGCACCTTGCTCGATACAGAATCCGTCGCGCTCGGTATTCTCGCGGTGATTATCGGGCTGACGTTCTTCATGGAAGGGGTGAAGGTCGGCTTGATGCCGTTCGCCGAGAATGTTGGCTTTCACATGCCAGGCAGGATGCATCCCTCGGTACTGCTCTTATTCAGTCTTCTGTTGGGCGTGGCGGTGACCTTTGCCGAACCGGCGATCAGCGCATTGCAGGCCGCGGCGACCGCGCTGTCGAGCGATCGCGCGCCTTGGCTGCGGCAATTGCTCGGCCCCTATGTCTTCTGGCTCGTCTTGGCGGTAGCCAGCGGGGTAGGCCTGGCGGTAAGCATCGGGATGCTGCGCCTCATGTTCGGCTGGCGACTCAAGGTCATGGTCTTGCTGATCGTGCCGCCACTTCTCGGGCTGACCCTTTGGGCCGCACAGCAGCCGGATTTGGTGCCGGTCATCGGCCTGGCCTGGGACTGCGGGGCCATTACGACGGGGCCGGTGACCGTGCCGCTCGTGTTGGCGGTCGGGGTCGGCGTCGCCGCCTCCACCGGGCGCAGCGACAATCCTCTGTCCGGTTTCGGCATCGTGACGCTCGCGTCGTTGTTTCCCATCTTCGCCGTGCTCGGCGTGGCGATCTATCTGACGAGTCAGGGCGCGGAAGCGCTGCGATCAGTGGAGCCTCTGGCGCTCACCGGCTGGTACCACGAGACCCCGTTCCAAGAGATCCTTGGCGCAGTTCGCGCCATCGTGCCTTTGCTTCTGTTACTGGTGCTGGTCCAAACACGATTGCTGCGACAGCCTATCCGCCGACGGAACGTCTTCGTCTACGGTGTCGGGATGGCCGTCGCCGGTATGGCGCTCTTCAACCTCGGTCTGACCACCGGACTCGTCTCGCTCGGCGAGCAAGCGGGCGCCAATGTCCCCTGGGCCTTCTCGCCGCACTGGCAGACGGGCGCTCCACCGCTCTATCCGTTCGTGCTCGGCATCGGCGTGACCCTGGTCTTCGCATTCGCGGTCGGGTACGGTGCAACCGTCGCCGAGCCCGCCCTCAACGCGATGGGAATGACGGTCGAGAATCTCACCGACGGTGCCTTTCGCAAGCGGATGTTGCTCCATGCCGTTGCGGTTGGTGTCGGCTGTGGCGCCACGCTCGGCGTGCTGCGCATCCTCTTCGATCTACCCTTGTGGGTCCTACTGCTGGTCGGCTACGCGGCCGCCCTCGCGCTGACCCTGGTCTCGCGCGAGGAGATCGTCAACCTGGCCTGGGACAGCGCGGGCGTCACGACGGGGCCGGTCACGGTGCCGCTGCTGCTCGCCTTGGGTATCGGCCTGGGGCGCGTGGTCGAGGCCTCCGACGGCTTCGGCATTCTGGCCATGTGCTCGGTGGGCCCCATCGTTTCGGTACTTGCCACCGGCGTCTGGATCGATCTCCAAACCCGTGGCCCATTCAGAAGGAGACGATCTTGAGCGTGGGCAATGAGCTCATCGTATTGACCGGCGTCACACTGCTGACCGCCGTCGTTCAGCGTGGCGCCGCCGATCTGGTGGTGCGGGTCGCAATGGAGGCCGGAGCGCAGGGTGCAACGGTCTTTCATGCGCACGGTACCGGGGTCCGTCAGAAACACCTGGGCATCCTGGGTCTGACGGTGAATACCGAGAAGGAGATCATCTATATCGTGGTGCCGAACGAGCAGGCGGATCATCTGTTCGAGCGCGTCTTCGTCACCGCCAAGATGGATACGCCTGGAATGGGCATCCTCTGGCTCACGCGTCTGGAAAAGATGGCCACCTACATCCCCCACGAGATCGCGGCCCGTTTTGGCGTGCATAAGGAGCCTCGATCTTGACCGTACTGGCTCACATCGGCTACGGGGTTGAAAAGAAGCTGATCACTGCAATCCTTGTCAGCGGTCGCGGTTTGAGCCTGATGGAGCTCGTCGAGAACCACCCGGGGGTCCTCTCAGTGACCCATCATCACGCGCGCGGAACCGATCGCCAGGGTCCGCGACCCGGCCAGACCCTGTGGAGCGAAAGGGACGTGCTGATGGTGCTGGTGGAGGCGCCCCAGGCCGATGAGGTCTTTTCCCTGCTTTTTCATGCAGGAGAGCTTGGTGAGCCGCATCAGGGAGTCATCTTCATCGAGGAGGTGTGCCGCGGGCACCCGATGATGCCTTTTCTCATGGAGCCTAATGAAGGCCCAAAACGGGAGCACTCGAGCTGAAAGACGAGGACTCGAGCCACGGTTGGCGCAGGGATCATCCGCACGATTCGTGACCGTTGCATTGACCCTCGAGGCGAGGGTCGTGCCCGGGCGGCGTGCCCTGTCGGACACTTTTCGTGAATATGCCAATGCCACAGGGTCTCTGTGTAAGAATACGAACTGAGAGTCCCCACTATGGCTCCTCTGGAGTCGAGTCTTTCCAGAAGCGAAAACGGAGGGTGTTAGATGAGACTGCTTGATCTGCGGACGCGATTGGCAGCGTGTTTGATTGCTTGCGCCAGCTGCGCACTGGCATCGAATAACGAAATCGTCCACGATGCAGAGTATTATGTCTTGGAGGCGCAGCACGGCGAGGAATGGGCCACCCAGGACGAGGCACTCGACCGACGCTTGTCGGAGTTGCGTGAGAAGCACGGTCGACCGCCGAACATCATCCATATCATGTGGGACGACACGGCGTTCGGCGATATCGGCATTCCGGCCATCCAGAAGGTCCGTGGCCTGGAGACCCCGCGGCTGAACGAGATGGCGGCGGAGGGCATGCTGTTTACCCGTATGTACACCGAAGTCGGCTGTACCCCGAGCCGCGCCGCATCCGCGACCGGTCGCCTGGCGATTCGAAGCGGCATGTACAACATCGGCATGTTGCTGGAGAGTCACGGCATGCGGGGCGAAGAGGTCACCATCGCCGAGGTGCTGTCTCAGGCCGGGTACGCGACGGCCTTCCATGGCAAATGGCACCTGGGTGACGTCGAAGAGAGCTATCCCCATAACCAGGGCTTCGACGAGGCCTTCTTCACCGGCTACAACCAGATCCTATCCCTGAACACCAGGATCGCGGAGGGCGCGAATGCCTCCATGGGTCTCTTCGAGGACATGCTGCCGCCCGATCCGTACAAGCTCGACGATACCTTCGTGACCAAGGGCTGGGTCCAGATCGCCGAGGGCAAGAAGGGTGAGAAGGCGCGTCAATGGGGTGACAACAGTCACGAGAACTATCTGAAGATCGACCCCGAGGCCCAGCGCCGCACCCTGGAGTTCATCGAGCGCAACGCCAAGGCCGGCAAGCCCTTCTATGTGGCCAACTGGCCGAACCTGACCAGCTTCATCCCGAATCCCGAGAAGTGCTCGACATCCCGGAGCATCCTCCAGGACGGTCTACAATGCAACATCGACCCCTTCATCGGTCAGATCATGGACAAGCTCGAGGAGCTGGGTATTGCCGAGAATACCCTGCTCATCGCGATGGCCGACAATGGTCCCATGACCCACAATCCGCCTCCCGGTCTGGGCATGGCCGAGACCATCTTCCGCGGCGGCAAGGGCGACTTCCTGGAAGGTGGTGTGCGCGTACCCGCCCAGGCCTGGTGGCCGGGTGTGATCGAGCCCGGACAGATCGCCGGCGACATCGTCCACGAGACCGACCTCTTCACCACCTTCGCCCGCTTGGCCGGTGCGACCCAGTTCGTCCCGACCGACCGTGTCATCGACGGCATCGACCAGACCGCCTTGCTGATGGAGGGCGATGCCCAGGGCCGTCGAGACCATGTCTTCATCTACGCGGGACCTCAGCTCGGCGCCACCGTCAAAGGCAACTACAAGCGTCACTGGATCTCCCCGGACCCGGTGGGGGAGGCCAGCGGCATCCCCGCGGCTTTCTACTTCTTGCCGGCGGACCCGCGCGAGAAGTCACCGATGCTGGTTAACCTCATTCACCTCAAGTCCCCGTTCAACCGCATGCGGCTGCGCCACGAGCTATGGAAGAAGAAGTATCCAGATGCCAGCGAGGTCCACGGCATTCCCTGGACCGGGATCGAGAACCCGACACCTGAGATCCAAGCCTTGGCGAAGCCGAAGCTCGACCTGAAGCGGTTGCCGTTCGACCCACTCGAGTACGTCGAGCATCTGGATCAGCTGCCCTTCGACCCCGCCGGCGACCCCGATGTTGGGCAGTGACGCCGATCGTTGCTGAGACCGAAATAACCATGAGGACCCAGGATTATGAGACCGAGACTTGAAGGGCCGAGCCTGCTGCTGCTCGTCGCTCTGGCGGTGACGGCCCATGCCTTTGCGAACGAGGCGGCGCAGGAGGGGGGAGGGGACTCAGAAGTCACCGCGAGAATCGAAGAAGGGACGATCGACCCAACGGCGATGCAGGCGCTCGATCGCATGGGTGCCTATCTGCGTGACCTGGAGTCATTCAGCCTGCAGGCCGATGACACGCGCGACCTCGTTCTGGAGTCCGGCCAGAAGATCCAACTCACCAAGCGAGTCGATTTGCAGGTCCGCAAGCCAGACGGTCTGCGTGCCGACGTCACCACGGACCGGAAGGCCCGCGAGATCTATTACGACGGCAAGACCTTTACCCTGCTGGTACCTGAGACTCGGTTCTACGCGAGCGTCAGCGCTCCGCCGACGATCGGCGAGCTTCTGACTCAGCTGCAAGCCAAGTACGACATCGAGTTTCCGCTGGTGGACCTTTTCCATTGGGGCGCGAACGAGGAAGCAGCCGCGGCAATTCAGGCGGCCATGATCGTCGGCACCAGCCTGATCGATGGGCAATTGACGGATCATTTTGCCTTCCGTCAAGCAGACATCGATTGGCAGATCTGGATCCGCCAGGGAGATGCCCCCTTGCCATTGCGTTATGTGATCGTGACCAAAGACCTGCCAGGCGAGCCCCAGTTCATGGCGAACCTCAGTTGGGACACGGGGGTCGAGGCGGAGGACGGGGTCTTCACCTTCACACCGTCCGAGGACGATCACCCGATCGAGATAATGGTCCAAGAAGAGACCCAGACGACACCCTAACGGGGGAGGAGCCGCCACTATGAAGCTCTCATCCAAAGGATCTCTCACGCTGGCCACCGTGGCCGTCTTGACGGCGAGTCTAGGCCTCACGACCTTCGAAGCCTGGGGACGTGGCGGGTTCGGCCATGCCCGGGCGTCAGTTCACCGTGCCGGCCCCGGGCCAGGGCATCGTCGGCCTGGTGGCGTTCACCGTCCGCCCCCGGGTGCCCATCGCCCTCCACCTGGCGGGCACCGTCCGCCGCCTGGCGGGCATCGACCCCCACCGCCGCGTCATGTCAGTGTCGACGTGGATTATCGTTGGAATCATCCGGTGGGGACGGCCGCGGCGGTTGCCGCGACGGCTGTAGTGATCGGTTCCATCGTCTATTCGCTTCCTCCATCCTGTTCGACGGTGGATGTCGGCGGGGTTACCTACCAGCGCTGCGGCTCGACCTGGTATCGGCCGCGTTATGCCGGTTCCAGCGTCGAATACGTGGTGGTGGAATCACCCTATTGAGGGATGGAGCCCATACACCAGCGGCCGAGGGCCGCTGGTGTTTCCGCCGGGTCCAGTCGATCGATCAAGCCAGCTCGACCCGTTCGGCGCAGGGTGGCGCGGCAGCGAATCGCACATCCCGCGTCAGGACCCTGCAATCGAGCGCGTCGGCCAGTGCCAGATAGGTTGCGTCGTAGGCCGAGAGATTGTCGCGGTAGAGCCAGATGCGCGGCAGCAGCAGGGTATGTGTCCAGCGCTCGACGGGCAGGTCGGCGAGATCCTGCAAGGCTTCGTCGGCGCGGGCCGGAGTCAGCTCACGCTGGCGTACATAGCGGCGCAGGACCTGGGTGACCTCGATATCCAGGAGGTGCGGCGCGTTGAGCAGCGCCCCCGGGGCGAGCAGCCGCTCCATGAGCCGCTCGCTTCCAGAGACCCGCAGCAGCACGTCGACCACCACGGATGCATCGATGACGATCACTGGTGGTCGCGCTCCTCACGGAGAACCTCGGCGGACGTCTTGGTAACCGAGACGGACTCGCGCCGGCTCAATCGCTCCTGGAGCTCTTGTGGCATGGGTCGCGCCGCCAGCCCCTCTACCTGAGTGATCAGATACTCCGACAAGGATTGTCCGGCGAGCGCCGCGCGTGCCTTGAGCCGCCGATGCAGATCGTCCGGGACGTTGCGCAGTTGGATGTTCTTTGGCATGCGATTAGGCTAGTCGCATGCAGAATGCATGTCAAATTTCGGTGTCCAAGCTTCTCCCGCTTTCAGGGATTGCTCGGCGCCTCCGCGGCCCAGGAGCTTCTGAAGGAAGCGCCGCGTGCGACTTGACATAATATCCATTTTGTGTCCAGAACTCGGTTGCAATGGCCGATGAGGGTAGGGCACTTCCCCCGATAAATGTTATAGCAATCAGAAGCGTAGCGGCGTGAGCGCTGCGTCGGGCGATTTCATTCCAGACTGTTGCAGTGCGTTTGTCTGCATGTTGGGCGTGGATTGTTGCTACAACGAGAGCGGGATCGAGTTCGGCAATTGTTGCGAGGGTGACAGCGTGGTGGTCGGGTATCGCTTGGCTTTCCCCTTTCCACGTGGAAATGCGTTGGCGGTTGACGCCGATCAGGCGAGCGAGTCCGCTATCGGTGGTTTCAGCCTTTTCCCTGGCGAGTCGAATTAGGGTAGCTTGGTTCATAGGCTGTAAGTATGTTTTGGGACATGCATGATTGTAGGGGCGATTGGGGCTCTTGATGTCCTAATAATTTAGGACTACGCTTGGATTGTCCTAAATTATTAGGACAGGCGAGCCCACCGGTTCCTCGCCCGCGACGGTCACAGCACCAGGGCGGGGAGCTGTCGCCTCCAAGCGGGGCAGGGGGCTCGAATCCTCGACCAA
>JANQGF010000077.1 GCA_028277465.1 Chromatiaceae bacterium
CGAGGCTGGCCTGGGGCGCTGGCGGCGGAGGCGGTTTCCAGTACATCAAGCCGAATCGGCCAGTTGGATTCCCGCATAGATGGCGTCTACCGCCAAGGCCGCATCGATTGCCGTCAGTTGGAGCTCGTCACCGGCGCCGTAGACTTCCAGGTCCCAGTCGCGTGCGCGGCGGTACACCTCGACCCGCGGCTCATCCTGGGCAACGAGGATGTACTCCTCGAGGCTCGGGAGCTTGCGATGGGCGTAGAACTTGTCCGACCGGTCGAGCCGCTCGGTGCTTTGGGACAAGACCTCGACGATGAGTGTCGGACGCTCGGAGTAGTAAGCGTCTGCGTTGTGAGGGTCGCACTCGACATGGAGGTCCGGGTAGTAGAAGCGCTCGTCGCCCAGGACACGAACCCGCACCTTGACGTCGGTCATGAACGACTCGCATGGCGAGCCGGCCAGGCAGTCGTCGATCAGGCGCGCCAGGCGTTTGGTCAGGCGATTGTGAGTCTTGCTCGCGCCCACCATCGCGTAGATGGCGCCGTTCACGAACTCGTGGCGAACGTCCGACGCCCGCTCGCTTTCGAGATATTCCTCGACCGTGAGTCCTATGGTCTGCAAGGATTGGGTCATAGGCGGAGGAGGTGGCTCTTTGAAACTCGGCTCATGGGCTCTGTCGCCTCGGGATACGCATCATGCCCACATTGTAGGCATTCCCCATTGTCGAGAGATGGGACTCGCTGTGACCCCCCTGTCCTCGAGAATCAAGCAACGACTCCTCGGCGGTCATCTCCGGATTCCAGGACCACGTCCTCGTAGATGTCTGCGACCGAGACACTGATCCGCAGCTCGCCACAGCGAAACTCCAGCTCGTCGTCCTCTTCGACGATCCGGTGTTGCCAGACGCCATCGCTGGTCCGGCTATAGTGCTCGATGCGGCGGCAATCCTGGCTCACAAGAAGGTAGTCGCGGAGCGACTCCAGGGTGCGATAGGCGACGAGCTTCTCGCGCCGGTCGATGATCTCCGTGGATGGGGACAACACCTCGGCGATCAGACAGGGCGCGTGCTTGTAAAGTGACTGGCTATCGTCTGGGTCACAGGTCAGCAGGATATCCGGATAATAGAAGGCATCCTTGGCCGTAACCCGGATCTTCATGTCGCTGATGAAAACCCCGCAGGCCGTGCCGCGCGTCGCCGATCGAAAATGGAAGAAGAGATTGCCGGCGATGCGGTTGTGGGCCTCTCCGGCTCCAGCCATGGCGAATAGTTCGCCTGAGATATATTCGTGGCGGACATCGCTGGCTTGTTCGGCCTGGAGGTATTCATCGATGCTGATAGGGATGATTGGAACAGGACGATTCATGCTTGGCCTTTATCGTGTCTGGATCTCATCGTAAAGTGTTCGGATGATCGGGGGCTTTGGATGGGCTTATACCTGGTGAAAGCGTTAGGAATCCACTTGGCAGGTGCTCTTAGTCGGATCAGAAACCTGTCCCTTCAGAGTCGGCGAGATGTGGCCCCTGGCATCGAGAGTCGCGCACCCGATCTGCGAGCCTCTCTTGTTGGGAATCCCCGTTGGGTGCTGACAATGGGGCTGTTGTTCGTCGCGATGGTTCAGTCGGGGCCTGTCGCGGCCGGTCTCACGCTATCCGCGGCGATCACGCCGGATCCAGTCGAGCCGGGTGAGACACTGCAGGTGGCACTGCAGCAAAGGCTGCCATCTTGATGGTCAAGAGCAACACGTCCGGCTTGACGGTTTTGTGACGCTTGTTCTAAGTTAGGCCCCGCGCTAGGTCGTTGGTGGCCTGAAAGAATCATTAGATAAGCGCGGCTCAGGGTCCACACCAACACAAGGGATGGTGTCGTATTTCTCTTCTTGTTTTCTTGGGTTGCTGAGGGGCTTCTCTCGCACGTTTCACTCTGGGTGCGGTTCAGATGTGCTGCCGTGCCTCTGATGGGTGGCGGTGCGATGGGCTATGTCCGAAGGCGCCGCCGGATGGGCCGGAGAGGTCGGCCGAATCATCCATCCTTCGTCCTTTGCCAATGCAAGAGCTGCTTACCCGATCTCGGGCGCTGGGTCGGGGTCAGGCGCGGCGGGTTGATTCATCCTCAATCTGGGAAGGCCTTGTTATGAAAAGAGATGTCACTCGATACGGAGCAGACCTACGTCGCCGTTTGCGCGGTGGGTTCAAATTCGTGCCGCTCCTGGCCCTGAATCT
>JANQGF010000165.1 GCA_028277465.1 Chromatiaceae bacterium
GATCTCATGCAACAGGACGGTGACCTTGCGGACATAAGGCGAGGTGGGGGAATGAAGGAGCAACATCGAAATCCCTCGTCCAAAAGCGACTTGGAGGGCACTATCTTGTCATTATTCTGCAAACGCCGCATTGGTGCCTTTGGGGGGCTCCCGGTGGGCGCGGCGAGAAACGGCCAGCTGCGGCGTTGCGCGCGCTTGAAATAGGGGCCGCTACTCCTGCGCCCGCGTGTCTTCCGTCTGGCCGCTTTTCGCCGCGCTGAGAATGCAGAATAAGGTGAAATGGTGGTGCTGGTCATCGTGTCGGCCATGCCCGCTCGGCAACCGGGGGCTACGAGATCCTGCGTCGCTGTAGGGTCCGCTGTGCGGACCGTACGGCTAACGTTCATGCCGTGTCTCTGGCACCCCGGAGCATGGAACAAGAGCCGCAGCCGTTTGCAGGCTCGTCGCGGCGAGGCGCCGCTCCCACCAAATCGAGCGGCTGGGGTACTGTTCCACGGTAACCTGGCGTTTTCGCATCAACGCTAGCGACGGTAACGCACCAAGAAGCAGACCGGGCTCACATTATCGGCGCAGTAACCGACGCCGCTCGCTTCGAAGTGTGGAGTGGCTCACGGACTGTCTCGGCAAGCTATGTATGATTCCTCTCGCAAGCAATCAGGACACGTCACCTAGTAGCCGACACCAGAACAAGACACCGAGTCGCTTTCCACTCAAGCCGGCGACGGCACCAGGATGATCCGAATCCCGGCTGTGCCCAAGCGGTCGGGCCGAGCTCGCTATTTCCGGATCCTCCACAGCCGATCTCCTTGGCGCAAAGTGGAGGAGAAGATTGAGTCCGTCCGGTCGCTGCAACCAGCTCGTTCGTGCGCTGATCCACTGGACTGCATCCGCAGCCCTGCCTTCGACAGATGCCTTCCGGCGTCTGCCCTGCATTCGCCGGAAGATGCCGGTCTGTCGTACTCGCCGACGACCGATACGAACGATCCAGAGCTTTCCGCTGCGATGCGCAGCGAATCCCCGCACACCAACCAGTCGTCCCCGGAGAACCCACTGCCGCTCGATTCCCCGAGCGCCAAGAATTGCGAAGCGACCGCGGCTAGAAACCAGGCTTTGGATGACCTTGAAAGATCCCATTCGTGGGATTCATCGAGAAGGGGCACTCTCGCCCCAAACGGGCACCTTGTATTGTGCAAGGCGCCTTTGCGTCGGTATGTCTTCTTGCTCTTCCGCAGCGCGGTGACATACCGAATTTCACATCAGCGAGGGACATGATGCTTACGACGGCCAGCAGACCTAGTTTCGCCGATACGCGATACGACAACATCATTGAATTAATCAAATCGGATCCTGGACTCAATGACCCGGAAAACGGAAATATCGAACCGGGTGATATCAAGGAAGCGATCAAGTCGATGGAAGGTATGCATCAGATCATTCTCGATGCCATCGACTACGCACGCAAGAACGGCGGCTTCGACGGGCACCCGAGTCACTTCATTTCAGAAGATGAAGTGGTTCTCATGAACGAGTACATTCGTTCCGACGAGGATCTCCTCCAAACCTGGACTGATCTCCACGGTGACGACGAACGCGGCACAGAGTGGGGATTCCATCTTATACAGAACGATGGCGCGACCACCAAAATGTTCGGCCAGAACCTGGTCAATGCCGTCCTCGACGGCATGTATCATCTCGGCTTTGAGATCGAAGACGGCCGCTTTCTCAACGAAGACGGCAACAAGAACGCGAAGGTCGCGGACGTCGCGAGCTGGCTCAACTACTTCTTCACCGATATCTCCCTCACCGATTCGCCGTTGGATCAGATCACAGAAACCATCCTGAACGACCCGGGTCTGCTCCGTCGCGTTTGCGCGGAAGATATCAACGAGGGTGCCGGTTCGGCGAACGCCATGAACCAGGTCATCCTGGAGGCGGCCAACGACAGTGAAATCGACGCCATGAGTGATGGCCGATTTACCGTCGGCGATCTCCGTGCGATGAATGCCTATATCCAGGAAAATCACCAGCGGATGTGGGTCATTCACCACGGCGACGATGAAAATGGCGCTGAGTGGGGATTTCATTGTGTCCAAAACGATGGAGCCACTACCGAGATATTCGGTCGCAACTACGTCAATACGGTTGCCGACGGTATCTACCACATGGGTTTCGATATCAACGACGACGGATATTTCCTCAATGAGGACGGCAACCGCAATGCCAGCGTCGACGCTGTCGCCGCCTGGCTCAACGCCTTCATGTTCGACACGCTGCTCATCCACGGAACCAATGCATCGGAAACCCTCACGGGTACCGGGGAGGGCGAGCAGATTCTCGGAGAAGGCGGCAACGACATCATCACTGCCGGAGCAGGGGACGATATCATCGTCGGTGGCAACGGCAACGACATCCTCTACGGGGAAGGTGGTAACGATCTCTTCATCATCGGCAGTACGGGCCCCGGGTGGGACACCTTCAATGGCGGTGCGGGCAATGACACCGTTGATGCCATTGATGGCGCGTACATCGGACTGAGTACGACCTTCCGCGCCGACAACAGCATCGAGACCTTCGTCGGCAACGGGAGCACGGTCATCCTGGGCTCCTACAAGCACAACCTCTGGGACTTCTCCGCGAGCACCCTCACCGGCATCCGCGCGATCAACAGCGGCGGCGGTAACGACAACGTCATCGGCACCAGTGGTGACGACCGCATCGACGGCGGCACCGGCAACGACACCCTGACCGGCGGCAAGGGGAACGACCGCTTTCTCGTCACCGGCGAGAGTCAGGGTTGGGACGACTTCTTCGGCGGCCGCGGCGCCGATCAGGTCGATGGCAGCGCGGCCCCGGTCATCGGTCTCGGCACCACCTTCGGTGCCGACAACAGCATCGCGTCCTTCGTCGGCAACGGGAGCACGGTCATCCTGGGCTCCTACAAGCACAACCTCTGGGACTTCTCCGCGAGCACCCTCACCGGCATCCACGCGATCAACAGCGGCGGCGGCAACGACAACGTCATCGGCACCAGTGGTGACGACCGCATCGACGGCGGCACCGGCAATGACATCCTGACCGGCGGCAAGGGGAACGACAGCTTTCTCGTCACCGGCGAGAATCAGGGCTGGGACGATTTCTTCGGCGGCCGCGGCGCCGATCAGGTCGATGGCAGCACGGCCTCGGTCATCGGTCTCGGCACCGCCTTCGGTGCCGACAACAGCATCGCGTCCTTCGTCGGCAACGGGAGCACGATCATCCTGGGCTCCTACAAGCACAACCTCTGGGACTTCTCCGCGAGCACCCTCACCGGCATCCACGCGATCAACAGCGGCGGCGGCAACGACAGCGTCATCGGCACCAGTGGTGACGACCGCATCGACGGCGGCACAGGCAATGACTCACTTGCCGGACACCTCGGCGACGACATTCTCAAAGGAGGTTCGGGTAGAGACAAGTTCGTCTTTGCCGATAACGGCGGAGACGACCGGATCCTCGATTTCGAAGACGGGAGAGACTTGGTCGACCTCACTGGAGTTCTCGGTGTGGAGTCGTTCGAGGATCTTCAAATCACCGAAGTCAACGGCAACAGCGTCATCGACTTCAACAACGAAGACTCCCTGACACTGGTGGGCATCGGCGTCGACCAATTGAGCGACGCCGACTTCCTATTCGCGGTCTGATCGCCACGGCGGGCAGCGGGGCGAGGGGCCTGCCCACGGCCCTCGTCCCTTTTCGTGAAGGGTTCGGATGGCCCGCTTCCGGAACAGACCGCTGGCGCGACACAGAAGACGGGCGTCAAGACAAGCCAGGTGGTATGCGAGTCGACAGAATCGCCTTAAGATCGTGAGAGATAGAGAATCCGTCTCATTACGTATCCAGGCTAGGATCAAATGGCCTCGAGAATCAGCCTTTACCTGGTCAGCTTGACGTTCGGTGTCACCCTGGGCGCGGCCAGCTTCCCTGCTTGGGGAGCGGATCCAGCCAAGATCGCCAGACGCCTGGCACCCAGCGTCGTCCACATCACTGGCTACATGCATCACCCGGACGCGGAACCCTATGTCGAAGCCAGCGGTTTCTTCGTGGATCCGGACGGTCTTGTGATCTCGGTATCCAGTGCCTTCACTGACCAGAAACGGCGTCGCTTGTGCGAGCGCTTCAAGATCCGCCTGTTCGACGGCCGCCAAGTCGAGGCCAAGACCCATGCGGTGGATGCCCTGCTGAATCTGATCCTATTATCGGTGGATGCGCCAGGGATCTATCCTGTTCCCGAGACGGATTTGAGAATGGGTCAGCCTGGAGCAGAGGTCGTGGCAGTCGCCGGCAGCAGGATGCCGGGCAATACTCCTTTCGCGGTCGGCTACGTGAAGAAGCAGCATAAGAGGTCGGTGTATGGGGCCGGGCTGGGTGACATCCTGATCGACATCCAGCTCGATCCGCCTGCTGACGGCGATGGGGGTCCTCTGGTCAACGCAGCCGGTAGAGTGGTTGGCATCAATACGCCCAATATCCATCGCCCAAGCTCGATGGACCCGCCCCCCGACGAAGCACACGCTCTCCCGATGCGCACCGCGCGAGCCTTCTTGAAGATCGCCAAGAATCGCCCATTCGCCTTGGAGAAATGGATTGGAGTTGCCTTTCGGCCATTGACACCCAACGAGAAGACCACGACGGCCAGGCTGTTAGGACGCAGGGCGGGTCTGTACGTGGACTACCTCTGGAGCGAGGGTCCCGCAAGTCAGACCGATATCCGGCCCGGCGACATCCTCGTCAGTCTGAACGGTAAGGACCTGCGTGACCTCTACCGTCTGCAGCGACGGCTGACAGAGATGCAAAGCGGCCAGCTGGCAGAGCTCGCCTTGCTCCGTCAAGATCGGCTCGTCTTCCGACAAGTCAGATTAGAGCAACGACCTGCCTGGGCCGGGTACGTCCACTGGAGAATCGATTAGGGAAGGCTATCGCCGGCTTTGCGGGCAATGCGACGCGCTTCGGAAGACCGGTTCGGAAGATGGCGCATTGGTTGTGGCCGGGATCGCCACTCATCAGCGTCTCTTACTCGGGGACCTTGAAGTGCTGACCTATCTAGAGACCTTTTGGAGCATCCTGTTCGAGATCTCGCCCTTCGTGATCCTCGGCATGCTGGCCGCCGGGCTCGTTCACGAAACCCTGGGCCGTTTTCAGCGACTCCGTGCCTTCGCTCTGAGGCGAAATCTCTGGAGTCTGAGCTTCTTCAACTTCTCCGGCTTCACGCTGCCGATCTGCTCGTGCGGCGTCATCCCGCTCGCCGTGGGCCTGCGTCAACAGGGCGTCCCCTGCGGGAACGTCTTCACCTTCATCTATTCCGCGCCGGCGACCTCGATCGCCGCAGTCATCTTGAGCTTGGCCGTCTTCGGACCGGATTTCACCCTCTTCTATGTCGTCGGGGCCTTGATCAGCGGCTATGCCGTCGGTCTGCTCTTCTACTTCACCGAGACCTCTCCGCTTTCGGCACTGCGCAAGGAGGCCGTCTATCTCTGCGAGGACCCCGAGGACGATGGATCGAGCGGTGGCTTCTTCATTCGCGCCATCCGCTGGGGGACCGTCGTCTACGGGAGCCGCATCGCCTTCGATTTGATCCTTGGTCTCGCCCTCGCCGCCCTGATCGTGGCCACCTATTCCGTTCACGACCTGGGCGCCTGGCTCGGTGAGATCCCCTTCTGGCAGGCGGCCTTCCTGATGATCCTGATCGCGATTCCGCTCTATGTCTGCTCCCTGCCCGGAATCCTGGTGGGCGCGGCCCTGGTGCTGGGCGGCTTCACGCCGGCACTGGTGTGGATCTTTCTCATGGCGGGCCCGGTGACGAACCTAGGCGACATCAATGTCCTCCGCCGTCATCTAGGTTGGCGCAACACGCTCATGTATGTGGCCCTGGTGGTCGTCACGACGCTGCTCTGGGGTTGGGTCATTCACCTGACCCTGGACTGGGCGGACCTCTGGGCCCACGTTCGCGAATATTATGGGACCCAGGCCAACGCGGCGGCGCTCGATATCGGAATCGCGGGCGTCTTGTCAGAGGCCAGTTGGCTCGGGATCCCGCGCGAGATCCACTATGCATCCGCTGCGCTGATGGTCATCTTCACCCTGAACGGCGCTTGGCTGACTGTCAAGAAAGCGCGGTCGTGAGGCCCACATGACGTGGCGCCCCTCCAACCTGGGCCTGGGGCTCTTGTTGCTGGCCCTCTCCGGGCAGTCCGCGTCAGATTCTGACCAATGCTTGCGGTGTCATTTCGATCCGCGTCTGATCAGCAGAAACGACATCGGCGAGGCCTTTGTGCACCTGCGAGATCGCGAGGATGAGTCAGCGGAGGGGCTTTGGTGTCGGGATTGCCACACCTCGATCCAGTTGAACGAGCACGGAGCCGTCGTGGGTACCAATCCGAGCCAAACCGAGATCCGCTGTGAGGACTGCCACGGAAACCTCGCCCAGCTCCCTTGGGAGCTGCCTTTGGAGGTCACCGGACTCACAGGCGCGGCGCAGCGGCCAGGAAAGCCTCGCGGTCTCTTGAATGGCGATGGCTCACCCGTCGAGACGCAGCATCCGGGTCACCGCGGCTATCTCCTCACCTCGCGCGGCAACCCATTCGGCAACGTCTTCCGCGAAGGCGAGCGCGTCTATTTGGAGTCGGTGTCTGGACGGCGGCACGAGGTCACGCTACTCGCGGACCTCGCCGAGCATCGATCCTGGCGCTCCGAACGCAGCAAAGAGGTGAAATCCGCGCCCCATCTGCACAAGGAGATGAGCTGCATGGACTGCCACGCCGATTGGCTCCCACCTTGTCTGGGTTGTCACGGCCAGACGGACAGCCAGAGTGAGTCGCCGGACTGGTAGTCCGCCTGATCGAAGTTTCGTCGGCTCACCCATCAGCCTCTCCGGCCACCCGCTGCCGACGCCCGTGCCTAAAACGACGCCCCTGCCCCAGATCCAGCACGGGCGCACCGAAGAAGGCCAACACCGTCAGGTCTTCCTGAATATTGAAGAAGGCGTGATCGCAGGCCGCATGCACGTACATGAGCGTGCCCTGCTGGACCCGATGCTCGGTCTCGCCGATCCTGAGCTGCCCGCTGCCTTCTAGCACCAGATAAAGCTCGTCCTCCTCATGAGCACTGGCCATATCCTTGGAGCCTACCGGGAGATGATAGATGGAGCAGGACAAAGACGGCGTGCGCAGGAACTCCTTGAAGGTGACGCCGTTGCGCTCGACCTTGGCGAACAGCTCATCGAGCTGGAAGACTTCCCAATCGATCTCTTGCATGGATCTCAACCTATAAAAACAGTAAGTTAATAGCTCTCAACACTGCCCTGACGATAGCAGGGGACGGCATTCCAAGCAACTGAGAAGGATTCGCATATCTTGGTGGCGCACACCCGGCGCGACGCCGCGTCGAGTGCTGCGGACATCAGATGAAAGATGCCGTCGTCCATGCGTCAGGAGGGCACTGTCGAGGTGTCCTTCACCATCGACTGCCGGGGCCGCGTCCTGTCCCGCCACATCTCGCCCCGATCGCGCCCGCCCCAGCGCGGCGCAATCTTGCCCCGCCTGGGTAGCAGCCCGAACCCGCCCTGGCTCGGGCGTTCGCGGCTCCATCGCCGCTCACTCGCGCGGTCAGCAGGCGGTCTTCGTAAGCAACCGGACAGCTGTCCGTTCACCGATATCGATGTCGGTGAGGCGAAAATAATAATCTTATTGCGAATGCTTCCCACTATAATCTTATTCAAAGCCGTCCCAGGCAGCTCGACCCCAGGGGCTTGCTCAACGCGCCGCGTGCCACGGCGGCGTGCGGAATCAGGCAGTCATCTGGAGGAGAGCCATGCTCAACCGCTTTCGCACAGGGATCCCCAACTCCCACGCCGCCCGATGGACGCTAGAACAGTCTGTCCGCTCCGGCTTTCGTAAAATGACGGCGCATCTAGGCTCGGCGGCAACTAAATCTGATTGGGCTGCTAGAGATTCAAGGGCGCGGACGCGGACCCCTGCGCAGCAAGATGTGACGCGCCTGGCGATGGCACGCCGCGCGGGTCTGATCGCCCTGGCGCTAGTCCCCTTCGCAGCCATGCTGTTGTACGACTCGGACAGCCTGCCGCGCGGACCGATCGACTCGACGGTGCCACTGGACCCGCGCTCAGCGCGCATCTACTCGACCCGTGGACATGCCGGCATCACAGTGTCCGAGCTCTATCGACGACTGCGCGAGACGGAGTACGTACTCTTGGGCGAGATCCACGGCGACCCCGATCAGCATGCGCTGCAGCACCTACTGCTTCAGGAGATCCTCCGCTACGGGCGGAAGCCGGCAGTCGTGCTCGAGATGCTCGATCGCAAGGATGCCGGCTCGATCTCGACGGCGATCCGGCAGTCGCCACACGACCCCGACCCGATCGCCGATGCGGTGGAGTGGGAGACCTCGGGCTGGCCGGATTGGCGGCTCTATCGGCCGATCCTTGAGACCGCGCTCGACGCCGATCTGCAGATCGCAGCGGGCAATGTCTCGCGTGCCGAGCTACTCCAGGTGGTCTTCGGCAACGGTTGGGAGGCACTCGGCCAGCGCACGCTCCGCAGCTACGGCCTCTTGGAGCCACTGCCGTCGACTCAGGAGCAAGCGCTACGCAAGTTGCTGCTTCATGCCCATGGCGGCGACCTGTCGCCACAGGTGGTCGACCGCATGCTGAAGGCTCAACGGCTGCGGGACGCAAGCCTCGCCGAGACCATGCTAGCGCACAACCAAGGCGCTGGCGCGGTGCTGATCGCCGGCCGCGAGCATGCCCGCCAGGACTACGGGGTGTCCCATTACCTACGCTACCGCGAGCCGGATGCGACGATCGCGAGCGTCGCTTTCATCGGCGCGGATGATCGGCATCCGTCGGCGATCGCCCAGGCCGGCAGCCTCGCCTTCGACTACCTGTGGCTGCTGCCTGGGTCTCGCACCCCAATCGTTGACGTGACCATTCCTGCCGATGCGGGCTCCAGCAACATCGGTGCAAACCGCGTCGAAACGAGCTCAGCCCCCGGCCCGGTCGATCAGCCCCGCAGCCCCCTGCGGGGATCGGTCACCGCACAGACCTGGCACACGGACCGCTCGGTATCGGCCGATTGACGCGCCGACACATCGAAGCCTTCCCGGCGCGAGGGATCGCAACACAGCAGAAGAAGCCCAGGGCGCAACGGCGGAGGAAACTGCTGTCGCATCGCCGCCTGCCTTGTGCGGCACCAGTTTTCTATCAATGGAGGGTGGGTTGCGTAACCCACTGAATCGGAGGTGTCTACAAGAGCTGGTCCGCCTTCGGCTGTGTCGGCTGCCGAAGCGGGAGAAGGGTCTCTTTCGCCCCGGTTCCTCGTTACATAGAACCCACTATGCGCCTCAAGAACCGGAACGAAATGCCGCAGGCTGGGTGAGTCGGGACGAGCTAAGGGCCGAAATACCCTGCCACGGCTACTGCTAGATCAGCAGGATGAAACACCGCTCGGCCAGCGCGGCCCATGTCATCCGCGCCGGGCAAACGCTGAACTTAGGCGATTTCTGTCAATGTTCATCCCATCTGACTTGTCTCGACGCCCGCCTTCGGTGTCGCGCCACCAGTCACATCGCCCGGCGATGCTCCTGGTGGCGCTCCTTGAAGGCGAGCCTCAATCCGGCGCCATCTGGTATGGACATTTCCGGCAATCGCCTCAGCTGAAACAATAGCTGATCGCCACTGTCGGCTCTGGGTCGTTCCCGACCGGTCATGGGCGCGATCAAATGGACCAAGGTGATTCCCGAAAAAGAAAATGATTTTAGATCGCCGCTCGACAGAGTCCGTTCTCGATTACCTGAAACAGTTTCCGGCCGTCTGCCTGCTTGGCCCACGACAGGTGGGCAAGACCACGTCGGTTCGCCGCCATGCTGGCCTGCTGTCCGGGGGACCGCCCCCCGAT
>JANQGF010000216.1 GCA_028277465.1 Chromatiaceae bacterium
CATGCGTTTTGTGGCCATCAAGAGTGTCGAGCAGCAGGCTATCCAGGCGACCCATCGGATGCGCAGTCTGAGCGTTGGGCAACGGACCGCGCAGGTCAACCAGGTGCGTGGTTTGCTGCTGGAGTAAGGCATTGAGATTCCCCAAGGGCGCGCGGCGCGGCCTCGATCATTGGTTGGTCCAAGCACCTAGTTGGTGGGAGCGGCGCCCCGCCGCGAAGAGCGCGCGATCGCGGCGGGGCGCCGCTCCCAGGTGATGCTGCCGCATGATGCGCGATGCCGACTCAAGGGATCGGGCGAACCGGTGATCGAGGCCGAGGCGTCGCTTCCCCGATGACCTGGGAGCCGGCGCTCGGAAGACCGACCGCATCAGTATTCGCGACACTGCTTCGGCGAGACGGCCAGGATCCCCGCACCGTATTCCTTCACCACCTCGCCCTGTAGCTGCGCCATCGTCTCTCGGGTCACGAAGACGCGCGGTGTCTGATCCGCCGACTCCTCGCATACGCGCGTGAGGTCTGACGCCGGATAATAGGTCTTGCGCAAAGGACGGAGCGATTTGCCGGTCAAGACCAGCGGAAGGTACATATTGGCGCGATAGCTCTCGAATGCGTAAAAGATCGCCTGGCGTTCTGATTCGGCAATCTCTTGGATCCATTCGTCCATGGCCCTGGGGACCGAGCGTTGCAAGGATAGAGTGGTAAGTGTGGAGAGGTTGATGCATGTCAGGAAGAGAAGCACCCAGGCGAATCTCGGCCTCGCTTTCGCTGGCAACTCGTGATGAAGCAATCCAGTGATAACCAGGGATAGCGTCGTCACCAGGATGGTATCGAGCTTGAACGCCTTGTAGTTTCCATCGGTCAGGATGAAGACCAACTGATAGAAGGCCCAGGAGGCCAAGAGCGCGAGCAGGGCGAACGACAAGGGCGAACGAAGCGGTTGGGTGACTCTGACCCGCGCAGAACGCAGAAGGAACCAGAGAAAGAGGAGATCGAAGCAGAGGCCGACCAGCTGTTGGATGAGCGGTGACATGGCCGCCCAGACGAAACTGCCGAAGGCCAAGGGTGCGAGCCAATGCCCGATCAATGGAAAATAGCCGACGGGATAGAAATCGTCGCCGGTCAGGTGGTGTCGGAAATCCGTATTCAGTAATCCGGCGTAGCCGATCAGGGCGATGCCAGCGATCGAGATCCCGGTGATGAAGGCGAGCCTGGCCCAGGGGATCGCTCTCTGACGTCTCCGGCAAGCGTAATAGATGGAGAAGAAGAGGATGGCGAGGAGCAGTGGGAACGCGGCTGGGTAGAGCACGAGACTGAGCAGGATCAGGATGGTGCTACACAGCATTGCCTGGTGGATGGGGTCCTCGGCGAGGCGTCTGGCAGAGAAGAGCGTCAAGAGGCAGAGATAGATGAAGATCAACTGAGAGAGATGGAAGAGGAGCGAGAGCAAGACGAGACTGGGTGCGAAGACCAGGAACAGGAGTAGGCTCGCGGAGCCGAAGCGGGAACCCGTTCTTGGGCGATAGAGGCCCCAGAGCAGGTGGACGAGCGCTGCCCTCACGGCGACGCTGGCGGCGGCGGCCGCATAGCCCAGGTTGTCCGAGATCCACAAGAAGAACGACAGGAAGTAGGCGCTGGCGAGCTTCGATGAGCTATTGAGGGCCTCGATTGGTGTGACGTTCGAGACATCGTGTGCAATCTCCAGTCTGAGGTGCTCGAAGAGGGCGTGGCTTCTCAGGAGATAGGCAAAGACGTCATTGTTCGCGATGGCCGGGACGAAGTGCGTCTCCGGTGGGGCCGGGGTCAGCGCATAGATTGAAGCGCTCAGCAGGCAAAGCAGCAGCCCATATAAGTAGGTCGTGGCGAGTCTTGCCATCGACTGTGCAAACCCGCGGCGATAGATGCCGACCAGGATGAGCAGGCAGGCGGTCGCGATCTGGGCCAAGAGGAGAGGGCCGTTTGCCATGCCGAGCTGGAAGCGAGTGTTGAACCAGACCAGTAGGGCGCAGACACCGAAGAAGAGAACCGCATTCAGGTGCGTGCCCAATAGGTCTCCGGCCGTCCGAGTAGCCGGAAAGGGACGGCGGCGCATTCCTGCGCCGGCAGCGTAGAGGAGGAACAGTGGGATCGAGGCGATAAAGGCAATGGATATGACATGCATGATTGACATGAAAGGAGAATGCAAATGAAGGAGTTGACAGATCGGCTGGGTGATCGGATGGGGATCCCTTCGGGGCTGCGCAGCAACCCGGAGTTTCAATCGGCGCTGGTGCGGATCACGGCATCTGTCTTCGGCGCCATCTATATCGGCTTAGGTGCCTGGACAGAGTACTATCGGATCCATGTCCCTTTCTATCTCACCCTGTTTCCACTGTACCTGCTTCTGAGTGTTGGTATTCTGTACAGTGTGACTCGTCGCCCAGAGTGGCCGGTCAGGCGTTACCTGGCGCTCTGTCTCGACATCGTCGCGGTCAGTCTTGCCATCTTCATTACCCAAGATGCAATCAGCCCCTTTTATCTGCTCTACATCCTGATCTTCATTTCAGCGGGGACGCGTTTCGGCAAAGAACCGCTGGTGGTCGCCTCGGTGGTGGCGGTGATCGCCTACAACCTCGTGCTGCTGGAGCTCGATGAATGGCAGAGGCACACCTTCGAGGCCGCCTTCTTCTTGCTGTTGCTGGTGCTCTTGCCGCTCTATCAGGCCTCACTGTTGCGCCAGGTCCAGCAGGCGCGTGAGGATGCCGTGCGGGCCAACCAGGCCAAGGGGGACTTTCTGGCCTTCATGACCCACGAGCTGCGGACGCCCTTGACCGGAGTGATCGGCATGACCGAGCTGTTGAAAGGTACCCGTCTCGACGAGGAGCAACGGGACTATGTGCAGGCCATCGACCACTCGGCCAACTCGCTCGGCGCCCTGATCGGCGACATCCTGGATTTCTCCAAGATCGATGCCCGCAAGTTGACGCTCGAGTCGATCCCCTTCAATCCGCGCGAACTGGTGCGAGACGCCTGCGGGATCCTGCAAGGGCGCGCGCTGGAGGGGGAACTGGAGCTCCTCTGCGAGGTGAGGCCGGAGGTCCCCACTCAAGTCCTGGGGGATCAGCTGCGGGTCCGCCAGATCCTGCTCAACCTACTGAGCAATGCCATCAAGTTTACCGAACGGGGACAGGTGTCGGTGCGCTTGAGCGTGCGCCCGCCAGAGGCGAGCCCCAGTTCGTCCCATCTGCTGTTGGAGGTTGCGGATACGGGTATCGGCATCCCCAAGGGCAAGCTCGAATCCCTGTTCGAGAGCTTCCGCCAAGCGGACGACTCCACGACGCGGCGTTACGGTGGCTCTGGGCTGGGTACGACCATCGCCCGTCAGCTGACCCTGCTGATGGGCGGGAGCATTGGGGTCGAGAGCGAAGAAGGCGAGGGGAGTCGGTTCTGGGCTCGTCTGCCCCTGCTTGACGAGTCCTCCCAACGACCCTCGGCGGAATCGAGCGGGCGCTTGCGTGATCTGACCGCCTTGGTCGTGGAGCGCAATCCGGCGCAGCGGGCGTTGATCGGTGAGGTCCTGGTGCGCCAGGAGATGCGGTGCCATGCTCTGGCCGAGCCGGCCGCCGTGAACGATCTCGAACTGGGTCGGGGTGCTCCGGACCTCCTGCTGATCGCCGATCATCCGGCCGGTGTGGATCTGCACGCGGCCGTGCGCGAGATCGAGGTCCGACTGAGGGAGCTGCCACCCTGTCTCCTGCTGACCTATGCGGGGCGCCGACCCAAGGCCGGGTTGCCGGGGGTGGCCCATCTGAACAAGCCGTTTCTGCCCGAGGACCTGGTGACGGCCGTGGAGCGGCTGCTCGGTCGCGTCCCATCGGATGGAGCGAGTCGGCCGAGCGACCTGGACGCACGCGTGCCGGGACCGACCGACCAGAGGCCGCGTCCCGAGATTCGGGTGTTGGTCGCCGAAGACAATGAGATTGCGGCCCGGGTGATCACCAGCTTCCTGACCAAGATGGGTTTCGCGCCGACCCGCTTTCGCGACGGCGAGACCGCATTGGCGGCGGCCCTGGGCGGCGGGTATCAGATCGCCATCGTGGATCTGCGCATGCCCAAGCTGGACGGCGTCGGCTTCACCCGGCGGTATCGCGCCGCGGCACCGGATCGACCACTGCCGATCGTGGCGCTCACGGCCAATGCGGCGGGGGAGGTCAAGCAGGCCTGTTTGGACGCCGGGATGAATGGGTTTCTGGCCAAGCCGGTCACGCCCGAGGAGTTGCGGCGGACTTTGGATGGGTTGGGCCGGGTTCCGGATCTCGCGGCCGTGCCGCCACCCGCCCCGGGGGGCTGAACGCGCTCGTCGGTCGGCGCACCTGGGTAGTGTTCCGACGGCATTGACCGCACCCAGCGGCGCATCGACGAGGCCCTGGCCCGCGCCAAGGAGGCCGCGAAGAAACAGCACGAGCTGTTCGAGCACGCCGCCAGCTTCGATCCCAACCAGACCCGCAACGAATTCGACAAGATGATCGAGCGTCTCCCCAAGGGCAAGAAGGAGAAATAGCCGTGACACTCGCTGACGATGACAAACGAGATCTCGAATAGTCGCCGGCGTCGAGCGCTAAACCGGAACAAGAGAAAAAAGGACGAGAGCAAGGAACCGAGTTGGTTAGGGCGAATCCGCCGAGTCGAGCGGAAGCTCGAACTCGTTCTGATGTTCGGGGGAGAGCTTCACCCTGATCTTGAGCGCCGACGCGTCAGGAACGGCGAACCGAAAACGACCCCTATCATCCAATTGGCCCTCCAGGATCAAGGCGCCATTATCGTCGCGGACCTCGATGGTCCCTTGACGAGGCCGCTGACCACCGCTCAAGAAGGTCTCGACTTGGATCTCTTCGCCGATGCTCTCCGCCCAGACCACGACCGAATGGGCATGAACTGGGAGACAGCAGGCGAGAATCCCTCCCGACAGGGCAATTCGGACCCATTCGCGTATGGTACGACCAGGGAATGTCATCGCTTGGTCTCCTGCGTTGCCGCTGTGCGTGCCAGAGAGGGATCAGGCGCTTCGCGAACAGGGCGGTGAGATGAGGTGGTTCCGACCTTCGCCGATGTCTCGGTCTGACGGGCGTCGGGGAGTGCGGCAATGAGCTTGAAGAGCCAAGTCAGGTAATAGAGTGCAGAGGCACAGAGGACGACGGCCGCACCGACAGGCAAGGAGGAGTAGCTGGCGAGAAGGAGCCCGACGACCATGCTGAGGGTCGCGATCAGGACACTGAGCCAGAAGTAGGCGCTCAGACCACGGACGATATTGGCTGCTGCCGCGGCTGGCAGGACCACGAGCGCGAGAACCAGCAGGACGCCGATCAATTTCAGGCTCGCGGAGACTACCAGTGCCGCGGTCAGCACGAAGAGGTACTCGATCGCCACCGGGTGGGCCCGCCGGGACGCGGCCAGGGCCGGATTGAAGCACATCAGCATGAAGGGATTGTAGAGGCCGATGAGTACGAGCGCCGCGACGGCACCGATGACGCCGATGAGCACCAGGTCTTGCTCGGAGATGGTCAGCAGACTGCCAAAGAGCATCGCCTCGATCTGATGGACGTCGAACTGCTTGGTGACCAGCACCAGCATGACGATGCCGAGGGCCATGGTTTGGGCCAAGACGACGCCGATCACCGTATCGGAAGCCGCCCGGGTCCGGTTGCGGATGTACAGCATGAGCAATGCGCAGAGCAGGGCGACGCCATAGAGACCGGCATAGGTCTCGCCCAGTGGCTCTCCGAACAGGAGGCCGAGGCTGACTCCCGTGAGCGAGGCATGGGCGATGCCCTGGGTGAAGAAGGCGAGCTTGCGGGCGACGATCATGGTGCCCATGCCGCCCAAGAGCGGACCGACGATCAGGCCGGCGAGCAGCGCCCGCACCATGAAGTCGTGGGCGAAGGTCGCGGGGAGATAGCCTTGCTGCGCCCAGTGACGGAACAGGTCGTCGATCAGATCCACGTCGATACCCCGGCGCGGCCGGAGCCACCGCGGCTTGCTGTGGGCTGAGGGGCAAGCCCGAAGACCTGCTCGATGGCGTTGGACTTTGCGATCTCGGCGGGCGAGCCCGACTGGATGAGCCGGCGATCGAGGACCGATACCTCGTCGGCCAGCTCGAGCACCCAGCGAAGGTGGTGGCTCACCATGAAGATGGTGACCTGGTGCGCGTCTCTCAGTCGCGATAGGAGATCGCCATAGGCCTGGCGACCGGATTCGTCGATGCTGCTGGTCGGCTCGTCCAGGATCAAGACCTCTGGATCCGGGTGGAGCGCCTGGGCGAGCAGGATCCGTTGCAGCTCACCACCGGAGAGGGTCGCCATGCTGCGTCCCTCGAGGTGCTCGGTACCGGTCAGCGCGAGCAAGCGCCGCATCTGTGTCCGCGCGACCGCGCTGCTCCCCAGTGGTACCGCTCGTCGTTGCATCATGAGCCTGAAGAAATCCTGGACCCGGATCGGCAAGGTTGGATCGAGCTCGAGGCGCTGTGGTACGTAACCGATGTTCTGCTGCTTCCGAAAGTGATACCGGATGCTCCCGCGGTGCGGCATACCGCCCAGCAGGCTTTGGACCAAGGTGGTCTTGCCGGCGCCGTTCGGTCCGAGCAGCGCATGAAGGGTGCCAGGATGCACCTCGAGCGAGATGTCATCCAGGATCGGCGCGCGTCCGCGTCGCACCGAGAGGTCGCGGATCTCGATCAGGGGTGCGGTGGACAATCGTGGCACCCTATTGCATGGCCTTGATCGCGTCGAGGATCTGGCGGAGATTCGCGGCCATCTGCTCCTCGTAGTGTTCGGCCCTGTAGGGTCCGCGCGAGATATGACTGAGCCGCGCGACACGCGTCCCGGTCTCTTCCAGGAGGACGTCGACGAACCTCTGCTCATAGTCGGCCTCCGTGAAGAGGATGTTGATCTCGGCTTGCTCGATGCGTTGGATCGAGTCCGCGAGTTGGCGGGCGGAGGGGGCGATCCCGTGACGCGGCTGCACGATGGCATGCACGCGCAGACCCAACTCCTGAAACAAGTAGGAGTAGCCGCTGTGCACCGTCCCGACGCGCAGATGGGTCGTGCGTAGCGCCTTGAGCTCCTTCATGGCCCCTGCCAACAATCCTCGCAGGCGTCGCTTGTAGACGCGGGCCTGGTTCCGATAGTGCGCGGCGTTGTCAGGGTCCAACCGCTCGAGGGCGGCCGCGAGGTTGCCGATCTGGTGAAGTGCTCCCGTAATGGATAAGAAGGTATGACTGTCAGTTGCCGCCTTGGCGGGCTCCATGGCACCACCTTGGATCAGAGGAACTCCGGCATTCGGCTCGATCAGGGTGGGCGCCTCATCGCCGACGGCCTGCAACATGGGGCGAATGAACTCGTCATGACCGATTCCATTGATCACCAGCGCGTCGAGCGTCTTCAGCCTCGCGATGTCTTCCGGGAGGGGTTGGTAAAGGTGTGGATCGCTATCTGAGGAGCGAACCGGGACGACTATAGTCGTTGCCGAGCCCAGGTTCTGCACCCAGGAATAATAGGCGTGAAGCGTCACGCCGATTCTGAGCGGCTGTTCGGCACCGGAAGCGAGGGGTGCGGTCAGGGCGAGG
The DNA here is from genome assembly GCA_028277465.1 of Chromatiaceae bacterium. Classification (GTDB taxonomy): domain Bacteria; phylum Pseudomonadota; class Gammaproteobacteria; order Chromatiales; family Chromatiaceae; genus JANQGF01. The sequence continues at coordinate 7,597 of JANQGF010000216.1, forward strand.
CAAAGGGCGAACAAGGATAAGCGGGTCGTGATGGAGGCTCTCGGGCTCATGGTGGTACGGTGCGCCTCGAAGGGGGCAGTTGATGATGGGTAGCCATCTCTCATACAGGGACGGTTACCATGAAACTCGCGCCGCACGTCCTGGATTCGTCCTTCGCGACAGGAGTGGATCGGTGGAAGAGAGGATCCAACGCCAGCCGGCCTCTGGCAGTCGCTCGCCCGGGTAGCTGCGCACGGGCCGTTCGAAGACCCATACCTGAGCGGCAAGGCGGAGCTCCGGATCGTAATCGACACCAGGGTGGGGGTGGGGATGATATCCGCCGTGAAGATCGATGAGACGCAAGATGTAGCTGAGCCTGTTTGTCCCAGCGTCCGGCGTGCCCAGATAGTCGACCCAGGTACCACCGTCGTAGGACGCCCACTGCAGCCGGTCCGCCGGTGCCGGCATCAGATCGCGAGCGAAGGGCTGGAGTCCCTCCTCTTCGAGCAGGAGCACCTCCGGCCACAGCCCCTCGCGGGCGCGCAAGTCATGGATGTCGGAGACACTCGCCAGCATGGTGCGATACACCAGGTGCTGGTCCGTCGAGAGTACCGAGTCCAGGTCTTGGTAGGGCTTCAATGAGACCTCTGTCGGCTGCGTCTCGAGCGATGCGAAACGGACTGCCATGGCCGCGATGATCACCAGGAGGAGTACCAGGACCCAGAGTGTCTCGCGACGGGCGGAATAGGGTGGTACCAATCGCGTCGTGGTCGGGGTCATGGCGAGTGCAACGACGGGGCTTAGGCGATTTCTGTCAATTCTCATCCCACCTGGCTTGTCTTGACGCCCGCCTTCTGCGTCGCGCCGGCAGTCACATCGCCCGGCGATGCTCCTGCCGGCGCTTCTTGAAGGCAGACGCCAATCCGTCGCCATCTGGCATGAGAATTTCCGGCAATCGCCTTACAGGTGGATGGCATGCTTGGGTGCAAGGATGCGTTCGAGGCGCCATTCGGTTTGGTCGATGAAGGCGCGGTCGAGGAATCGGTCATTCGCTCGGATCGAGAGGTCCTTCTGCGTGAGGAGCCAGTCTTTCACCTGGATGACCCGAGGGTGTTGCATGAGACGCTGGGTGATCTCCAGGTCGGTCAGACGTGAATCCTCCTCGGTCGTCAGCGCCGCCCGCGCCTCTCTCGATAATTGCACGCCCATCAGGAAGATCGCGCTCGAGACTCGAATATCCCGCTCGAGCCTGGCCGGCAGGATATCCAGCGCATCGACCAGATCGGCCATGGTATAGAAGAGGATCAGGCGCGCGCAGTTGCCGCGCCTTTGACCGATCCAACGTCTCGCGTCCCGCGGCGCTCCGAATACCGCCAGGTAGTCTGCGAGGGTGATCCGGTGTTGGCCGAGCTCGACGAGCGGCGTCTCGGGGGAGGCCGAGGGTAACTCGATCGCGTCGCACCGATCGACGGCCGGTGTCGCTTGGAGCAGGTCCTGACGGAAGCGACGCCAGCGATCCCTGAGGCGGCGCTGCTCCTCGGGCGGTGTCAGCTCGCCGTCGCTCTCGATTCCGCGCGCCATGAGTCGCTCGGCGTTCCGGCTGGGGTCGGCGACGAAGGAGCGCAACCCCTGAACACTCGGCTCCATGTCGCCGAGGACGATCAGCTCCTCCAGCAAGGAGGTCTTGACGCCCGCGCTGTAGAAGGCAAGCGTCGCCATGACATCGGGGGCGCGTTCCAAACCGCCCTCGCGGGCGCGGTGGAGCAATCCTCTCAGTCGTCTATAGAGCCCCAACTGTCCCTTGATCCACTGTTTGGCCAAGAGGTCGCCCATGCGGGGGTCGCCATCGAGGCTTGCGATGGTGTCGATGTATTGGTGGACGTTGTCGGGATGGAAGAAGACGACGCCTCGGACCAGGTTGAAGTGAGACGAGAAGCTCGGCTGGAGACGCTGGTACTTGGTCTCGAAGGTGGTCAGGCGGTCCAGATAATCGGAGAAGTCACCCCGTGAGATCCTGATCTCCCCGAGATGCATCAGCGGGGTCTCCGGCTCGGGAAGAGGGAGTGGGGCGACGGTGATCTTCGGCGCGAGCGAGAAATGCGCCTCGGAGGTTGACAACCAGAGACACAGACATACGAGCAGGCCGAGTTCGGAGAGTCGAGTCATAGGATCGAGGTGCGGGGAACAGACGGGCAATAACCGGCAGGCTAGCGCAGATGAAGTGGAGCCATCAGGGATGGCTTCCCCAGCGCACCAATCGCGTGGGTCTGCCCCAGACAGCCCCCGGCGTCCCTGCCGGGATGTTTGGTGGCCAGATCTCAGAGGTTACAGTTCATTGGTCCCCTGGGAATCCCACCACTCGCTCGGGAATTGACGGTCATACTTCTCGTCGGTCGGATCATTGTCTCTCGGATCCGTGGAAGTATGCGGCGAGCGCACCTCGAAGAGCATGGATTCCTTGTATGTGTGCCCATGCACGTCAGTGGTCTGGACCTCCACGCGATGGACACCGTCGGCGAGGTTGCGCGGAACTGGAACCGTCCAGATGTGGTTGGACTGGTCGGTCCACATCCAGTTGTCCACGGGTTTCTGGCTGTCGGCCTTGAACATGGACGCATTCCAGAGCTCGAAGCCGTCGGAACGGTCGCCCAGTGTGCCATTCCAGATCTGGTTCATGTCGGACTCGGTGCTCTTCATGGCGTAGCGGAGCACGGAGAGCTGGCGGCGCAACGCGTGCGGATCCAGTGTCTCGAGCTGCCCCTCGCCTTCGCCACGCTGGGTCCGTGTGGCCATGACCGGGGCCTGATCGTCGAACTGCACCTCGACCTTGGAGTCGCGGGAGCCGTTCCAGACGTTGATCACCAGGTAGGTGCCGCGCCTGAGGTCACGCGGCGCGAGCATGCTGTTGTCGCCCAAGTTATTGGCGCTGACGGGCGGGATCGGGCTCTTGCGGTCACTGTTGTCGAAATACCAATCCGAGATCTGCTTGAACCAGTTGCGGAAGGCCGGCGAATTGAACGAGAGACTCATCTGTTTCTCGATTGGCTTCCCGGAGGGCTTGAACTGGTCGCTGTACTGGTTACCGTTGAACGAGATCAGATAATAGCCCTTGGGTGCGCCCAATCTCTGATAGGACTCAGGGATCTGGTACTCGTCGAAATCACCGGACCACCAAGAACCGCAAGCGGCACCCGCGACGATCTGCGGGAACGGCATGGTGAAGTCATGCGAGGCTTGGGTCCAGCCCTCGAACAGCTCGCCCGGGCGGAGCTGCTCGTTGGTATGGGTGTGGCCGCTCAAGGCCAGCGCAGGACGGCCTGCTCGCCACTTGCCATTCTTTCTCTTGGTGTAACCGAGGATCTCGTAGAGCCTCTCCGCATTGTCTTCGGAGTGCTTGATGGCGTACTGGTCGATGAAGGAAACGGTGGGGATGTGATAGTTCAGGACGATGAGATGATCCTGGGGCACATACGCAAGATCGTTTGCCAACCACTCCAGCTGCATCTCGGAGATTCGTCCGTTGTAGGTCTTTCCACTGTCGCAGAAGGCCCACCGCGCGTCCGGGTTCCCCTTGGGATCGGTGGAGGTGCAAGGATAGGTCACATTGTCGAGAACGACGAAATGGACCTTGCCCACCGTGAAGGAATAGTAGTTGGGGCCCCAGATGTTGCGGAAGCTGTCCGTCGAGTCTTCGTCGGTGTCGGCGTCGAAGTCGAGGTCGTGGTTGCCGGCAACCAGGTATTGAGGCGCATTCGCTGCGCTCATGTTGTTCAGGAAGCGCGGCAATAGACCCATATCGTCGCCCATGACGTCGCCTTCGACGATGATCAATTCGACGTCGTCGCGCTCGGCGAGCTCTTTGGCGAGGGTGTCTCGGACGTACCCGATCTCGATGTTGCTATAGGGCTGTGGGTCTCCCGAGACCGCGATGGTGAAGTTGTCCTTGCACTTGCCTTTGATCAGCGGGAAATCGATGCTCTCGGGCGGCCTGCCGGTCGGCTCCAGACCGCCGAAGACGAGGCCCTTCGCCGAGCCCATTTCTTTGTGGATATAAGAGAACTGGGGGACGTTGTTTTCGTCGACCGGTAGCTCGTAGCAGGCCGGCTTGGAGACGAAGATGTTCATGTCGGGGCGGTAGTATTTTTTGGCGAAGGTGTACTTGCCGTTAGCCTTTGTCAGGACCACCTCCTTGCCATTGGACACCATGACTCCTTTGACTCCCTGCTCGTCCGGATCCCGAATACCATCCTGGTCTTTGTCCTCAAAGACATAACCCTCGATCGCCCAGCGTCTTGCGTCCGTAATCGGATCTTCTTCAGATGCGGCAATCGCCGGCGATTGGGTAAAGACCATTGCACCGCTGGTAGCCATGGTCACCAACACGGCAGTGGAGAGAAGCGTCTTTTTCATCTCGAATCCCGAAGAATGTTGTTGAATTGACGCGCGTTCAGACGGATCGGCATCGTTTCGACTGATTGACGGGGCTGGCAAGAACCCATGAGCGAGGGCGCTGACACGCTCAAACGCATGAGGATGAATGATGTAAACCAGCGCAAACACTGGCCTCCTCGGATCGATGCGAGGCCTGGATCCAATGCACAAGCAGGGAATGACCGACTGGACGCGGTATGGGCTTGTTGTTTTGGCCAGCTTCCTGCGGGCGACAGAATCCCATAGGATCCTTTCAGCCTGATGTCTTGCAGATGAATAAATCGTTGCCCCGTCGGCCGGGGAGATTGAAGGGTACCTTGAACCTGGAAGCGGCGGTTGGGCGGCCCCCGGGGTGCGTTCCGAGGTTTGCTGGCAAGGCGCATCGAGGCCTCGATCACCGGTTCGCCCGATCCCTTGAGTCGGCATCGCGCATCATGCGGCAGCATCACGTGGGAGCGGCGCCCCGCCGCGATCGCGCGCTCTTCGC
>JANQGF010000240.1 GCA_028277465.1 Chromatiaceae bacterium
ACCTTCAAGTTAATCACTTGTCGGCCGAGCTATGAGGGTCCCTTTTTGCTTTTTTATAGCTGACTACGGTGTGTAGGTTGTTTCTGAATCATTACTAAGAAGCGGTTTCGCAAGAACGCGTGTTGCATCCTCGGCCTCCGTCGTCACGATCAGCAACAAGTGGAAAGCGGCGGGCGCGGTGAGACGTCTGCTCTTGGCGCAAGGCTCGCGCTGGTAGCGGGCTCCGGTCCAAAGGGCCGCGCTTACGGATGAACACGGACAGGATCGGTTAATCCGACAGGTCGGACCGGTAGGTATGGTCCAAGAGGGTCTCGCTCAGATCGCAATAGGCGATCGGGCTCAGTGTCGCGAGGTCGTCCGCAGCCAATGCCTCACGGATGGCGGTACAGTAATGGCTGTGGCAGGCAAGCGCCTCGAAGCGATGGCGGAGGTCTCGCAAAAGAGGGTGCTGATGAGCCCAGAAGTCGGTTCTCCACTCCCCGGTGCGCTCGGCGTCGGCGCAGGCCAAGCTGAGCAGCAGGATCCACTCGCCGAGCTGGCGGAGTCGCTGCTGACGCTGATGGCAGTCTTTCTCGTTCGCGGGGCAGGGAAGGGGTGCCGTCGGCAATTCATGCAGGTGGGCACCGATCCGGGGCGGCCAGGTGCCGAGCTCGGGGACCCGGTTCGCCAGTCCCGCCAGGAAGGCGCTACGCTCCGGGTCGGTGCCCGGGTCCTGGATCGCGCGTGTCCCGCGCGTCACCCCGGCGAGACGCGAGCTCCATTGCTGGGGCGGTGGCTGTCCGGCCGCGATCCAGGCGCGATAGGCGCGGTCCAGGGTGCGGTCGAGTGGATCCTGAAACCAGGAGGGTACGAAGGACACGAGCAACAAGAGGATCGCTGTTGCAGCCAGTATGCCCGACAGCTGGCTGCCTCTGTTCCCCATCGTTTGCCACCAGGCGTTCAGGCGGCCACGCCAGACGGTCAGCCGGCGCAGAAGCGGAGGTGCCGTGCCGGCCGATTCGGTGTCCAGCAACGCGCGGGCGTCCGCATAATCGAGCCAGAGACGGTAACAGTCGGGATCGCGAGCGACGAAGGCCGCCACCTCGGCCGCCCGCGCGGGTGGCAACTCGCCTTCTACCCAAGCCGCGATCGCGGCCAGATCTGGTGGCTCGCCGTATGGTGGCGGGACTCGTTCCAAGGCCAGTGCCAGCAGCGCCTGGACCCGCTCCAGTGCCGCCGGATCGGTCGGTTTAGGGCGAATCATCGAGTGTCTCTCTCAGGCCAGCGCCAGATCGGTCAAGGGATCTTCGAGACCGGCGCGGGTCAATGCCTCGGCAATCTTTCGCAGTGCCCGGCGTTTGTGCCGCTGCACCTGACGCTCGGGCTGTCCAAGGTGCCGCGCGGCGGCACGTGTTGACAGCCCTTCTTGGTAGATCAGGCGCAGGAGCAGACGTTCCTGGTCGGTCAACCGCACCCATGTGGCGAAAGCCTCGAGGTTCGCCAACATATGGACGCTTGGGCTTTGGGGCGCCGATGCGTCTGGTTCCGCTTCCTCGTCCGACAGTACGCTCAGACGCAGTGTTTCGAGGAGGTGATCGAGATCCTCTCGCGCCAACACCTGCTCGATCTCGCTGGTGGGTTGCCCGATCTCAGGTCTGGGGGTAGCGGCGTCGCCACGGGTGTCGGTCTCGAGTGAAATCAGCGCTGGCGCCTTGGGTTGTTGGCAGTCGCGCTCTTGGCGCAGGATGGCACGGATGGCGTCCTGGATCAGCGCCGCGGTGTCGGCTTCCGTCTCCGCGTCGGCGGGGGCAAGGCGTTGTTGTCGGGCCTTGACCATGTCCACGGTGATTTCCTCCGGGGCGCGCTTGAGCACGCACAGCAAGTGATAGACCGCTTCCCAGATTCGTCCGAGCCGTTGCACCCACACCGGGGGACGACGATAGCCGTAGCGGGCCTTGGAGTAGTCGATCAGGATGTGTTTCAACAGAGTGAGCAAATAGGCATCATTGTGTCGTGCGAGTGCACCGGCTCGTGCTTGCTCCAACAATCGCTGGCGGGCGTGCTCGATCGCGAGCTCCACCACGGCTGGCTCGGCGGCGAAGATGGGCTCGGCGAGGCGGCGAATGCGGGCTTCCCAGGCCGGAGTCTCCAGATTCCAATACCATTCCATCTGCCATGACCCTTCTCTGGTCCATGCCGTCCGCAACACCCAGTGTGGCCTGGCAGGCGGTGCTACCATGGTTCACGGACAGCGTCTGACAATGCGACACGGGCGCCGGGTTGCAGCTGCCGAGTTGGTTGTGTGCTCGGTATGCGGTGCCAGGCAACCTGTTGTGTTTCGGGGGGAGCATTATCCTAGAAACGGCAGTTGACCGCTTCGGCAGCCGCGGTGAGATCGAAGCGCCGGGCGAAGCGGCTCGGGCCCTGCGCCTTGCCGAGGGCGATCTCACGTAGCTCTCGGATCATCTGCGTGGTGAGCGATTCGCGCTTGATACCGAAATGGCGATTCACCGCCTCGACCGTGACATGGGGTGCAAGCACCGTGCACTTGAGAGCCACTGCCGCTTCGAACGGCAAGTGCTCCAGTCCATGCAAGGGGTTGTGATAGATGAAGTTACGCATAGGCCACATGAAGGGCAGGAACTCCCCCGCGACGGTGACCATGGATCGAATCCTCAGCTCGCGACCCAATTGCGAGCTCGAGGGTTCCCGCAGGGTCTCTCCGGGACGCACCTCAGCATCACGTGGGAGCGGCGCCCCGCCGCGATCGCGCGCTCTTCGCGGCGGGGCCCCGCACCCACCAACTAGGTGCTTGGACCAACCGATGATCGAGGCCCACTCGAGTGTTGCCTCAGCGACCGATGAAGTGATTCGGGAACCATCTTCTCGTGTGCTCTGCTGACCTTGGGCAGGATGACCAGTCAGCGGCGTCCCGCGAGATCCACACCCTACCTGGAGTTGTTTTTATGGCACGTATCCTCATCCTCGGGGCTGGCATTTCAGGACATACCACGGCCAGATACCTCGGTAAGTGGATCGGCAAGAGGCATGAAATCGTGGTGGTCTCGCCCAATGCGAAATGGAATTGGATTCCTTCGAACATCTGGGTGGGCGTCGGCGAGATGACCGAGGAACAGGTGACCTTCGAGTTGGAGCCCATCTATCAAAAGATCGGAGTCGCGTTTCATCAGGCGCGGGCGCTGTCGATTAATCCGGAGGGCGATGCGAGCCACGAGCGACCCTTCGTGACGATCGAATACACGGATCCATCGAGGGCCGGCCAGACCGATAGCATCGAGTATGACTATCTGGTCAATGCGACAGGTCCCAAGCTGAACTTCGGCGCCACACCGGGTCTGGGACCCGAGACGGGCTACAGCATGTCCGTCTGCACGCCGGCGCACGCCAAAGAGGCGAACGAGCAGCTGCAGCAGCAGATCCAGGCCATGCAGGCTGGAGAGAACAGGACCTTCGTGATCGGCACCGGGCATGGAATGTGTACCTGCCAGGGCGCTGCCTTCGAGTACATCTATAACGTCGACCATGCGTTGCGCGAAGCCGGGGTGCGCGATCGGGCGCGGCTCGTGTGGATCAGCAATGAATACGAGCTGGGCGACTTCGGGATGGGCGGAGTCCATATCCGGCGCGGCGGTTATGTGACCAATGGGAAGGTCTTCGCCGAGTCGCTCATGGTGGAACGCGGCATGGAGTGGATCACTCGTGCCCATGTCAGCAAGATCGAGCCGGGCAAGATCTACTATGAGCTACTTGATGGCACCCACCATGAGCTCGAGTTCGATTTCTCCATGCTGATCCCGCCCTTCGGGGGAGTCGGCTTGAAGGCGTTCGACAAGTCGGGCGCCGACATCACGGATCAGCTCTTCGCTCCGAATGGCTTCATGAAGGTCGATGCGGATTACAACCCCAAGCCATTCGAGGATTGGGACAAGCATGATTGGCCCAAGACCTATTGGACTCCGAGATATAAGAATGTCTTCGCGATCGGTATCGCCTTTGCTCCACCGCACCCCATCAGCAAGGTCATGAAGAGCCCGAGCGGGACCCAGATCAGCCCAACGCCACCGCGCACCGGCATGCCCTCGGCCACGATCGGCAAGGCCGTCGCCGAGAACATCCGTGACATGCTCAATGGCGCGACCGAGCCGAGGCACACGGCCTCGATGGCCGAAATGGGTGCGGCCTGCGTGGCCTCGACCGGTTCGCATATCTTGAAGGGCACCGCCGCTACCATGACCGTCTTCCCTGTCGTACCGGACTATGAGACCTATCCGGAATATGGGCGTGACATGAACCTGACCTTCGGCGAGATCGGGCTGGCCGGTCACTGGATGAAGTACATTCTGCACCATGTGTTCATGTATCAGGCCAAACTCCGGCCGGGCTGGTCCGTTCTGCCTGATTGACCGAGTCCGCCCTTCGCCTTCACTGAGGTAGTGACCCATGGCTGTCAAGAACAAAGAGCCCTACCAGCAGGCCTATTATCCTCCGGTCCCGACCGGGTTCACCAAATACATGCGGCGGTCCGTCGTCTGGCAGTTCTTCCGCTTCTGGATCATCAATTTCAAGATCTTCAAGCTCTTGATGAAATCGCACAGGTGATCTCCCTGGGAGACGCCGGTGCACCTTACGAGTCCAGCGCCGGCTTTCCGTGATCGCATTTGCGGCTCGGCTGGCGCCCCGCCGTTGCGCTGGGCGCCTCGCGCGGGCGGCCAAGGGCGGCCCTGGTCGGTTGCGCTCCCTGACAGCCGGTGCGGATTCGGTCAACTCGAGCACCACGACAAGCGACGAGGATTCTGCTAACGTTAATAGCAACGGTTCTTCGTCAGCCGATTTGGAAAGGGGATTTTGCTCCAGCCGCGACACGACACCCTCTCCCAGTCTGGGACATTGTCGGCGGTGCGCCGTCGGGCGAGCGGCTGCGTCCATCCTATACGCTTCTTCTCGGCCCCGGATGTCGGTCGCGGGTAACAGGCGTGCGAGCGTCCCAGGTGGCGCAGCGGCATGATCGGCATCCTCGGCGGCACCTTCGATCCCATCCATTTTGGACATCTACGTCCGGCCTTGGATTGTCTGCAGGCACTTGGACTCGATGAAGTTCGCTTCATCCCATTGAGTATTGCCGTGCATCGACCGCAGCCCCGGGCCTCGCCCGAGATGCGCCTAGCGATGTTGGAGACAGCGATCGTCGATCAGTCCGGTCTGGTTGCGGATGCGCGCGAGCTGGAACGCTCGGGAGGCTCCTACTCCTATGACACCCTGATGACATTGCGGTCCGAGGTGGGTGCGGGGTGCCCCATCTGTCTGCTGATCGGGACCGATGCCTTTGCTGGCTTCATGAGCTGGTATCGGCCGCTGGAGATCCTGGAGTTGGCGCACTTGGTCGTCATGGTCAGGCCTGGAGAAGGGTCGGTCAGGGACCAGGCGCTGCGGAGTCTCTCTATCGAGCGTGGTTGCGACTCGACGGACACCCTGGCAATGGCACCCGGCGGGCGTATCCTCTTTCAGGAGGTCACCCAGCTCGACATCTCATCGACCCGCGTACGCGAACTGATCCGGCTTGGCTTGAGTCCACGTTATCTGCTGCCCGATGCGGTGCTGGCGCTCATCGAGCGCGCCGGTCTCTACAAGTGCGCCGCTTCAACCGGCGAGGTCGCAGACCTCGAGATCCTAGACTCAGATTCCTAGCGCAGAGGAGATCCTATGCAGCTTGAACAACTTCGGCAACTGGTCGTCGATACGCTGGTCGACATGAAGGCCCGTGATATCCAGGTCATGGACGTGCGCGGCAAGACCGCGGTCACTGATTACATGGTCGTCGCATCCGGTACCTCGGACCGGCATGTGAAGGCAATCGCCGAAACGATCGCCTTTCGGTCGAAAGAGGCGGGCGAGGCGCCGCTCGGGACCGAAGGGGTGGCCGAAGGCGAGTGGGCCCTGGTGGACCTGAACGGCGTCGTCGTTCATGTCATGTTGCCGAAGGTTCGTGATTTCTACAATCTGGAGCGTCTCTGGTCGGCACCGGCGATCGTGCCGAAGGCAGCGGCCAGCCCGGCCTGAGCCGAGGATGGCCGCCCCGGATCGCGACCTGGGCCGGGGCTCGGTCGTGCCCATCCTGTCTCTGGTGGCGGCGATCGCCGAGAATGGTGTCATCGGCCGTGGCAATGCATTGCCCTGGCACTTGCCGGCCGACCTCGCCCACTTCAGACGTCTCACCCTGGACAAACCCATTCTCATGGGCCGACGGACCTGGGAGTCGCTACCCGGGCTGCTGCCACGGAGACGGCATATCATCCTGTCGCGTGACCCGAGCTTGCAGGTGGCTGGCTGCCGAGTCGTCTCCTCGCTCGACGCCGCCATCGCGGTGGCGGACGACGCCGAGGAGCTGATGGTCGTTGGCGGTGCCGCGCTCTATGCGCAGGCCTTGCCGCGCGCGAGCAGGCTCTATCTCACCCTGGTCCATACCCAGGTCCAGGGAGATGTGCACTTTCCACGCTGGGACCCGAATGAGTGGCACGAGGTGAGCCGGACCGACGTGGCGGCCGACCGGCGAAACCCCTTTGCCATGAGCTTCGTGGAGCTCCACCGAAGCTCCTAAACCGCGCCTAGCGCGGTGTATGCGAAGTTATTCGATTGGATCGGCTCTGGCAGCCACGGCAAGCATCGGAGCTGTCGCGGTTTAAGAGATTAAAAAATAGAATTAAACCGCGTCTCCAGCGATGTCGATGAAACCCCCAAAGCCGAGCACAAAATGAAAACGACGCATCTCGCTCTGGACGCGGTTTAGAATCAATCCTGGCTCGGTCTCTGATAGCCGGCGCAGTCCACCTGGATCGGCCGAATCGGGTGATGATCCAACTGGACGGCCGTGAGTGCGCCGCCCCAAAGACAGCCGCTGTCGAGCGCCCACACATTGTCCCCCTCCCAGTAACCCAGGGTGGACCAGTGACCGAAGATGATCCGGTCCTTGGCCGTGCGCCGGCCGGGGGTCTGAAACCAGGCGAAGAGACCCTCGGCCTGCTCCCCGAGGCTGCCCTTCTCCTTGAGGGCCAAGGCGCCATCGCGGGTGCAATAGCGCAGTCGGGTCAAAGAGTTGGTAATGAAACGCAAGCGATCTATGCCGGTGAGATCGGGTGACCAGCGATCCGGTTGGTTGCCATACATGGCGAGCAGAAAATCCCGGTAGTGCTTGCCTCTTAGTGCCGCTTCCAGTTCCCGGGCGCAGGTCCGGGCGTCCGCCAGGTCCCATTGGGGTGGCAGCCCCGCGTGGATCAGAGTCAAGCCCTTGGCCGAATCATGGTGAAGAAGCGGGCGATGACGCAGCCAGTGCAGGAGCTCCTCGCAATCTGGGGCCGTCAGGACCGCCTCCAAAGTGCTCCTCTTCGCGTGCTTGCGATTGCCTGCATCGAGTGCCAGCAAGTGAAGGTCGTGATTGCCGAGCACCGCGACCGCTGCGTCGCCGAGCCCCCGCACGAAGCGCAGGACGGCGAGCGAGTCCGGACCACGATTCACCAGGTCGCCCGCGAGCCAAAGTCGATCCGAGGCCGGATCGAACGCGAGTCTGTCGAGCAGCTCCATCAACTCGGTGAAGCATCCCTGGATATCGCCGACGGCGTAGGTTGGCATCAGAGACTCGGGGCGAGAGGAAAGGGTGGGTCGGCATCGCCGTTCAATGCCCCGACCCGCGGCGCCCTTCAGTGGATGGTCGTGGTAGAGGTCAGCGAAAAGGCCGGGATCATGGCCTCGAAACGCATCCCATCGTCGCCGATCATGCCGTAGCTGCCGTGCATGCTGCCCACTGGTGTCGGGATCACGGTCCCGCTGGTGTACTGGAACCGCTCCCCCGGCTGCAAGTGCGGCTGCTCGCCGACGACACCCTCTCCCCGAACCTCCTGCACCCGACCGTCCGCATCTGTGATGATCCAGTGTCGGTCGAGCAAACGGGCGGGCTCTTGGCCGCGATTCTCGATGGTGATGGTATAGGCGAAGACGTACCGGCCTTCCTCGGGCGAGGAACGATCGGGCTGGTATCGACTCCGCGCGGAGATCTTAATGGCTTGCTCTTTCACCGCTGGCTCCCGCGCAGACAAGCGCGCTCGAAGTCATGATAATACACGTTGGGGTCGGGCAAACGATCCAGCGCATGGCTTGTGGTGCTTGTTCCTTTCTAATCATTTGATACACTTGTATGCTATTTCTTACAATTTACCCGAATCGATCGCCAGTATGTTGATTCTATCTAAACGTAGTCGACGGAAACCCGATCCCTTTTCCTTGCTTCTGCTTGCCGTCACCTTGGGGATGTCCGTCACCCTCGCCTATCAGGTCATGATCTACTATGGCTCGAACGAGATCCCGATCGCGAACCAGTCGAGCGCGCCGACCGGCGTAGGCGGCTGAGTGCCTCGATCGACGATCATGACCGCATCCGGGGGACGGGCGATCCAGGTCTCAATCCGCGGCAGCGGTCGCGCCGTCCATCCCGCCGCGCCGCTCCCGCTCCATTATCTTATGCGTGGCCCCGACTGCCTGTCTCGCATCGGTCGCATCCGCGAGGCCTCTGCGCGATGTCGAGGAGGTCTAAGGCAATTTCTGTCAAAAGGCGGGCGTCAAGACCAGCCAGGTGGTATGAGAATTGACAGAAATCGCCTAAGAGCCTGTGCGACTAAGTAATGATTCAGAAACAACCTACACACCGTAGGTTGGGCAAAGCGGAGCGTGCCCAACAAGGGCGGCTCAAGTTGCACCACTTGTTTCTGAATCG
>JANQGF010000264.1 GCA_028277465.1 Chromatiaceae bacterium
TATGAAGGGTGCGCCTACTGTAACCCAATCTCCACACCATCTGCCCCACGACCTCGGGCTGCCGCGCCGACGCGCCGCCTCGGAGCGCGCACAGGAAGCTTCGATGCCGAGCTAGTGCAGCACCAATTTTGCCTTGGTGAATCGATCCACAGCAAACGTACTCGGATTCAGTGGGTTACGCACGCCGCGATCCGTCAATAGAAAATCAGTGCTGCACTAGATTCTAGCCAAGGCATCCACGCCGAATCGTGAGCGACGTCACGAACCGCGAAGGGTAGCCTCGCCAGCCCATGACCCTCATCGCTTTAGCGCAGGTGCGATGCGCCGAGGTATTCTGCACCCGCGACCAGGTCCAACGTCCAATCCTTCCCCCTGGCGACACGGCTCTCGGCCCACACCAGGAACTGGTCCGCGGGCAGCGGCCGGCCGATGAAATAGCCCTGCATCAGGCCGCAACCTTGCTCCCGCAGGGCCCGCCATTGGTCCCATGACTCCACGCCCTCGGCCAGGGTCTCGATATCCAGTCGTTCGGACAGGCCAATCAATGCCGCGGTGATGATTGAACTTTCGCGGTCCGTCGGGACACCTCGAACCAGGCTTGAATCGATCTTGAGCTTGTCGACCGCAAGACGTTTCAATGAAACGATCGAGGAATAACCGCTCCCGAAGTCGTCGATGGCTAGCCTGATGCCCAGCCGATGCAGTCGATCCGCAACCTCCAACCCATGCTCGGCCTCCAGCAGGGTGGCCTCGGTGATCTCGATCTCGAGCGCGTCGCTCGCAAGCTCCGTTTCTTCCAGTATCTGCTGGACCATCGGGAGCAGGGCCGGCTGCTCCAGCTGCAGGGCAGATAGATTGACTGCGATGCGCAGACTCGGTAGAAGCCGCGCGCGCCACTGGGCCAGCGTCCGACAGGACTCGGCCAGGATCCAGCCGGTGAGTTTGGTCATCAATCCGCTGCCTTCGAGCGCGGCCAGGAACTCGCCCGGTGGCGCGACTCCGACTGGACGACACCAACGCAGAAGCGTCTCCGCACCGACCAAGGCGCCAGTCCGTGCGTCGACCTGTGGTTGATAGTAGAGCTCGAACTCCTGGCGCTCGATGGCGTCTCGCAGGCCCTGCTGGAGACCCAGGCGTTCACTGGCACCCAGGTCGAGCTCCGGGGTAAAGAAACGGTAGGTGTTCTTGCCCTGTCGCTTGGACAGATACATGGCGCTGTCGGCGTTGCGCAGCAGGGTCGCGGCGTCGGCACCGTCCTGGGGATAGATCGTGATACCGATGCTGGCCGACAGGTAGAGACTCTGTTCCTGAATCAGATAGGGCTGCGTCAGTGCCGCGAGCAGCTTGTTGGCCAGCACCTCCACATCTCGAGATTGCCGCAACCCCTCGGCGATGACGGTGAACTCATCGCCACCCAGTCGGGCCACGGTGTCGCATGCACGCACGGTGCGGCGCAAACGGGTTGCGATCAGCCTGAGAATCTCGTCGCCGAATCCATGACCCAGGGTGTCGTTGACCGCCTTGAAGCCGTCGAGATCGAGAAAGAGCAGACCGAGCCGGTGCCCGCTGCGGTCTGCAGCATTCAGTGCGTGCCGCAACCGGTCTTGGAAGAGATGACGGTTGGGCAGCCCGGTGAGCGCATCATAGTTGGCCAGATGGCGCATCCGCCGATGACTGACCTTCAGCTCCTGGGCCATGGTGTTGAGCGCGAGCGCGAGGTGGCCGAGCTCGTCGTCGGACCTGACCGGCAAGGCGATATCCAGATTGCCGCCGGCATAGGCCTCGGCCGCCTCGATCATCTCGGACACCGGCTGACTCAGAGTTCGCGAGAGCCGCCAAACGAAGATTGGGGCGAAGGCCCCGAGCAGGAGCGACAACAGCCCGGCTCCGACCAGAAACGAGCGGCTAGCCCCTTCCCACAGGGCCGTCACCTGCTCGTCCAACACACCCAGTGATGTGCGCAAGGCGGCGTCTGAGAGGGTGACGACGGCGTATCCCGCGACTTGGTCGTTGAGCGCAACCACGAAGAGCAGCTTGCTCTCTCCCACCAAGGGATAGAGGATCGGCTGCTGCGGCAGCAACTCATCGGGGAGTGACAGGGGCTCACCATAACGTGGATTCTCGCGCGACCCGTCGGTGACGATGCGTCCCGCGAGGTCGGCGACGACGAAGGACTGGATCGGCAACCAGTTCTTGATCTGGGCTATCTCGGCATCGAGTGCCGAGACATTGAGCGTCTGCAGAAAGGGATAGAGCCGTTCGCTGAGATAGCTCGCACTGTTGAGCAGCACGTTCTTCTCGTTCAGGGTCTGGGTCTCTTCGAAGGTCCCTAGGATGCTGGGTCTCAGTTCATCGATCAAACGGTAGGCCAGCCAAGCCGTCAGCGACAGCATGAGGACCAGCAGTCCCGCGATCAGGAGTGTGAAATGGAGCGCGAGGCGACCTCGGATGGTATGCAGCATGGACTAGGGTTGCAGCTCACCCAAAACCCGGCGCCAGTTCTCGAGCTGGGCTTCGTCCTTGTCAGTCAGGGTCTCGAACCTGACAATCCGCGCCGCCTGGTCAAGCGCTACGCGGCCACGAGAGGAAGCGGACATCTCCAACAGGCCCTGGATCACAGTCGATCGGATCCCAGGGTCGAGTCTTCGATCGAAGGACAAGAGGTACCGCAGGACGGGTTCGGTCCGATGGAAGACCCGCAGCGAACTCCGCACTGAGGGTGGCGTGCGCTCCCAATCGCCGTCATTGAATGCGCCCGCGTCCGCCTTGCCGCGCTCCACCCAGTAGGCCTGATTCAGCTCCGAGCCCGCGAAGCGGTAAGCCACCGCCTCGCCGGCGGTGGGCGGTACATCGGTCGCACGCAGCAGCTTCAGGCCGGCGGCTTGAAGGGTCACACGAGGCAAGAAATAGGCGGAGGTCGACCGCTCCGACTCGAAGACGATGGAGCGACCATTCAAGTCCTGCAGCCGTTGGATCGGGCTGTCCTTGCGGGCGAAGAAGAGGCTGCGATACTCGCGCTGGCCCTTGCGCCAGACCAAGAGTGCAGGACGGACCAGACCGGTCTGGCGCTCCAGGGTCAGCGTCGGCATGAGGCTTTCGATCAGTGCATCCACCTCGCCACGCGCGATTCGCGCACCCATCGACTCGATGTCTTCGGCGACCACGAGGCCAGCGACGCGGATCCGCTCCTCTCCCAGCCTCCCCGAGAGATAGTCCAGGAGCTCGCCGTACTGCACGAACGGGAGCGTCGGATCGCCGGGACGCTCCTGGATGACGCCGAGACGAAAGCTCGGGTCCCGCTCGTCCGCCCAACCAGTCAGCGCGCACAGCATGCCGGCGGCAAGGAACCACGAGAGAGCGCGGGTGAACAGACCAGCCGGCATCTAGGACACTCCAGAGGCGGTCGCCAGGTGCGTCGAATCCTCTTGTCGAGAGCGCGAACCGCACACCACGGATCGCGAACACCCGCTTTATAACATGATCCGGGTCGTGTCTTCCCCTCGATTGGCGGTCCTGTTTCGCTCAGGCTTCTGAATGCCTTGGAATTCAGCGACTCAACACTCGGGCCTCAATGGAGCCGGAAATAGTCGACCTGATCCTTGAGTGTGCTCGACAAGGCGCTCAAGCGAGCGCTATGACCGAATCCGGAATCCGCGGCCTTCGCGTGCTCCTGCGCCAACTGGCTGATTTGACTGATTGCGCCGGCGATCTCCTCGGCCATCCGGCTCTGCTGCTCCGCGGCGCTGGCGATCTGGTGGGTCATGTCCGTCAGGCGATTGACGGCATCCGAAAAGGTATCCAGGTTCCGTACGGCCTGGCCATAGTGATCGACGCTCTCTTTGGCCCGATCGCGATTGGCGCGAATCACGCCGACGGCGTCCGTGGAGCTGGTCCGGAGGGCGCCGATCATGGCCTCGATCTCCTGGATCGACTCGTGGGTCCGGTTCGCCAACTGACGCACCTCGTCGGCAACCACGGCGAAACCACGACCGTGCTGACCGGCGCGGGCTGCCTCGATGGCTGCGTTCAGGGCCAGTAGATTGGTCTGACTCGCGATATTGCGGATGACCTCCAGCACCTTACCCACAGCGTGGCCGTGGTCCGCCAGGCCGATCACCACGTCGGCAGCCTGATCGATCTCGGTTGCGAGAAGCTCGATGATACCGGTCGTCTCCTCGATGATCCGACGGCTGCCCTCGATGCGCTCGCGGGCCTCGGTGGTCACCCCGACCGCCCTGGTGGTATGCGTGGCCACCTCGTGGGCCGAGCTCGCCAATTGACTGACGGCGAGATCCACATTGCTCGTCTCGGACCTCTGACGATCGAATTGGATCTTGCTGGTCTCCGCCAGACGCGCCATGTCGCCGGCCGAATAGTGAAGATCATGGCTCGCGGCATGGAGCTGACCGATGATGCCGCGAATGCGCTCGACCATCGTCTGCAAGGCCGCCATCAATTGCCCCACCTCGTCCTTGCGGTCGGTGGCGAAAGACACGCCCAGATCCCCTTCCGCCAAAGCGGTAACCGTCGCCACTGCATCGTCCAAAGGACGCAAGGCATGGCGCATGTACCAGAAGAGACCGATCGTCGCCAGTATCAGGATCAGGGCCACGCTGCTGTAGGCAACCAGCTCGAATCGGTGTTGAACCGCATAGGCCTCGCTATAGTCCGCGATGCTGATCAGGTGGGCCACGGGTCGCCCCTCCAGCCCCTGGACGGGAAGGATGGCGGCCGTATAGACGACCTCGCCCAGATCCAGGGTCTGGTGGTCGATCTCCCCCAAGGGCGGCACTTCGATACCGAGGGGCTCAAAGAGCTCGGGCCGGGTCGCTTGGAACACCTGGCCCTCGGCCCCGACCAGAAAGACATCCGAATCCCCGATCGACTTGAAACGCTCCAATGCCGGGGTGAGCTGCGTCTGAAACAAGGCAACACCGATCGGTTTGCGCCTGACAGACAAGGCGAAAGCCAAGAGCGCGACGGGCTCACCGCGCGCGTTCAGCCCGATGCTTCGGTGTGGCTTCCCGTCCTGGATGGTCGCCTGCATCAAGGCGGCGACATCGGGCGGCGCCTCATCCTGGTCGCTGCAACATAAGAACACCTCTGCTAGATTGAAAAGATAGAGTCGGTCGAAGTAGCCCTGGTCTCCGATCAGATTGGTGATCGAGTCGACCGCCTGTCGCAGGGCATTGGAGTCGCTCTCCTTGAGCGCCTGCCTGAGGGCGAAATCGCGCTCGAAGTCGGGGATGCCGGTCTCCATCTGCTCGAACAGACCTGCGGTGGCCTGACTCCAGACCAGACCCCTGCCGGCAGTGACCTCTTCCGCGACGCGTGCCTCGATGCGCGCACCGCTCAAACGTGCGAAGAGGATCAGAGAGGCGGCCACCAGAAGCGTGACCGAGATCGCAACCAGAGTGACGTTTTTGCGGATGCTCATGGGACTACTCTGCAGCCACAGGATCGTTGGGGGTGTCGAACACGCGTCTCCTGGCGCGAGTTTAACCATGCGAAATGACGGCTTGATGTCGAAGCCGCGACAGCGAGGTGTTCGATGAAAGGCTTGTTCCCGGCTTTCTCTTTCCTGCTATTGACGGTCCTCTCGCCCCTATCCTCGGCGGCCCCAGAATGGTACGTGGGTTATACCTTCCTCTACTCCGAGTCGGGTCACACCTGTTCCTTCATGCGTTTTCGCGCCGATTCCTACAGCGTCGAACAGGCAGACAGGCTCTACCCCTTGCTGGCCGATCGGATCTCGCGATACGCGGTCATCAATGCCACCCTCGCCCATACACTACCCTCCGAGGCCCTGGCAAAGGGTGAAACGGGCGAGCAGATGGCCCAAGCCTTCCTGACCAAGGGTGTCGGCGCCTGTCTAGTTGCCGGCCAGCCCGTCGACGGCCTGCTCTTCATCAGCAGCTTCCGTTGCGACTATCAGAATGAAGCACAGCTCTGTATCCGCTTGTACGTCGATACAGGGGCAAAGGACGCAACAGGTCAAGGAATCGATCGAGGCCCCGCAGCCCTCGGCGGAATCTTCGTCAAACGAGAGGTTTGGGACGCCTCGACGGCATTGATCTACGCGGGAGATACAGAGACACCCTTTGCCGTCGACGCGGCCCTGAACTATGCGGCATCGGCCATCGGGCTGATCTCGCCCTAAGTAATGATTCAGAAACAACCTACACACCGTAGGTTGGGCAAAGCGGAGCGTGCCCAACAAGGGTGGCTCAAGTTGCACCACTTGTTTCTGAATCG
>JANQGF010000280.1 GCA_028277465.1 Chromatiaceae bacterium
ATGGCGCCGGATTGAGGCTCGCCTTCAAGGAGCGCCACCAGGAGCATCGCCGGGCGATGTGACTGGTGGCGCGACACCGAAGGCGGGCGTCAAGACAAGACAGATGGTATGAACATTGACAGAAATCGCCTTAGTTCGAGAGACCCGGATGACGAAGACAGAGAGCAAGACCGCGCTCATCACAGGCGCCAACTCGGGCCTGGGGAAGGCCGTCGCCCGTGCGCTCGCGGCGGGGGGCGCCCGTGTCGGCCTGGTGGCCCGCGACCGGGCGCGCGGCGAGGCAGCGCTCGCCGAGATCCGTGACGCCACCGCGAACCCGGACCTGCATCTCTTCATCACCGATCTGGCCGACCAGTCTGCAATCCGCGCCCTCGCCGCCGAGGTGCTGGCGCGTTTCGAGCGACTGCACCTCCTGGTGAACAACGCCGGCACCGCCTATCCGAAGCGAGGCTCGAGCCCAGACGGGATCGAGTGCGCCCTGGCAGTCAACCATTTGGCACCCTTCCTCTTGACGAATCTGCTGCTGGAACGACTCCAAAGCAGCGCGCCCGCGCGCATCGTCAATGTCGGGACCCGTATCGACACCGCCGTCGACTTCACCGATCTGAACTGGGAGCGGCGGCCCTACCGTCTGATGCAGGCCTACGGCCAATCCAAGCTCGGCAATCTGCATTTCACCTTCGAGCTGGCACGCCGGCTCCAGGGAAGCGGTGTCACCGTCAATTGCGTCTTTCCCGGTGTCTTCAAGTCCAATCTCGGCGGCACCGACGGCGCCCAGGGTCTCTTCTGGAAGCTGGTCGGGTTCTCGCTGGGCTGGGCACTGCCCTCCCCCGACCAGGCCGCTCGGCGCGTGCTCTATGTCGCCGAGGCGGCAGAGCTGGAAGACGTCAGTGGTGAGTATTTCGGCGATCGCAAGCGGATCCGCGCGCCGGCACAGGCCCGCGACCCGGAGGCCAATCGGCGTCTGTGGCGTCTGAGCGAGGGCCTCACCGGCCTCGCGTCCGAGCAGTCGATCGAGACCTCGACATGAGCAGTCGAGCACAGAGTCGCAGGACCCGGGTCGTCAGATGGCACCTTTTGCTGCACGGGCTCATGCGAGCAGACGGCGGATCACCACTCCGGCCAGCAGGAGGCCGAACAGCGAGGGCAAGTAGCTCAGCGTCCCATTGACCGCCCGCGGGCGGCCACGACCGCTCGCCGCTGGGGGCAATGGGGGCAGGGGCGACTCGTCGGACCAGACGACCGTCACGCCGCGCCCGATCCCGCGCCGACGCAGACGGCTGCGCACCTCCCGCGCGAGCGGGCAGACCCGGGTATCCATCAGATCACCGACTTGAACACGAATCGGGTCCAAGCGCCCGCCGGCGCCCATGCTGCTCGCGATCGGCAATCCCAAGCGCACCGAGGTCTCGATCAAAGAGACCTTGCTGCCGAGACTATCGATGGCATCGATCACCTGATCGAATCCTGGCGCCAGGGTCGCCTCCATCCCCTCCGCGGCCAGAAAGTCCTCGATCAGCGTCAGCCGACAGGCCGGGTTGATGTCCGCGATACGCTCCGCCATCACCTCGGTCTTGCGACGCCCGATCGTGGAACTCAAGGCGATCAGCTGGCGGTTCAGGTTCGAGGGGGACACACGGTCGTGATCGGCCAGGGTGAGTGCGCCGACGCCAGCACGGGCCAGTGCTTCGGCGGCGAAGGACCCCACCCCGCCGAGCCCGGCGAGGAAGACGCGGCTTTCACCCAAGCGTTTCAAGCCGGCGTCGCCCACCAGAATGCGGGTCCGATCCCAGAGGCCCTCCGCGGCAGCCGACTCCGGGCCGCTCACGCGAGCCTCAGCACGGCACGCGCGTTGGCGGTCGTGAGGTCCGCCAACTCGGCCGGATCCGCGTCCCGCACCTGGGCCAGTGCAGTGAGCACATCCGGCAGATATTCCGGGCTGTTGCGCTCGCCCCGATGCGCAGCGACCGCCATATCCGGGGCGTCCGTCTCCAGCACGATCGCCTCGGCCGGCAAGGCCGCGGCCAAGCGTCTCAGCTTGGTGGAGCGCTCGAAGGTCAGCACGCCACCGAAGCCGAGCCGAAACCCCAGGTCCAGATAGGCGTGGGCCTGTTGCAGACTGCCATTGAAGGCATGGACGATGCCGCCGCACACCTGGGCCCGTCGCAACGCGGCCAAGACCTCTTGGTGCGCCCGACGCACATGGAGAAGCACTGGCAACCGGGCCTCTCGGGCCAACTCCAGCTGGGCCTCGAACAGCCATTGCTGGCGCGCTGGGTCCAGCTCTCGGACGAAGAAATCCAGACCGATCTCGCCCACGGCGACCGGCCGATGGGTGGCGATGGCTTGCTCCAGGTCGGCGATGTCGGACTCGCGATGCCGATCGAGATAGACGGGGTGGAGGCCGAGGGCCGGATAGAGTGCGGGGAGCAGTTCAGGTGCCTGGGCGCAGAGCGCAAGCAGTCCGCTCCAGCCTTCGGCCAAGATCGCCGGAACCAGGATCCCGACCAGGCCTGCGGCACCGGCACGCCGTCTGACCGCGTCACGGTCGGCAGCGAAGGCGGCCAGGTCCAGGTGACAGTGGGTGTCGATCAGGGTCATGGTCGACAGCGGCTGACACATCCGCTCGGCGCCTTCTGCGGGCCCCCTTCGGGCGCGCCGAGAAGCGACCAGCTGCGCGGCTCAGGCCGCGGCCGAGCTCTTGCGATCGCGGACATAGAGTGCCTTGTTCGGCCCGCGTCCCACCGGCCGTTCTTCGAGGTCGAACAGCTGCATCGCCTTGAGCAGCCCGCTGAGCTTGGCATAGCCATAGTTGCGCGAGTCGAACTCCGGGCTGCGCTTGGCAATGGCCGAGCCGACCGTGCCCAATGCCGCCCACCCGGTATCATCGGCCGCGCTGTCCACCGCACTGCGCAGCAGATGCACCAACTTGGCATCGCGTCCGAGCTCCTTGCCGCTCTTGCGGCGCGTGGTATCACCGCTGGCGTCTTCGCGCAACACCTCCGTGTAGACGAACTTGTCGCAGGCCGCAACGAAGGGTTCAGGGGTCTTCCGTTCGCCGAAGCCATAGACCATCATGCCGGATTCGCGCAGCCGCGAGGCCAGACGCGTGAAGTCGCTGTCGCTGGAGACGATGCAGAAGCCGTCGAAATTGCTCGAATAGAGCAGATCCATGGCGTCGATCATCATGGCCCCGTCGGTGGCGTTCTTCCCCTTGGTGTAGCGGAACTGCTGCATGGGCTGGATCGAATGCTGGAGCAGGGTCTCCTTCCAGGAGCCCAGGTTCGGCAGGGTCCAGTCGCCATAGATACGTTTGACATGGGCGGTGCCGTACTTGGCGACCTCCGCCAGCAGGCCCTCGACCAAGCTCGCCTGTGCATTGTCTGCATCGATCAGGACCGCGAGCTTGAGATTAGCGGGGTCGGACATCTTCGCTCCTTACCACATCATGTCGTCCGGAACCTGATAATCCGCGTAGGGATCATCGGCATCCTTCTCCTCCCTCGGCTGATTGTGCAACAGCACCAGACTGGGGTCCCGGGCACGCACCCGCTCGGCGATCTCGGCGGGGATGAGCTCATAGAACTCGTCCTGGCGCACGATGGCGAGCTGCCCCGAGACCAACTTGGCCTGCTGCTCCCGGTTGACGTAGATGCGCTTGAGAAGATTCCCGTCGGTGAAGTTGAAGGCCAGATCGGCACCGTCGCGGATCACACGGTGAGTATGAATGAGCTGGCGCATCTCGTTCTCGGCGGCACGCAAGGTCGCTTCCTCCTGACGCCGACGATTCAATTCGCGGTCGCGTTCGGCCTTCTCGGCGCGGGCGCGCATGGCCGCCTGCCGCGCCTCGTTGTCCGCCTGCCGGCCTCGCTTGCCGGTCTGTTTGCCTTGCTTGCGTTTCGACGAACGCGCCTGCTTAAGCCTCTGTTCATCGACTAAGCCCGCCTTGAGGAGCTGATCTTGGAGCGAGTTGGCCACGATGAGCGTCTCCGGGAATGGGATTTGGGTTAGACCCGGACAAGTCGGATCTCTCCCTAGAGGATCCGACAGTCGTGACCGGGACGCAAGCAGCTCCGCCCTGTCACCTGGGGCGCAGCCTGTATAGAATCCAGCCCTGCATCGAAATCGGCCCCCAGACCAATCCGCGCGCCGCAGCGCGTCTTTTCGCCCAGGGGGACGCTGATCAACCGGCGTCTCGCTAGAACCAACTGCTCAACCCTCGGAGTGCCACTGATGACCCGTCCCTTTCTCTTCCTACTGCTCTTGCTCTTGATTCCATTCACCGCCCAGGCTGGAGGCAACACCGGCATCGGCTATGTCGACATGCAAAGGGTTCTCGAGGAGAGCAAACTCGGGAAGCGTTTGCAGGAGCAGCTGCGCAAGGAGTTCGAGCCACGCGGCAAGGAGCTCGCGCAAGAAGAGCTGCAGATCCAGCAGATGCAGGAGGCCCTGGAACGAGACAAGCTGTTGATGAGCAAGGATCAGGCGACCAAGAAAGAAAAGGACATCCAGGCACGCATCGAGGCCTTCCAGAAGAAAGCGCTGCCGATTCAGCAGGCCCTCATGAAGGCGCAACAGGAGAAGGGCCGCGAGATCATCGAGCCCGCGCGCGAGGCGGTCAATCGCGTCGCCGCGAAGAAGAAGCTGGGAATGGTGGTGGAGCGCGGTCTCGCAGGTCTCGTCTATATCGATGACGCGCTCGAAATCACCAACGACGTCATCAAGCAGCTGGATGCAAAGCACAAATAGCCGCGCGACCCGGCAGCCTCCCGGGGGAGTTGTGAATCCACTCCTAATAAGATATATGACTGGACTGTTTCGGTTCTCTCCTCCTGGAGTATACTCCTGCTGTTTTGGGCGTTTTATCGTGGCGCCGGTGAGCCATTGGAGACGCCCTCGAATCCTCGAGGTCCCTTTGCACCGGCGTCCATTCGGGTCGTCTCAGGGTCAGCACTGAGAGACTTCGGGTTGAACGGCAGCCTTGCGCAATGGAGTTGGGCCATGCAGCTGTCCGAGAGGTGACCTGTGGCGACTCGGGTTGAGACTCCCTGGAATTGCGGTCGCCCGCGCGGCTGCCCTTCGCCCAATTTCGACTTACTCTCAACTCACTGCCGAGACCGCTTGCACGATCCGCGCAGCGGCCACCGTCAAGAGGAGCGGACACTATGCTTGGTGAATCCCACGACCTGATTCACGAGTTCCCGGACCTGGAAGGCAAGATCGCGGCCTTGCGTGCGGAGGACCCGAAATTCGCGAAGCTCATGGACGACTACAATGGGCTCGATGCCCGCGTGCGCACCATCGAAGAGCTCGGAACACCGGTCGCTGACGAGACCATCGAGGACCTCAAGAAAGAACGGCTGCACCTCAAGGACACACTCTACGCCATGTTGCGCGCCTGAACCGGAAGCCGTCCCACGGCCTGATGTGCGACCTAGCCGGTATCGAACGCGCCCCGATGGATAGCATGAGGGCTTGACACCACGACTCATCGGCGAAAGAGAATCGGCCCGCGCGCTTTGTATCCTGTTTGACCTTTGCACCAGAGTGAGCGACCCTGGTCCAGGCGGCCCCTTTGGTGAAGCGCCCGGGAGGGACGGGCAGACCAGCTTGCGGGTCGATTCTCGGACCAGGAGCACCTCGATGTCCATCACGGCTCCCCGCGCGGCGCCTTCACGACCGATCCTCTGCGGCGAGCAGCCCGACGGCCTCAGCGATCCTCCGCGGCAGCGCACCCGGAGCGGATGGCGAACAACGTGCAATTCCAAATCCTTCCCGTAACCCCCTTCGAGCAGAACTGCACCCTGCTCTGGTGCGCCCGAACCCGTGCCGCCGTCGTCATCGATCCCGGCGGCGACACCGAGCGGATCCTGGCGTTGATCTCCGAGCTGCGGCTGAGACCCGAGCGCATCCTGCTGACCCACGGCCATCTTGACCATGTGGGCGCCAGTGCGGAGGTGGCGCAACACCTTGCACTGCCGATTGTCGGACCACATCGGGACGATGCCTTTCTGATTCGGGGCCTGGAGGCCCAGAGCCATATGTTCGGTCTTCCAAGGGTTCGGAACTTCGAGCCGGAGCAATGGCTCCAAGACGGCGATCGCGTCAAGTTCGGCGAAGAAAGTCTCCAAGTCCTGCATTGTCCGGGGCATACGCCTGGACACCTGGTCTTTTTCGATCCATCGGGGCGCCTGGCCCAGGTCGGAGACCTCATCTTTCGCGGCTCTGTTGGCCGAACCGATTTCCCGCGTGGAGATCACCAACAGCTCCTCGACTCGATCCGACGACGGCTCTTCCCGCTCGGGGACGATGTCCGCTTCATCCCCGGTCACGGCCCCATGTCGACGCTTGGTCAGGAACGACTCCGCAATCCCTTCGTCCGGGGCTAGACTCGGGAGCCGATGATGCTCGCGACCAGGCGGCCTCCCTCGATCCTCGATAAGTAATGATTCAGAAACAACCTATACACCGTAGGTTGGGCAAAGCGGAGCGTGCCCAACAAGGGCGGCTGGAATCATGAGGAAAGCAGGCACAGATGGGACGGCAAGACCGCGCGCGAAACCCCCTCGGGCCGGCCCGGTCGTGGAACCAAGGTCAGCGCCAAGACAGCCGAGGTCCAAGAAGGGTGCCACGACGGACGGCAAGACGCGTTTTCTTGCCCCCTGCCGGCTCTCGGAAGGACAGCGCGAGCGTTTGATGGCGCTCTTGACGGAGGGCTCGATCGGAGACCCTGACAGCCGTCATCTGTTCGCAGCCGCCGTGGAATACAGCATCGCAAGCTGCGGAGCAGGCGAACCGAGCGCAGACGCCTCGCGCACAGCCGCTGGATCGACGGACACCGAACTCCGGGAGCTTGCCGAGGCGCTCGAGCTTGTCTCGCAGCGGCTCGCAGGACTCGACCCGCAGGACCGTACGGCCGTCACCTCGGCATTGCAGGCAAGCGACCGCTTCAAACGTGGTTACGATGAGCCTTACCTGGACGCCGTGGGTGAGGAGTTGAAGCGCATCTCAAGCGCCGTCTCCGCCGCCGCCGAGACCAGGGCCGCAGTCCTCCCCGCCTCTCCGGTCGCCCCTTGCTTCGTGTCTCGCGTCGCGGCGGCTTACGAGAACTGTTTCGAGATCAAGGCTGAACTGAATCCGGGCACACCCTTTCTCGCCGCCTTGCGGTTGCTCGCCGCAGAGGCCGGGATCGGCCTACCGGATGAACCAACCGCACTCGCCGGGCTGATCGAACCTGGCTGACTCACGGCGCAGAGTCGCATCCCAAGCCTCGCACGATCCGACCCGAGACCCCGCGCTTGTCCACTGTATAATGTCAAGTTTGCGCAACGAGTTAGGCGATTGCCGGAAATTCCCATGCAGATGGCGACGGATGTTCCATCTTCCGGGGATGGCGTCAACCGCCATGATCGTTAGGACCAGCTGACATGCTATTCGCGCGATTTCTCAAGAAACGGGGATTGGCCGCTCCCCAACCCAAGCAGCCTGTCAAACCGGAGCAGCAGGAAAGCCTCGTCGAGCAGGCGCGAAATCAATCGGATCCGGCGCTCCGGCGCCGTGCCGCAAGCCGGCTTGTGGATCTCGCGCTGCTGCAACAACTCTGGACCCAAGACCCAGAGGCCGGGGTGCGCGAAGCGGCCGCCGATCGCTATTGTCGGCTCCTGTGCGGCGCGGAGTCCGAGTCGATCGCGCTCGCCGCGTTGCTCGACGCCGTCGGTCAGCTCGCAGCCGGCCCTGTCCTGGATCGGGTCGCCGTCGAGGCCGAATCGCCTGCGGTCCGCAGGGCGGCGATCGAACGTCTCGGATCACCGGACTTGCTTGTACGCTGTGCGCTCGAGGATCCCCTCGCCGCCAACCGCGGCCGCGCCGTCGAGCGCCTGGAGGACAAGGAGGCGCTGGAGCAGGTCGTGCGTCGGATCGGGAAGAAGGACAAGACCGTCTATCGCGGCGCACGCGAGAAGCTGCGCCTGCTCGCGGAAAGGGAAGCCCTGCCACAACGGATACGCGCCCGAAGCGAGGAGATCTGCGCCAAGGTCGAACGCCTTGGGCGGTTGGGAAACTGGAACCAAGACAAAGCATTACTGGACCACCTCGATCGCCAATGGGCCTCCATCGAGACCCAGGCCGAGCCCCAATGGCGGGTGCGCTACCAATCTGAGCGCGAGCGTTTTCTGAAGGCCTATGACGACCATCGGCGTGAACGCGCGGCCCAGATCGAGGAGCAGGCGGCCCGAGAGAGGGTCTACGCAGAGCGCCAAGCCCTGCTCGAGACCCTGTCCGCCGCGTCCGACCTCGCCGACGAGGCCGAGATCAGCGCCCTGCTCGATCGGACCGAGACGGCCTGGAAGGCCCTCCCACTGCTACCACCCGACCGGCAAGGCCCGCTCGATGCGCGCTACCAGCGGCTCGTCCAAGCGGCGGCCGAGGCCCGCAAAGGACGGGCGAATCAGCGCAACCGGAAAGAGCGGCTATGTGAGACGATCGATCGAGTTGAGCAACTGATCAAAGAATCCAAGGCGTTAGACCACAAAGCGGTCAAGTCGCTGCTCACGGAGGGGCGCACGCTTGCCGGGGACCAGCCAGAAACCGACCTGGCGCAGCAGTTCCTTCCGCTCGCAGAGCGACTCGAGACCCGCCTCAAGAACCAGGTCAGACATGCCGAACAGCGACTCAAACAGCTCCCAGATCGGCTCGCCGCACTGGAAGCCCATCTCGAGGCCGGTGAGCTCAGGAAGGCCGATCCGCTCTTTCAGAGCCTGCAGGCCGGATTGGAGTTGATTCAGGCAAGTGGCCTCCCACGCGGGTCCGCCGCCGAGATCGCGAAACGATTGCGCCTGCTCGCGCCGCGGCTACGCGAGCTCCAACACTGGCGGCGCTGGGGCGCGGACCAACACCGCGAGGGGCTCTGCGAGAGCATGGAGGCCTTGCGTGACGCCGAGCTCCCCCTGGAGGCGCTGGCCGAGCGTCTTCGGGCGCTACAGATGGACTGGAAGGCGCTCGACAAGTCGGGCCCGCCGGCGAAACAGCGGCTCTGGGACCGCTTTCATGCCGCTTCGGAGGCAGTCTATGCACGCTGCCGTCCCTATCTCGAGAGTCGGGCCGCGGAGCGTGAGGCGAACCGCGTGGCCCGTGAGCAGGTCTGCCAGCAGGTCGAGGACTTCTTGGGCAAGGTCGATTGGGAGCGAGTGGACTGGAAGCGGATCCAGCGCGCCGAGCGCGAGATCCGTCAGACCTGGGCCACCATCGGCCACACTGAAGGCCGTGATCGCAAACATCTCGAACGGCGTTTCCACCGCTCGCTCAGACAGCTCGACCAACTGCTGGATGCCGAGCGCAAACGCAATCAGGCGTTCAAGCGCCAGCTGATCGAACGGGTGCGCGCCTTGGCCGAGACGGCTGGACTGGAAGCGGCGATCAGAGAGACCAAGGCCCTACAGCAAGAGTGGCGAACGACGGTCCCGGCCCGGCAGAAGGAAGAGAACAGACTCTGGCAAGAGTTCCGCGCTGCCTGCGACGCCGTGTTCGAGCGTCGAGCGGCACTGCACCAGGCGCAGGCCGACGAGCTCAAGGAGAATCTCGCGACCCGCGAGGCCATTTGCGCAGAGGCATTGGCCTGCGCGACGGACGAGCAGGACCCTGGTCTTCTGGCCGCCGTTCAACGCGATCTCGAGGAGCGCTGGCATGCCACCGAGGCCTTGCCGGTTCCACGCCAGGCCGCTGGCCGATTGGCGCAACGCTGGCGGGAGTGCCGCGAGGCGCTGGCGCAACGCCGTCAGGCCGGCGAGGACGGCCAGCGACGGGCCACACTCGATCTGCTGCAACGCCAGGCCGATCTCTGTGAGCGTCTCGAGCTCAGCCTGCTCGGTGAGACCGCCGAACCGATCGATCCCGAGACCGCCCAGCGACGCTGGAAGGAGCTTCCTGCTCATGCGGACCCGGAGCTGCAAGAGGCGCTGGCGGCTCGCTTCGAACGCGCCCTGGCGGCAGCACAGGACCCGGAGCAAATCTCTGAGCTACGGCGAGGCTACGCTGCCAACCAGAAGACACGCGGCCGACTCTGCCTGCAGCTCGAGATCATTGCCGGTGTCCAATCGCCTCCGGAGTTGGCGCAAGAGCGTTTGGAGCTGCAAGTCGCCCGACTCTCTGAGCGCATGGGCGAACGAGAGGAAGACCCCCTGACGGGCGCCACCCACTTACTGCAGACTTGGTATCTATGCGGGCCAGCACCTGCGAGCGAGAGCCTGACCGCCCGCTTCGAGCGGGTCCGCCGTACGCTGACCGGTGCCCCCGCCGAGGAGACGGCCGTGGCTTAGTAATGATTCAGAAACAACCTACACACCGTAGGTTGGGCAAAGCGGAGCGTGCCCAACAAGAGCGGCTCAAGTTGCACCACTTGTTTCTGAATCGTTCCTTAGAGCGATTCGGTCCGCACAGCGGACCCTACCAAGTCACGAAATGTAGGGTCCGCTGTGCGGACCAGACTACCAAGTCACGAAATGTAGGGTCCGCTGTGCGGACCAGACCTCTAAACGGCAATCGCCTAGAAGTACAGCGGACTGCACGCGTCCTTCAGCGTCACCCTCGGAATGGTCTGGGTTATAGATCATGGTCGTCTTCACATCGCTGTGACCCAGTAGTGGATGGTCCGGATGTCGTCGTTCGCCTGTAACAGATGACTGGCGAAGCTTTTACAAATCGGGTGCATATAGGCACGCTTGGTGATCCCAGCCTTGCCGACCGCGGCCTTGATGGCCTTCTGCACCCCGGATTCGTGCAGGT
>JANQGF010000336.1 GCA_028277465.1 Chromatiaceae bacterium
CCGCGTTGGGGTTCGTTCCTCACCCCAACCTACGAGACTCTTCGCGGCGGGGCGCCGCTCCCACGTGATGCTGCCGCATGATGCGCGATGCCGACTCAACGGATCGGGCGAACCGGTGATCGAGGCCCATCTGCGACAATACAACCTCAGCCGGATGCGATGGACAGAACTACTCCTTAGGCGTACATTGGCCCGATGCTGACCGTGATCGAGACCCCGTTGTTTCAGAAGCAATGGCCTCTGTATTGGACAGAGGACGAACGTGGCAGCTTCGCCGCCTACGTCGCCGATAACCCTGATGCTGGGGATGTGATTCCCGAGTCAGGAGGGTTGCGCAAAGTCCGCTGGCGGCGGGCTGGATCCGGTAAATCCGGTGGTGTCAGGGTCGTCTATTACACACGCACCGCCGCCGGCGAGCTGATTCTTCTGACGCTATATGCCAAGCCGAAAACAGACAACCTCACTGGCCAGAAACTACAGGAGATACGCCGTGCCCTCGAAAGTTGAGCCATTGAAGGAAAGCGAGATCGAGGCTTACGAGGCCAACCGTGATCTCGCGGCAGAGGTACTCCAGGCTGTTAGAGAAATGAAGGCTGGGGAAGGAAACGTGGTATGGCCACCGGCCCTCGCCGCAAGACAGGAAACGGGTCTCTCTCAAGCCCAGTTTGCACAGTTGCTTGGCGTGTCCGTTCGCACTCTGCAAGGCTGGGAGCAGGGTCGCAAACAGCCCAGCGGCGCCGCGCGGACACTGCTCGCGATTGCCAGACGAAATCCGAAGGTGCTTCGGGACCTGGCAGACGATCTCCGCTCGGGCAACCCGCAATGAGCCGGAGAATCGCCTCCGGCATCAGGTGTCTGCCTGAACACTTGGACGAAAGAGCAAGTGTTTTTGGTAGCTCTGCTCACGAGCGGTTTCAGCGGATTCGTCTTTATTGTTGACCAATGGGTTACCGTGGAACAGCACCCCAGCCGCTCGATTTGGTGGGAGCGGCGCCTCGCCGCGACGAGCCTGCGGGGATCGATCTGGACGCGATGTAACACCCACTCGATCAGGCGCTTCCACGGGAGCGAGGCCCAACTCGGTATACAAGCCTCGGACCAAAACTGGCAAACTTGCCAACCGACGACAGAGACCGGCTGCCACCCGGCCGCTGGTCGCCACTCCATCACCGAGGCCGAATGACAGCATGAGCGACCCAGTCAAATATCTGCTCGACGAGCAACAGCTTCCCCGCTTCTGGTACAACATCAACGCGGATCTCCCCAAGCCGCTGGATCCGGTGCTGCACCCGGGGACCCAGCAGCCGATCACGCCGGAGGAGCTCGGGGTCATCTTTCCGCGTGCCGTCATCGAGCAGGAGGTGAGCACCGAGCGCGAGATCGAGATCCCGCAGCCGGTACGCGAGGTCTATCGGCAATGGCGTCCCTCGCCACTCTTCCGGGCGCGCCGGCTGGAGCAGGCATTGGACACACCGGCCAAGATCTTCTACAAATACGAGGGCGTCAGCCCCGCCGGTAGCCACAAGGCCAACACCGCCATCGCCCAGGCCTTTTATAACAAGCAGGAAGGGGTCAAGCGCATCACCACCGAGACCGGGGCCGGTCAGTGGGGCTCGTCCCTGGCCCTGGCGGGATCCTTCTTCGGGCTGGAGATCCTGGTCTACATGGTCAAGGTGAGCTACCAGCAGAAGCCCTATCGCCGTGCCTTCATGGAGACCTTTGGTGCCCGTTGTCTGCCCAGCCCGAGCGACACCACCGAGTCCGGCCGCGCGATCCTGGCCGAGCACCCCGACAGCACCGGCAGCCTGGGCATCGCCATCAGCGAGGCGGTGGAGCTAGCCGCCCAGCGCGACGACACCAAGTACGCGCTGGGGAGCGTGCTCAATCACGTGCTGCTCCATCAGACCCTCATCGGATTGGAGGCCCAGATGCAAATGGAGATGGCCGACGCCTATCCGGACATGGTCATCGGTTGCACCGGTGGCGGGAGCAATTTCGCCGGTATCGCCTTCCCCTACCTGGGCGAGCAACTGCGCGGCGGGCGCAAGGTCCAGTGCATCGCGGTCGAGCCCTCGGCCTGTCCGACCCTGACCAAGGGCAGGTTCGCCTACGACTTCGGTGACACCGCCCATCTGACGCCCTTGTGCAAGATGTACACTCTCGGCTCCACCTTCGTCCCACCTGGCTTCCACGCCGGCGGCTTGAGGTATCACGGCATGGCGCCCCAGATCAGCCACCTAGCCGCACTGGGCTATATCGAGCCGCGCTCCTACAACCAATTGGAGTGCTTCGCCGCGGGCGTTCAGTTCGCCAAGGCCGAAGGCATCGTCCCCGCACCGGAGGCCAACCATGCGGTCCGAGCCACCATACACGAAGCCAAGAGGTGTCGTGAGTCCGGCGAGGCCAAGACCCTTCTGTTCAATCTGAGCGGACACGGCAATTTCGACATGCAGGCCTACACGGACTACCTGGGGGGCCAGCTCAAGGATCTGGACTATGCCGAAAACGAGGTGGCCATGGCGCTCGCTGGGCTGCCGTCCGTCGGCTGAGGCGGAGGATCAACCAGAATGCTCCATCGTCGATTCCGCCACAGGCGCTCGTTTCACCCACTTGCCGCGCCAGCGATCCTGCTGATCGCAACGCTCGCGGCGGCAACCACCCCCGCACCAGCGGATCCCTCGGACGAGAGCTTACCGCCAGCGACCCCGGACCCGGGTCGCGACGGGCTCGATCGGCTCCAGACCGAGTTGGATGAAATCAAGCTGCGCGCCCAGGGCATGGAAGGCAAACTGAAGGAATCGGCGAATGCGCGCAAGGCCGCCGACCAAGCGCGGATGGAGGCCGAGCGCCGCCTTGCCGAAGGGACCCAAGAGATGGAGCGACTGCGGGCCGAGGTCGAGGAGCTGCGAACGACCAGCGGCGACCTGGAGCGCAGACTCGCCGCTCGGGACACCGAGGTGACGCGGCTCACCAGGGAGCTCGGGTCCGCCATGAAGGCGTACGACGAGATGACCGGGCGCCTGACCGAGCTCCAAGGGCGGCTGCCGGCGTCGGATGGCGGCGTCCTCACACCCGAGGAGGCACGCACGGCCGCCGCCGACGCCTTCAGGGTCCTGCGCGAGGCCAGCCAAAGCCGCGGCGACGCGACCGATCCCGCCGCCATGCAGGCACTGGCGACGGCGGAAGCGACCCTGCATCGCAGACAGTTTCGGCTCGCCGCCGTCCTGGATGCCCAGAGCGTCTATCGCGTGCGGCCCAACGATTCGCTGGCCCTGATCAGTCGCCGCTTCTATGGCGACGGCGGACAGTGGGAGGCGCTGTTCGAGGCCAACCGACACCTTCTCGAGGACCCGGATCGATTGACACCCGGTATCACGCTGGTGATTCCCTGAACCGAACTCACTCGCAGGGGACGAAGAACGGATTCTCCATGGCCTCGCGACATTGATCGCTACTGGTCGCCCCCACAGGGTCGAGCGGTCCCGTCGCCCGCTCCTCCTTGGCCATATCGAGCAGTTGATGGGCCAGGCGGCAGGGCTGCGACTCGGCACAGCCGGCCTCACTCCCACAGACCTTCTCGACCAGATCCTCACAGACCGAGACCTCCAGCTCGGCGACCTCCTCGACCGGCAGGGGCCAAGTCTCCAGCATCTCCTCCGTGGGGACTGCTGTCCCCTCGCGGACGATCACGACGGAGCCATCCTCCAACCGATGCACCCCGTCCCACAAGGGGCGTGCCTGGCCATTCTCCCAACGCCAGGCCCGACGGGTCGCCGGATCCACCTGCAACCGCGAGCCATCCAGCAGGGCGCCCTCCCAATCGGCCGCCGACGTCTGGCCGCCATCGAGCCATAGCAGGGCACAGAGTAGAATCGGCGACAAGCGCCTGAAATCCAAGGGTCTCATGGCAACCTCAGGGGTTCGCGTGCGGCCATGCCCTCTCGCTTGGCCGCCCTGTCTCGCCCCCTCTCTCCAAGAGCGCGGAAAGCAACAGGCTCGCGAGCACGAAGCAGAGGAAGAGATAGAAGCCCGGCTCGAGCGAGGTCCCGTTGGTCGTCAAGAGCTCCACCCCCTGGCCGGTCTGCGCCAGGCTGCCCAGCTGATTCGCGACCAGACCATCGAACCCCATGTAGGCCATGAAGATGGCCACGACAAACACATCCGCCATCGACCATTTGCCTGACCTCAAGGCGAAGAACCGGATCCAGCCCGAGGCACCAACCCGCCCGAGGTCATAATAGTAGAGGTAGGTGGCCATGACCTTGAGCAGGGGGAAGATGACGCTGAAGAGGGTGAGGAGCAGCGCCACCAGCAGCATCTCGGCCCGCCTCGTCTCGGCCAGGATCCGCACCACCTCGAAGATGCTCTTGGTTTGATAGTAGAGCACCTGATGGCTGAAGACCAAGGGCTCGCCGAGGAGCGAGACCTTCAGCTCGTCGATGCGCGCCTCGATCTCGATCATGGGGGTGAGGAGGCCGCCGGCGAGCAGGATGAGGATCGCACCGGTCAACACCAAGAGCGCGAACGGATCGAGCCCCAAGACCTGGTTCCGCGTGGAAGCAAGACCCGGGAACTGCGCTTGATTCGGCGACCCGCAACGCCGGGGAGCGACTGGGTCACTTGGGCCGTGCCGCCCCCTTTCGCTGAGACAGATCAGAAACAGCAGTCCGACGAGTCCCAGTAAGCCACCGAATTGCTGGCGGAGCGGCAGCTGGGCCTCCGAAATCGCGGCCCTCAGCCGGCGCGAGCAGTCCTCCCTGTCCATGCAGCCATGCCGCTGCAAGAGCACCGTCAAGCGCGAGCGGTCGATCTCCCCGAAGGTCGAGTCGGAGGCCTGGCGCAGCAGCGCGAGCAGCTGATGCTTGATCTCCTGCTTCGCCTCGGGCCTGCTCAGCTGCTCGACCACCGCCTCAGCGTACTGCGGCACCTTGGCGCGCAGCCGGTCGAAGTCGACGAGCAGGTCCTGGAGACCCTGCTGCAGCGTGCCTTGGAGCTGATCGAGCCAGGTGCCACCAGTGGCGAGATTACGGCGGCGCAGATAGCGCTCGATCTCGACCAACAGGGTGTCGAGCACTTGGGCCACCGCCCTCACGATCTGGGGTCGATTGCTCTCGGTCAGCTCGAATTGGTCGACCCGTTTCTCGATGATGGCCGAGACCCGCAGCACCCATTGGTCGGCATCCAGCAGACCGTAGCGCACATGATTCATCTCCGCGAGATGGATCTTCAGGGTCTTGACCCGATTCAGATCGCCGACCAGCTGGACCAAGAGCACGCCGGTGCCGATCAGGAGCAGGAGGGCGAGGACTCGCCTGAAGATGAGGAATCCCGACACTCAGGACACCCGGCTAGTGCAGCGCTAGGAAGCCGCCATCAGCCGAGGCGGTTGCGCCTCCGGCATCGGGGCGGGCAGCTCGGGCCGCTCGTAGGCGACCCTGACCCCAGTCGAACCCAGCAGTTGCCGCAGACGCTTCAGCAGGACCTCCGTCGGCTGCACACGCCAGTTGCAGCCAAACGCCAGCTCGCCGAGCGCCCCAGGGCGGTAGTAGCGCAGCCGCACCGCCAGCCCACTACCATGAAAGGCGGCCAGCGTCTCCTGCAGCGACGCGATCCGACTGGCCCCCTCGGAATAGGCGGCCGGGTCCGACAGATCCAGCGTCAGCTCGAGACGATCCGCCGTCGATTCCCGGAGCTGATCGAGGGTGCGGACAGTCTCCGCCCTGAGCGACCAGGCGCTGCGGTACTCGTCGAAGCTCAGACTCCCGGCGACGCTCAG
This sequence comes from Chromatiaceae bacterium, assembly GCA_028277465.1. GTDB lineage: Bacteria > Pseudomonadota > Gammaproteobacteria > Chromatiales > Chromatiaceae > JANQGF01. The sequence goes on from JANQGF010000336.1 coordinate 5,777, forward strand.
GATCTGATCCGGGACCAGGAGGTGTCGGACCTGTTCATAGAGCTCCGAGAAGACGGTGAACTCGAGACGACCGGTCCGGTCGTCGAGCAACACCGAGGCCATGCGCCCGCGTTGGGTCTTACCGTGACGCACTGCGACCACCAGACCGGCAAGGCTGCGCTTCTGGCGCTCGCGCCGTCCCGACTCTCGGTCGGTCTCGAGCAGCTTGGCGATACGCGTGACGGGCATGGCATTCAGTTCGGCGTCATAGCGGTCGATGGGGTGTCCGGTGAGATAGAGGCCCAAGGTCTCTTTCTCCCCTTGAAGGCGTTGCTCATCCTCCCATTCTTCGCGGGTCCCACCGACCAGCTGGGGATCCGGCGCCGGCACCGCACTCGGCTCGGGGGCCGCGAAGAGGTCCGCCTGACCGGCCGCCCGGGTCGCCTGGTGCTGCTCGGCCGCCCTGAGCGCAAGTGGCAGCTGGGCCATCAGGGTCGCACGGTTGGGACCCAGTTCGTCCAGCGCGCCGGCACGCACCAATGCCTCCAGGACACGCCGATTGACCCGGTGCAGGTCGACACGGCAGCAGAAATCCCAGAGGTCGCGGAAGACCCCGTCGCGCCGACGGACCGCCAGGATGGAATCGATCGCGGCCTCGCCCACACCCTTGATCGCCCCCATGCCATAGACGATCGCGCGTTCCCCCGAGACGGTGAAGCGGTAGGCGGATCGATTGATGGCCGGCGGCTCCAGCTCGAGACGCATCGCCCGACACTCCTCGATCAGGGTCACCACCTTATCGGTGTTATCCATGTCCGCGCTCAGGACCGCCGCCATGAAGGCCGCCGGATGATGGGCCTTGAGCCAGAGCGTCTGGTAGCTGACCAGGGCATAGGCGGCCGAATGCGACCGATTGAATCCATAGCCGGCGAACTTATCCATGAGGTCGAAGATGTAGGTCGCCGTCGCCGCCTCGACGCCACGCGCCAAGGCGCCCTCCATGAAGATGGCCCGTTGCTTGTCCATCTCGGATTGCTTCTTCTTGCCCATGGCGCGACGCAGCAGGTCGGCACCGCCGAGCGAGTAACCGGCCAGCACCTGGGCGATCTGCATCACCTGTTCCTGGTAGAGGATGATGCCGTAGGTCGGCTCGAGGATGGGCGCCAGGGCGGGGTGCGGATAGGCCACCTCGGCGCGACCATGCTTGCGATCGATGAAGTCGTCCACCATCCCGGATTGCAGTGGACCGGGGCGAAAGAGCGCGACCAGGGCCGTGATGTCGCCGAAGCTATCGGGCTGCAGCTTCTTGATGAGCTCCTTCATCCCGCGTGACTCGAGCTGGAAGACGGCGGTGGTCTCACACCGCTTGAGCAGCGCGAAGGCCGCCTGGTCGCTGGGATCGATCCGAGCGATGCTGAGCGGCGGCTCGCCCTTGGCCGCGTGTGCCTCGTTCACCGTGCTCATTGCCCAATCGATGATGGTCAGGGTCCGCAGCCCGAGGAAGTCGAACTTGACCAGACCTACCTGCTCCACATCGTCCTTGTCGAACTGGGTGACGAGGTTCTCGCCACCAGGCTCGCAGTAGAGCGGCGCGAAATCGGTCAGGACCGTCGGCGCGATCACGACCCCGCCGGCATGCTTGCCAGCATTGCGGGTCAACCCCTCCAGCTTGCGCGCCATGTCGATGATGGCGCGGACCTCCTCGTCCTCGTCGTAGGCGCCCTTGAGGTCGTCGCTCTCCGCGAGCGCCTTCTCCAGCGTCATGCCCAGCTCGAAAGGCACCATCTTGGCGACCTTGTCGACGAAGCCATAGGGGTGCCCCATGACCCGGCCCACATCCCTCACCACCGCCTTGGCGGCCATGGTGCCGAAGGTGATGATCTGGGAGACCGCCTCGCGGCCATATTTGGCGGCCACATAGTCGATGACCCGGTCGCGACCCTCCATACAGAAATCGACGTCGAAATCCGGCATGGAGACCCGCTCGGGGTTGAGAAAACGCTCGAACAGGAGCGCGTGCTCGATCGGGTCCAGGTCGGTGATGCCGAGGGCATAGGCGACGAGCGAGCCGGCACCCGAGCCACGCCCCGGACCGACCGGGATGCCATTGTCCTTGGCCCACCGGATGAAGTCCGCCACGATCAGAAAGTAACCCGGGAAGCCCATCTGGTTGATGACCCCGAGCTCCATCTCCAAGCGTTCGTCATAGACTTGCCGCCGGGTCGCGAGCTCGGGCATGGTGTGATCCAGGATCTCTCCCAGACGCCCTTCGAGACCCTGGCGGGACTCTTGGGCGAAGAAGCCCTCGATCGTCATGCCGGCCGGGATCGGAAAGGCCGGCAGGCAGGGCCTTCCAAGCCTCAGCTCCAGGTTGCAGCACTTGGCGATCTCGACCGCGTTCTCCAATGCCTCCGGCAGGTCGGCAAAGAGCTCGACCATCTCCCGCGGGGTCCGCAGATACTGCTCCTGGCTGTAATGACGCGCCCGGCGCGGGTCATCCAGGGTCCGTCCCTCATGGATGCAGACCCGCGCCTCATGGGCCTCGAAGTCGGAGGCCGCCAGGAAGCGCACATCGTTGGTGGCGAGGACGGGAACGCCCTGGCGAATGGCCAGATCGACGCTCGCCTCGATCAGCTCGGCCTCCTGTTCGCGCCCGGTGCGCACCAGCTCCAGGTAATAGCGCTCGCCGAAGGCCGCCCGCCAGCGTCCGAGCAGCCGCTCTGCCAGCTCGGTCCGGCCCTGAAGCAGGGCCTGTCCGACATCACCCCGCGTACCGCCAGAGAGTGCGATCAGGCCCTCGGCGGCCTCTTGGATCCAACCGGTCTCGACCTGCGGTGTACCCAGGTGCTGCCCCTCGAGATAACCGCGCGAGACCAACCGCGTCAGGTTGCGATAGCCGCGTTCGTCGCGCACCAGCAAGAGCAGGCGGTGGGGCCGATTCGGGTCGTCCGGATTGCGCACCCAAAGATCGGCCCCCGCGATCGGCTTGAGGCCTGCCCTCATTGCCGCCTTGTAGAAACGGACCAGCGCGAAGAGATTGCCCTGGTCGGTCATGGCCACCGCCGGCATCCCGGCCGCCGCCACCGCCTCGACCAGAGGCTTGATACGTACCAGACCGTCGACCAGCGAGTATTCGGAGTGCAGATGCAGATGGACGAAGCGCGAATCCAAGGCGGCTCAATGACCTGTGAAACTGTGGAAGTGAGGGAGGGAGCGACACGCAAGACAGCGGAAGCGGTCAACCCAGCTGTCGCCGACTGCCAGAGGCGCAACTCGACGGGGCTAGTCTAACCATCCCACCCCGGGTTGCGGCGTCGGAAAAACCCATTGGAACCGCGATTCGGATAGGGACCCAAGCGGCTCATGCCCGTGATCTCCAGGAAGGGCTGACGAGCTCGGCCTTGGCTGCGGAATCCTCGACTCGACCCACAAGCCGTCAGGAGCCATCAGCCGCCCCATTTTGCGAGCACGGCCTCCAAGTCAGACAGCCTGAACGGCTTGCTCAGACGGCTCCCTCGCCGGGCTTGCCCTCCACCGAGATGGAGCCGCCCATGAGCGCGACCAGCTGCCGAGTGATGGCGAGTCCCAAACCCGCGCCGCCGTACTTGCGAGACGTAGAGGAATCCGCCTGGGTGAAGGGCGCAAGGCCATCACTAAAGTGGGCGCAGGATCTGGCCTCGATCACCGGTTCGCCCGATCCCTTGAGTCGGCATCGCGCATCATGCGGCAGCATCACGTGGGAGCGGCGCCCCGCCGCGAAGAGCGCG
>JANQGF010000340.1 GCA_028277465.1 Chromatiaceae bacterium
CCCCGGAGCATGGAACAAGAGCCGCAGCAGTTTGCGGGCTCGTCGCGGCGAGGCGCCGCTCCCACCAAATCGAGCGGCTGGGGTGCTGTTCCACGGTAACCCTCCCATCTAATATGATCTCCGGACAAGGATCCTACCCGTCGATTGGGGTGAGGAACGAACCCCAACGCGGCGCTGTTGGGCTTCGCTCTCGCTCAGCCCAACAACCTACAGCCTACAGCCGGTCGATCTCTTGGGTAAATTCTTTCCAGGAAGTCGCCTTAGAGTCTGTCTAGGAACTCTTGGAACCTTAAAATCAGTGGCTTAGTTTTTAGACGGCGTCTTAGGGCTCCCCCATCCAGTCAGGCGCGAGCTCGCTGATCCGCCAGTGTCGATCGGCGTGTCGAAGGCCAGCTCGGCACGGCTCTCCCGGCTCCACTTCTCGCGGGATCGACACCCTCCGCGCCAGGTGTCCCGGTGGGACACAATGGCCCAGCGCCGGCCGCGGGCCGCGACAATATGTCCTCTGGATCTGGGCCCAGAAAGACCTCCTGCGGCGTCTCATGCCGTCTCTATCTCAACTCTCGATTCCTCCTTCGAGCCTTCCCTTCTGGACGAGCAAGCAGGCTCAGGGGGCCGCGGGCGGCGCTCGTTGATTGCCCCCGTGCGGGCCTGACCCACTCCAAGCGCGTTCGCGCCCGCGGCCGCCATGGCCTCTGACACCCTGCATTCCGGCGTCCGGATCCCGTGGCTCATCCGACCTGGCATGAGCAATGCACACAAGCGCCATGCGCGAATGGGACCAAGTCCGATGACTTTGAGACAGAGTGCGGGTGCGGCCTCCGTCCAGGCCGCCCCGAGTATTGCCGGCGATCTTGGGGGGAAGGGTGCCATGCAGGATCTCGATACCGAGCGGGTGCGTGAGCTGTTGCGGGAGGTGACTTACCCGGGCTACTCGCGCGACATCGTTGGTGCAGGTTTCGTCGGCCAGATCTCGGCCCTTGGCAAGAAGGTCGAGATCGAGTTCAAGCCCAACACCCGCGACGAGAACAAGATCTCCGAGATGGAGCGCAGCATGCGGGACCTGCTCCACGCCGCCGACTTCGTGGAGGTGCAGATCCACCGGGTCCGTCCCTTCGCGACCGAGGTACCGCTGCGCAGCGCGACCGAGCTTGGGCAAGACAAGGGGAGCGCGCCCAGTGGCGACCATCGACTCATGACGCCGCTGCAGGCAGAGATGCTGGAGGAGGGTGAGCTGCCTGAGGCGGATGTCCTGGGCGCGGCCCTGGGTCGCGCCGACGTTGCGATGGCGGCCGGTTACGGCCCGGAGGGTCCAAACCCGCTTTCCGGGCCCCGTGAATCCTATTCCTACGAGAGTGACATCCCGGTCCTGCAATGGAGCATCGACCCGCACCGGGTGCAGGCTCAGACCGTGCAGAAGGAGATCAAGCTGGGGGACTGGGATTACCGGGTTTGGTGGCAGGTCCACGAGAGTGGTGACCTGCTCTATGTGTCCATGCAGGCGATGCGGGAGGACTGGGTCGACCACGGACAGGATGCTGTCCCCCATCCGGTGGGACGCTCCGAGGCCGTCAATCTCGTCTACGACGAGACGCGCGCCGCGGTGGTGGCGATCTACGGCACCGTGCGTGATTTTCGACCTTTCGTGAAGGCATTTGGGCTGGCTTACGCCAGCGAACAGGGTTCCCAAGGCGGGCCAGCAACTGAAGAGGCAGACGACCAATGAGCGACAACGGCAACGGCAACAAGGCATCCCGCTGGTTCCGCGAGCTGGATGAGCCGCGCAAGTGGGAGGATTTCTATCGCCGCCGCTGGCAGTACGACAAGTCGGTGCGTACCAGCCATAGCGTGAACTGCTCAGGTTCCTGCTCCTGGGAGGTCTTCGTCAAGAACGGGATGATCACCTGGGAGCTGCAGAAGACCGACTGGCCGCAGATCAACGACGAGACGCCGAACTACGAGCCCCGTGGTTGCCAACGCGGGATCTCCTCGTCTTGGTACCCCTACAGCCCGGTGCGGCCCAAGTTTCCCTACGTTCGGGCTGTCCTGCTCGACTTCTGGCGCGCGGAGCGCGCAGCCGGGAAGGACCCGGTCGCTGCCTGGGCCGGGATCGTCAGTAACCCTGAGCGTTCAAAGGCTTATCGCGGTGCCCGCGGCAAGGCGGGGTGGCGACGTGTCAGTTGGGACGAGGCGACCGAGATCATCGCCGCGGCCAAGATCCATACCATCAAGGAATATGGCCCGGATCACCTGGCCTCTTTCTCGCCCATCCCGGCGATGAGCATGGTCAGCTTCCTCTCCGGCCACCGCCTGTCGAATCTGCTCGGCGGAACCATGCTCAGCTTCTACGAGTGGTATCACGACCTCCCTCACATCATGCCGATGATCTTCGGCGACCAGACCGATGTGCACGAGTCGGCCGACTGGTATCAGGGGACCTATTGGATCGTGATGGGCTCGAATCTGCCCATGACCCGCACGGCGGACGCTCACTTCGCCTCCGAGCACAAGTACAACGGCGGCAAGCTGGTCAACCTCTCCCCGGACTACTCCGATGTCACCAAGTTCGCCGACCTCTGGGTGCCGGTCCGTCCAGGGACCGATGCGGCCTTCCTCATGGCCTGTATCCACGTCATCCTGCAGGAGTTCCACGTCGATCGCCGATCCGAGTACTTCCACGAGTATGTTGCTCAGTACACCAACCTGCCCTTCCTGGTGACGCTCGAGCAGGACGGGGATCACTATGTCTCCGGCCGCTTACTGCGCGCCAGCGACATTTCCGAGTTCGCGCAGGAGGAGCATGCAGAGTGGAAGCTGCCGCTGTTCGACAAGAACGGGGAGCTACGACTGCCGGGGGGCGCGGTGGGATTCCGCTGGGAGCAGAAGAAGACGGGTCGCTGGAACCTCAAGAAGGAGGACGTCATCACCCGCAAGCCTTTCGAGCCCATGCTCACGCTGGTGGATGGAGACTACGAGGAGTCCCTGGTCGAGTTCGCCGATTTCACGCATACCTACAACGTCGAGCTGGGTACGACGACGTTTCGTGGTGAGAAGGCGAAGGCCTTGCTGCGCGGCGTACCGACCCGCCTGGTCAAGACGGCCGATGGCAAAGAGGTACGGGTGGCCACCGGCTATGACCTCATGCTCGCCCAGTTCGGCGTCAACCGTGGCTTCTCGGGGCCCGGCTATCCGAAGGACTATGACGACGCGACCCGGCCCTATACCCCGGCCTGGCAGGAGCAGGAGACAGGCGTCGATCGCAACCTCGCGATCCGGGTGGCTCGCGAGTGGGCCGATACGGCCGAGAAGACGAAGGGCAAGTGTCTCTTCATCACCGGCTCGGGCATCCTGCACTGGTATCACGGCGGCTCGCTGATCTACCGCACCGAGGCCATCATGGGGATCATGACCGGCTGCATGGGGGTGAACGGCGGCGGCTTCGCCCACTATGTCGGGACCGAGAAGATCCGCAACGTCGCGGCCATCGGCACCATGGGATTCGGGCTCGATTGGGGCAACATCCCGCGACTCCAGAACTCGACCTCCTACTTCTATTTCCACACGGATCAGTGGCGCTACGACGGCATGAGCCTCGACCCCTTGTGGGCACCGCGGGCCAAGCACATGCCGAAGGCGGGGAATCACTCGGCCGATATGAACGCGGTCGCGGTGCGCAACGGCTGGCTGCCGTTCTTCCCGCAGTTCGACAGCCGCAACCCGATCGACGTGCTCAAGGATGCGCGGGCGGCCGGCTGCCAGACGATCGAGCAGGTGCGCAGTTGGGTCGGGAGCCAGTTCAAGGAGGGCAAGCTCGACTTCGCACTGCCGAAGGTCGATTCGCCGAAGAACCATCCGAAGGTGCTGTGGATCTATCGCGGCAACCTGATCGGGACCAGCATGCGCGGGCACGAGCTCAACCTCAAGCACATGCTCGGCACCCACAACAACGTGCTGGGTGGCGAGGACCGCGCCAAGGACATGGTGACCGAGATCGACTTCAGCGAGGAGGCGCCGCTCGGCAAGCTGGATCTGATCTACAACGTCAACCTGCGCATGGACTCCTCGGCCAACTACTCGGACATCGTGCTGCCGACGGCGCATTGGTACGAGAAGTTCGACCTCACCTGTACCGATCTGCACTCCTTCCTGCATCCCTTCACGCCGGCGCACGACCCGGCCTGGGAGTGCAAGCACGACTGGGATGCCTTCAAGCTGGTCGCCGAGAAGATCAGCGAGCTGGCGAAGACGCATCTGCCGGAGCCGGTCGAGGACCTGGTCATGACCGCGCTGAGCACGGATACGCCCGACGAGTTGGCGCAGCCGTTCGGCGAGCTCAGGGACTGGAAGGTCGGTGACAGCGAGCCGGTCCCGGGCAAGACCTTCCCGAACGTCAACGTCATCAAGCGCGATTACACCAAGATCCGCGACATGTACACGACGCTCGGCGAGAACGTCGCCAAGGGCTTTGGCGCCAAGGGCATCAAGTGTCCCCTGCCGGAGCAGTACGAGCAGCTCAAAGAGAGCTATCTCGTCGGCGAGAAGGACGGCAGGCCATCGCTCGAGGATGCGAGGCAGGTGTGCGAGGTCATCCTGCGGCTCTCGCCGGAGAGCGACGGCGAGGTCGCCTACCAGCTGTTCAAGGCACTCGAGGAGCGCTGCGGCGTGCCGCTCTCGCACTTGGTCGAGCACGAGCGCGAGGTCGCCTATCACTATCCGGATCTGATCTCGCAGCCACGCCGGACCCTGACCTCACCGCATTGGTCGGCGATCGAGAACCATGGACGCACCTACGGGCCCTGGACCCTCAACATCGAGACCCTGAAACCCTTCCACACCCTGACCGGACGTATGGAGGTCTACTACGACCACCGCATGTTCCGCGACCTGGGCGAGGACTTCCCGACCTACAAGCCGCCGGTGGATATGGTCGCGATCGGGGACATCTCGGCCAAGGACATGAAGATGCCGGGCGCCAAGGTGTTCCGCTTCATCACCCCGCACCAGAAGTGGGGTATCCACAGCATGTTCGGCGACTCCTGGCAGATGCTCAACATGTTCCGCGGTGGGCCGACGGTCTGGATCAACGATGACGACGCCAAGGAGATCAACGTCAAGGACAACGACTGGGTCGAGATCTTCAACGAGAACGGGATCCAGGTGGCGCGTGCGGTCGTCAGTCACACGGTGCCGCGGGACATGTCGATCGTCTATCACCAGTGCGAGCGTCACGTGAACGTGCCCTTCTCGTCGCTGGCCAGGGAGCGCGGCGTGAGCGACCTGCGCGGCGGCAACAACAACGCCACGACGCGGATCATGATGAACCCCGCGACCATGGTCGGTGGCTACGCGAATTGGACCTATTGGATCAACTACCAGGGCACCAGCCCCTCGGAGCGCGACTGCGCCGTCCTGATTCGCAAGAAGCCCATGGAGAAGCGCGGCCGCAAGGTCATCTACCAAGAATCCCAGCTGAGTGTCGGAGCCTGATCATGCGTATCAAGAAGCAGATGGGTATCGTGTTCAACCTGGACAAATGTCTGGGTTGCCAGACCTGCACGATCGCCTGCAAGAACGTCTGGACCAACCGCGAAGGCGCGGAGTACATGTTCTGGAACAACGTGGAGACCAAGCCGGGGGCCGGCTATCCGCGCGAGTGGGAAAACCAGGCCAAGTATCGCGGTGGCTGGAACCAGAACGCCGAGGGCGAGCAGCCGAAGCTGAATCAGGCCTCGCGCTTCTGGGAGATGATCAGCCTCTTCTACAACCCGGTGCTGCCGCAGATGGACGACTACTACGGCAAGGGTCCATTCACCTTCACCTACGAGGACCTGCATTCGGAGCAGCCGACCAAGTATTCGCAGCCGGTCGCCCGTCCCAAGTCGCAGATCTCCGGTGAGGAAGACATCGACCTGACCTATGGCGTGAACTGGGAGGACAATGCAGCTGGTACCCATGAGGAGGGCACCGGCAAGCTGGACTACAACTTCAGCGATATGACGCCGGCGGCGCGGCAGGCCCTGTTGAAGTTCCAGGACTCCTTCATGATGTACCTGCCGCGTATCTGCAATCACTGCCTGAATCCGGCCTGCGTCGGTTCCTGTCCCTCGGGCGCCAACTACAAGCGCGAGGAAGACGGGGTCGTGCTGATCGATCAGGATCGCTGCCGCGGCTGGCGTTACTGCGTCTCCGGTTGCCCCTACAAGAAGGTCTATTACAACTGGCGAACCGGCAAATCGGAGAAGTGTATCCTCTGCTTCCCGCGCATCGAGACCGGCCAGCCGCCGATGTGCTTCCAGGCCTGTGTCGGCCGGATCCGCTACATGGGTCCCTTGCTCTATGACCTGGATCGCGTCGCCGAGGTGGCCAATACGGCGAACGAGAAGGAGCTGGTGGCGCGGCACCGCGACATCATCCTCGACCCGAACGATCCGGAGGTGATCGCCGAGGCCAAGCGCAGCGGGATCTCCGATGATTGGCTGGATGCCTGTCGGCGTTCGCCGGTCTACAAGATGGTCAGGGAGTGGGAGATCGCGTTGCCGCTCCATCCGGAGTTCCGCACCCTGCCGAGCCTCTTCTACATCCCGCCGGAGAGTCCGGTCGCGACCTCCAAGGTCGACAACGGGCGCAACACCATGGATATGGTGTACGGCGGTACCGTGCTGCCGGATCTGAAGGAGTTCCGCATCCCGATCGAGTACCTGGCACGCCTGCTGGCCGCCGGCAATACCTCTGAGGTCGAGAAGTCCTTGATGCGTCAACTGGCGTTGCGCGAGTTCCGCCGTCTCGAACGAGTCGAGGGACGCACCGACGAGTCCGTGTTGCAGGCGGTCGGGCTGACGATTCAACAGGCACGCCACATGCACCGCCTGCTGGCGCTCGCCCACTTCCATGAGCGCTTCGTCATTGCCACCGCCCGCTCCGAGGATACGGACAACGCGCCCTATCTGGAGCGCGGGTTCACCGGCTACGACCTTCTGGCGCCGGATGTCGAGCCACGGCGGCGGACCTCCTTCCACGGCAACAAGATGGGCGTGGGGAGCTGAAGATGGACGGGTCACGACCGACCGACGCGCCGACTCCGCCCGCGGACTGGGATCTGGGCGCAGTCTATCGGGTCGTCGCGGAGCTGTTGTTGAACCCGGGTGTGCGCGACATGGAGCGCGTCGACCTGAACCGTGCGCGTCTCCCGAACGCGCCGGTCAGGGAGATGATCGAGGGGTTTCTGGCGTCCCCAGCGGCGCACAACATCGACGAGTACACCCAGACCCTGGAGCTGAACCCGCCTTGTCCGCTCTATCTCGGATCTTACGTCTTCGACGAGCCGAACTCGTGCCGGGGCGCCGGCGCCTGCGGGCGCAACGGCTACATGATCGAGCTCGGGGCGCTCTACGAGCACTACGGGCTGGGTCTGGGGGGGAGCGAGCTCCCGGACTTCCTGCCGGTCATGGCGGAGTTTCTCGCCATGAGTCTCGACCACCCGGAGCGGGACGGCATCGGGTTGCGGCGGCGGTTCGTCGAGAAGCAGGTGCAGCCGGGCCTGGCGCCGCTTCGCAAGTCGCTCCAGAAGTACGAGAGCGTCTACGATCTGTTGATCGCGGCACTCGAGGCAGCGGTCGAGGAGGACCTGGAGCGGCTCGCGGACGATCCGGTCTGGGTCTCTCCGGAGGTGAAGGCAACGATCCCGCAACGTCCACCACAAACAGCGACTCTTAATCTCAAGATGACGGGGATGGAACGTCGATGAATGATACATCTGCCATGAGTTACGTAATTTGGGGGGCCTTTCCCTATATTGCCTTGACGCTGTTCTTCGTCGTGCCCTTCATCCGCATGGTCTACCGGCCATTCGGTTTGACGACCCGCGCGAGTGGGATCTTTCTGGGTCGGGATGTCCTCGGGCTTGCTGCGCACCTCCTGCATTGGGGAATCTTCCTCGTCTTCTTCGGCCACCTCGCCGGCCTGATCGGCGGTCTCTTGGGCTGGGGAAGCTGGGTCGGCGCCTTCTTCTGGATGGCGACACTGGGCGGACTGGTCGCGATCCTCGGGTCGGCGATCGCCCTGATACGCCGCTCCTTGGTACCCGAGATGCGCGCCATGAGTCAGCCGGACGACTACATCGTGCACGTCTTTCTGATCTTGATTCTCGGCATCGCCATCTATCAGGCCTTGGTCGATCGCATCTGGGGTGTCGCCTTCACCGCCGCGCCCTGGTTCGCGAGCCTCTGGCGCTTCTCACCCGAACCGGAGCTGATGGCCTCGGCCCCGCTCTTGACCAAGTTCCACGTGACCCTGGCCTTCGCCTTCGCCGCCTACTTCCCCTTCACCAAGCTGATCCATGCCTGGACCCTGCCGGTCAACTATTTCGTCCGTCCCTATCAGGTTCTGCGGACGACCGCGAAGAAGTTCCAGAATGGCTGGGTCTTGGGTTGCTGGGAGTTCAAAGGGGTTACTGACAAGTCCTACATGACCTATCTGACCGCCGGTGTGGTCGGCGTTCTGGTGCTGATCGCCGTGACGCTGCCCGGCCCGAGCGAGCGGAGCTTCCTTCAGGAGGCGCACGCCAAGAGTGCGCCGCTCGATGAGACTGAGGTCGTGGGTGCGAGAAGGGGGCTCGAGGGCTACCCGCTCTATGTGAGCCAGTGTGCACGTTGCCATGGCCTCGAGGGCGCGGGTGATGGGCCAGGTGCCAAGTCGCCAACCTTTACCGCGATACCGCGCGATCTCACCACCGGGCATTTCCAGTTCATTTCGACGAACAACGGTGTGGCTTCCGATGCGGATCTGCGACACGTCATCGTCAATGGGCTGCACGAGACCGGAATGCCTGGCTTCGGAGCGCTCTCCGAGCACCAGATCGAATCCTTGGTCGAGACGGTCAATGTTCTCTGGAAAGACCGGCCCGCCCCAGGTGAGCGGATCGAGATCCCGCCGCGACCGGCCGCCACGGAGGCGGTGATCGCGCAGGGCAAAGAGCTCTACGTGAACTACTGTGCGACCTGCCATGGCGATACGGGCGCTGGCGACGGTGTCCTCATGTCCCTCAGGACCGACGCCAGTGGCCGTGTCATCCCGGTCCGCGACCTGCGCACCGAGCCACTCAAGGGGGGTTCGAGCCCGCAGCAGATCTATTACCGTATTGCCGCGGGGATGCCTCGGGCCGAAGGCGAGTGGCTGATGCCCTACTACGCCAATCTGGGGCCGGAGCGGATCTGGGCGCTCATCTCCTATCTCGAAAAGGAAATCCTGCCTCGGCGGAGCATTATCCCTTATCCAGAGGGAGGGAGCGGGGTGACGACGGCGATGAAGTGATCCCCGGCTGTTCTTTCGGGCTCACTCCCTCCAGAGGCCCCGCCTCGGCTTCCCGCGGAGGCGGGAGCCGATCCCCTGGGAAGGGAAGGAAGCCGTCGCGAGAGAGCCCGAGCAATGGCCTCTTGCGACCGAGCGTCCGAGCAACGCAACGCTGCTTTCCCGATTTCTCCATTCTTCGACGGCTGGTGGTCGCCGTTGAGGCTCGAGCGCAATCACAGTGGAGACCGGTGTGAAGCAATACCCAGCCATGGCCGGGGTCATGCAGAGACTGTCGGTCCATGCGATCGAGAATCTGCCACCCGCCTATTTCTCCCTGGTCATGGCGACCGGTATCGTGTCCATCGCTTGCGATCTCCTGGGGATGAGGTCGATCGCGCTCGCTCTCTTCGTCATCAATATCGTCGCCTTCGTGTCGCTTTGGTTGTTGACCCTCTTGCGGCTCGTCCTCTTCCGCCAGCGTCTGTTGGCGGATCTCAAGACACATGCCTTGTGCCCCGGGTACTTCACCATCGTCGCGGGGACCTGTGTGCTCGGGATTCAGTTCGTCAGTCTGGTCGGTGCCGACGGCATCGGACTCTGGCTCTGGATCCTTGCGGGGTTGCTCTGGCTGCTCATTACCTATGCCGTCTTCACCGCCATCATCACGCGTCCCCAGAAGCCGTCCTTGGCCAAAGGGCTCAATGGCGCCTGGTTGATCGCGGCCGTCGCGACGCATGCGGTCTCCATCCTGGGGGCCCTGATCGCATTTCGCTTCGAGGCCTATCAAGAGACGATCCTCTTTCTCGCGCTCGTCCTTTATCTGATGGGATGCATGCTCTATCTGAATATCATCGCCATCATCTTTCTGAGACTGACCTTCGTCGACCTGGAACCGGCCGATCTGACTCCTCCATATTGGATCAACATGGGTGCCACCGCGATCACGACTCAGGCCGGCTCGACGCTGATACTCAACAGCTGGCAATCGCCGCTGCTCGCCGAGTTGGTGCCTTATCTCAAGGGTTTCACGCTCTTCTTCTGGGCAGCGGGGACCTGGTGGATCCCATTGCTCATTGCCCTTCTGATCTGGACCTATCTGGTGCGGCGGGTTCCACTCAACTATAGCCCCCAATTCTGGGGCGCCGTCTTTCCCATGGGAATGTACACCGCCAGCACCTACCAGTTCGCCCGTGCGACCGAGTCCGACTTCCTCTTGGTCATCCCCCAAGTATCTGTCTACGTGGCCCTCCTCGCTTGGGCCCTCACCTTCACGGGGCTCGTGCGTCAGTTGATCAAGGGGGTCATTCCACTCCAGGGGGAGGTGTCACGTGGTTGATGAATTCGACATGCAGGGTGCAGAGATCTTGGCGCGGGTGTCCTGTCCCCAATCGAACTCGAACGAGGATCTGGAGGGTCGATGAATCCTTTGAACTCGATCACGGGCGTCTGGATCGCCGGTGTCCTCCTCTCGGTGGTCCTGGCGATCCTCTTCAATCTCACCAGTGGCTTGGGTCTCTTGGACTTCGACCTCCTCGCCTTCGTGCGTTGGGTCCACATCATCGCCGGTATCCTCTGGGTCGGGCTCCTCTACTACTTCAATTTCGTCCAGATCCCGGCCGTCGGTGCGGCCGTGGCCGATCGGTCGGGACCGGGACCGGGCGCGATCCTCAAATATGTCGCGCCCCGGGCCCTCTTGTGGTTCCGTTGGGCCTCCGTCGTGACCTGGGTCGCGGGCGCCTTCTATCTGGTCGCCACGGAGCAGTTGTTGAACGTCTTCAGTCTGGGGCTCATGGGCGGCGGCGATCCGGACTATGGGTTTCGCATGGGGGTCGGGGCCTGGCTGGGGACCATCCTGCTGGCCAATGTCTGGCTGGTGATCTGGCCGAATCAGAAGAAGATCCTGGGATTGGTCAAGGTCGAGGGGGACGCGGAGCTTGCCGAGGCCAAGCGGATCGTCACCGCAGTCGCGCGGACCAACGCCGTCTTGTCCTTTCCCATGTTGATGTTCATGGTCGCCGCGAATCACGGCGTTGCCTTTTGAGCGGGTGCTGCTCCTGTCTTTCTTCCGCTCCCCGTCTCGCCCAGATGGATTCGCCCGGCGGATCTGATCCAGATCAAGGCGAAGGGGCCTGGACCAGAGAAAACTGTGACGAACGACACTGGAGGAAACCGCGGCAAGCGGGGCATCTCGTCGACTCGAGTGACGATGGATACCGAGCAAGTACGCACCTTCATGGCCGTCGCGGCGCACGGCAGCTTTCTGGAAGCGGCCAACCGGATTCACGTCACCCAATCGACCGTGAGTGCACGTATCCAGAGCCTGGAGCAGTTCCTCGGTGCGCGGCTCTTCGTCCGTAACCGCGCGGGTGCCGTGCTGACGCCAGCGGGCCGGCGCTTCCTGCGTCATGCCAAGACCCTGCTCCTCACGCTCGAGCAGGCGCGACACGACGTGGGTCTGCCCAGCCGCTTCCGGGCGAGCATCACGCTGGGCGCGCGGATCGCACTCTGGTACGGATTCCTGCCGCGCTGGACCGCTGAGATGCGCGAGCGCGCACCCGATGTCTCGATTCGCAGCGAGATCGGTTTCGAGGACGACCTGATGCGGCGCTTGGTCGAGGGCACCATGGACCTGGCGCTGATGTATACGCCCCAGTTCAGCACCGGTGTCCACGTCGAGCATCTCTTCGACGAGACGCTGGTGCTCTTGAGCGACGATCCGGAATACAAGGAGCCGGATGACAGTTATGTCTATATCGACTGGGGGCCGGCCTTCTATGCGCAGCACAATGCCAGTTACCCCAACCTGGAGCGGCCCGCCTTGCTGGCCAACATCGGCTGGCTCGGATTGCAGTTGATCCTCTCCAATGGCGGTGCCTGCTTCGTCCCCTTGCGTATCGCGACCCCCTATCTGAAGAGCGGCCGTCTCCACCAGGCACCGGAGAGTCCCCAGTTTCGTCTTCCCACCTATGTCGTCTATCCGCTGGAGAGCGAATCGGACGTGCTGGAGCCCGCGCTCGCCACCTTGCGGCGGATCGCGGCGGCGCTGGATTCTTGATTCGCATGAGATTTCCTTTCGGTCCTATTCGGCGATCAGGACCCCGACCGTCTCGCGGGCGTGTCGCGTCTCCTTGTCCTTGGACTGTTCCTCTGCAAGCTTGAGTTGGATCCGGATCCGGGTGGGTTTGGCGTAACGCAGGAACACCGCATCAGGCTCCTTGGCGCTGTTCACGTCGGCCAGCAGGGTCGGGTGCCGGTGGTCCGTTCTCTGGGGGTAGGCCACCGGTGTTAGGGTGTGGCCCAGCCGTTGGACGAGGGCGTCGACCCGTCGGCCGTCGGTGGTGACCCCGCCACCCGGCTGCACGGCGATCCAGCCGAGGACCTCCTTCACGTGCGACGGTGGCTTGGACTCCTGCTTCTCTAGGCTGAGCTCGAAGCCGTCGAGGCCGCGCGTGCGGATGCGCGTCGCCACCGCTCCCTTGCCTTGGGTGGTCATCACGGAGCCGAGGATGATCGGCATTCCGGCTCGCCCTGGGAAGGCGCGGGCGAAGTCGACCCGCTCCCATTCACCAGCCCGCCCGAGCTTGTCAGTCCGCACCCAATTGGCCTCCATCCGCAGCCCGCCCAGGCGGTGCCGACCCGCCTCGCTCACTATGTAGAAGGCGTCCTCTGGTGGGTGAGTCCCGTCGAGATAGTCATCCCACTCCTGATAGCGGACCCGCGCATGGGTCGGGCGGCGGCCGCGCAGTCGGATCACGCCGGGCTCGGCGTCCTGATTGGAGACCGGCTTGACCACTAGGATCGGATCCTGGTAGCGCTTGGCGAAGGGCAGGGTCTGCCAGCGGTGATCGATCCCGCGAATCAATCCCCATTCCATGGGGGCATCGGTCGTCGGCGCGAGCCTTCGGAGGGCGGTGGGATCGGCGTCCCGATGGCTGACCTGCTGGGCGAACAACTGGTCCGCGAGCGCCAGCACTTGCAGGGTTTCGTCCGGGTGATCGATTTCCGGGTCCTCGGATGTCTCCTCCTCCACCTTGAGCCGCTGGCCAAGGACGGGGGTCCAGCGCTCGTCGGCTCGGAACTCTTGCAATAGATAGGGGACCTTCACCCCATCTAGGTCGATCAGACCACTGCCCGCGGAGCTCTGAATCGCCAGGTAACCGACGGTCTCGAGCCCATGTCCATCCATCTGGGCCTCTTCCTCGAACAGTGCTGCTTCGAAACCGGTGGCCGTGACCTTGCGCGCCCGCACGGCCACGGCGGACTTGTCTTTGGCGGTCTGGATGGTCAAGAGGAGCACGGGTGGCGCGGCCAGTGGCTGGCGGAAACTCACCGCTTGCCACTTGCCGGTCCCACCGAGCCGGAACTTGCCCGCCTCCCAGAGCGACCCATCACTGACCTGATGCCGGCCGCTGGCCAACAGCAGGTACGGGATGGCCTCCTCGGTATGCGCGGCTGCATCCGCCTCGCCCCGAGGGTCGCCCCAGGGCTGGAAGCGCAGCTTGAAGCCCCGATCCGTGACGCGTCGCAGGCGCACCACACCGGGTTGGTCGCCCTGCGCGGTCGGCGGACCGGCGATCACCACGGCCTCGACGAAGCCGCTGGGGGCGTCGATGTCGCTCCAGCGATGGTCGACCTGGGCCGCGTGACTGGGTGCCGCGACCGGCGAGATACTCACCTGATCGTTCAACGGGTCGGGGTCGGCCCAGTCGGCGATCCCGTCGTTGTCGTCATCCGGGTCGATGGAATCCGGGATGCCATCGCCGTCGTGATCGCCGTCCTCTTCCACCTGGAGGCTCAGGGTTACGATGTTGTTCTCAGCATTGCCGTCGTCGGTGCTCGCGCGCACCGCGGCGATGTTGCTGAAGAGGCCGGTTTGCTGCGGGGCGTCCGCGGTAATCGCGATCGCGCCCGCTTCCCGGGGGGCCAGCGCGGCCCGGGAGCAGCGCACCACGCCGCCGGCTTGGAGACAGCTCCACCCGGGCGCAGAGATGGCGATGAAGCCGCTCCCGAGTGGAAGGCGGTCCTCGACCTCGATGTCCTGGGCCGCTTCGGATCCCTGGTTGGTGACCTTCAAGCCGTAGGTAACGGCCTCACCAGGCGCCACCAGATCGGGCAGCGCAGTCTGCTCGATTGCCAGGTCCGTCTCCATGCGCACTACCACCGGTATCTCCGCGCTCACGGATCCGTGCGTGATGCCGATCCGGGTATTGCCGTTACCCACGGCGGTGATGCGTCCGTCGGCATCGACCGTGGCGACACTGGTATCCCTGGTCGTGTAGCGGGTACCGATGGTCGCGCCGGTCAGATCGCGCCGCGCGCCGTCTTCGTAGTTGCCCACGACGGCCAGGGACTGAGGGAGATCGACCCGCGTCAGCATCACGTTGCTGGGCGTGATGCTCAAGGTCCGCAGCGGACTCGGGGCGACGACGTTCAACTGGATGCGGGCAGTGTAGAGGTTGCCGGTGGCATCCTTGCCGGTGGCCACGATTGGGAAGGGGCCGACGACCGAATCTGGGAGGGTGAGATCGAACGTCCAGGGAGGGTTGGCAAGCTCCTGAAGATCGCCCAAGCTTGTCAGCATGAGCCTTTCGATTGCGAGGTCGCTGTCCGGTCGGACAGTCACGGTGACGACTTCCCCGGTTGTGACGGTTGCGCCGTCGGCGGGCTGGACAATCGAGAGGCCCTCCGTCGCGGCGGCTCTGTCGCCAGCCTCCGCCGGGGCCGCTGACCGGTCAGAGGCGACCCGTGGTTTGCAACTGGATCTCGGGAAGCCGACCCCGAACAGGCTCGGGTCAGCAGGCGAGGCATTCAAGAGCACGACGGCCTGGTCTGCGACGGCATCCGTCCCGAGCGCCCAGGGACGATCCGCAAAGGCCATGTGGATATGATTCTGCTCGAACACCCTCCCGTCCGACGCGTCAAAGCCGTCGCGCTGACTCTCTGTTCCAACCACCAAGTCGCCGCCCAAGGGAAAGTTCGTCGATACGCCTGTGTCGAAACCGGCAAGCCTGAGGAGACGCCATGCCTTGCACATCGCGAGCACCGACTGGGGGGTGGTCGCGCTCATTGCAATGCAAGCGAGATCGGCAAGATCGTCCACGGTTGGCACGTAATTCCCCACCACTACATGCGCCGGGACATCGGTGTCTTCGCTCAGCATGTCGCAGAGTGCCGCGCTTCCCGTCTGCAAGTCCTCTAGGGCGTCGAGGTAGGAGCCGGATGGAACACCGAAGAGGCTCAGGATGGTCCCGCCCCACGCGGAAGCCAGTGCTGGCCAAACGAGATCGGCCCAGGGCGAGCCGTGATGCGGCGAGTCGACCGTGATCAGTCGATTGAAATCGCCCTGGTGATAGTTACTGTCCCGCCGATAGCGAGCGTCGCTTGCCGCAATCCGACTCAGGATGCCGCCCATGCTGTGGCCGAAGACATCCACCTGGGCCACAGCAAGGTACCTGTCGCGATAGGCATTCGCGGCGCGGATCGTGGCGGCGAGCGGAACCGCCTGGTTCACCGAAAAGCTGGCCTTGTTGCTGCTCCGGTAGTCGCCAAACTCAGCGTTGATGAAGAGACCGGGAATTCGGTCACGGAGATTGTCTTGGAAGGTCTCCCAGGTCGCGCTGTCTGAATTCACACCATGGATGAGGATTACTGGCGGGCGGGCGAGGAGCAACGGCTGTTTGATCGTTCGCCGCCGGCCGCCGTCGCTTGGCTCGAAGGTCGCCTTCAGTTGCAGTTGACGCTCCGCGGCACTAAGATCCGCGCCTTTGTTGCTGCGCGGGAAGGTCGCGGGTGCGCGGTAGCGGGCGAAGGCGTAGTAGTCACCGTTGCCATCGCCGATCGGCTCAACCGCGACCGTGTGGGTACTACCCACGTCCGCGCCGTCGCGGGAGATGAGAAAGCCGTCCTTGGTCCTATGACCAGTGGTGCCCTTGGTCCCGTCGAGCGAGAAGGTGAGGGTACCGGGACGGTTGGTGCGGGCGCGCAGCAGCAGTTGTGCGACCCCATCGGTAGCGACGCCGACCATGGGGTGACCCAGCAGGGTACTGCCCAGCACGGCAGGGTCGGCGCTAATGTCCGAGCCCGAGCGGAAATCCCTGGCGTCGAGAAACTCGAGGTCGAGGGATGTGGCGGCGGGCGGGGTGGTGTCGGCGATCTTGGTCACGAAGGCGTCTTTGTTGCCCCACAGCTTCGGGTAGCGTGGGTTGAAGGTGGGAAAGTCCTGCGAACCCGTGGAGCCTGCAACATAGGCATGGCCGGCGCCGTCGACAGCGATGGAAGACGCACTATCGACATTGCTCCCACCTAGATAAGATGAGTAGACGGGTCCTTGACCCGCAGGATCGAATTTTGTCACGAAAGCGTCATAATAACCTCGATCTCCAAGTTCTGAGTCGAACGGGTCGACCTGCGGAAAGTCGGTAGCAGATGTATAACCGACCACATAGACATTACCCACACTGTCGACAGCGACACCAGATGCTAAATCTTCCGCCGCGAAATACCCGGAACCGCCTCCAAGATAAGTGGAGTAGATCGGCCCTTGACCTGATGGATCAAACTTGGTCAGAAAAGCATCCACGCAAAAATCTTGCGTGAGGCAAGGAATGCTCGGATAGCGCGCGTTAACGGTTGGGAAGTCGTTACAGGTTGTCCATCCAACCACGTAGGCATTGCCAGAAGTATCAGTGGCAATCGCCGTTGCCATTTCCTCAAAGGACGGGCATATAAGCCAAGAGCATTCATTCCGTCCGCCCAGATAGGTGGAGTAGACTGGCCCCTGGCCAAATGAATCGAACTTGGTTATGAATGCGTCGCTTCCGCCCCAAAGCTCCGGATAGCGCGCGTTGACGGCGGGAAAATCGCTTGATGTTGTCGAGCCCACTACATAGTGCCTGAACGAAAACCCCGTTCAATTCAGCGCCGCCCCCTGATCGTGATCCCAGCGCGGTAGGTTTCTATTCGTTTCAGCGCAATGATGCGGGGCA
>JANQGF010000028.1 GCA_028277465.1 Chromatiaceae bacterium
CAGCCGCTCGATTTGGTGGGAGCGGCGCCTCGCCGCGACGAGCCTGCAAACTGCTGCGGCTCTTGTTCCATGCTCCGGGGTGCCAGAGACACGGCATGAACGTTAGCCTTTGCCAGCAAGATGGCTCCACGTCGTCTCGGGGCCCGGCAACCCCAGCATTACGCGACCTCGACGCGATTGCGGCCCGCGGCCTTCGCCTCGTAGAGCGCCGTGTCGGCACGACGCATCAGGCTATCGCAGCTCTCGCTGGCGCTGCTGACAGCAACTCCGATGCTGACGCTGAAGTCTTCGTCGGGACCGAGCGGACGCGACGTGGCCGTCCCGCGGCGGATTCGTTCGGCGACCAATCGACCCGGTTCGAGACCCGTGTCGGGCAGCAGCAGCGCGAACTCCTCGCCACCCAGGCGTCCAGGCAGATCGCCAACCCGCGCCCCCTGGCGTATTTGATCGGCAAAGGACTGCAGCACGGAGTCGCCTCCGGCGTGACCGAACCGGTCGTTCACCTGCTTGAATCGATCCAGATCCATCATCAGGAGCGTGGCCGGTTGTCGGTGATGCTCGGCATGCTCCAGAACCTGTTTCAGGCGTTCGAGGAAGCAGCGTCGGTTGGGCAGCCCAGTCAAGGGATCGGTATGGGCCAGCTCGTCGTTACGCCGATTGGCGCGGCGAAGATCGCGCACCAATTGGCTCATCTCCGTGGTCAAGCGCGCCATGCGCTGGATCACCTGGGATTCGGTCGGGCTGGCCAGGGTCCCGACCAGCAGGGTGCGATCCTCGGGAAGGGGATAGGCGTAAAAGATGATCTCGTCGCCGACCCAGGTGCGTAGCGCGTAGGGGACAGGCGCGCCTCCAGGTAGCCCAGGAACGATATCGGGAGACTCGCCATCTGCGCCTGGGAAATACTCGGCCAAGCTATGACCATTTGCCTCGCCGACAGGACGCACGGCGATCTTGAAGCCGCTGTTGTAGTCGAGGATCTGGCCGTCCGAGCTCAGCTCGATCAGCACCAGATGACCCGAGGTGAGCGCGAAATCGCCCAGCGCGGCCTGCCATTCAAGGGTCTCGGTACAGCGCATCGGTATGGCGGTTAGGCAATCGATTCGCCCAGGTGACGGCCTCGAGACAACTGCTGAGACAGGCGTCAGCGCCCATGGTCGCGCCAAGGCTCGGCACACGCTGGAACACTTGGCCACCGACCAGGATCCTCGCCTGAGGGAGACGTTTGCACAGGGCTGCGATGGCGTTGCGCGCGGGGCGCAGGTTGAAAGGCATGGTCACCGAGATAGCGATCAGCTCCGGCTGCTCCTGCTCGGCCTTGAGCAGGAGCGCGCTGGTGGGGACATTGGCGCCGAGATAGGTGACGTCCCAGCCGTCGAGCTCCAGGCAGGTGGCGAGCATCCAAGCGCCCATCTCGTGGAACTCGTTCACGCTGGCGGACACCAGGGCGCGGCCACGGTCGGTCTCTGGAAAGGACTGTGAACAATAGAGCGCGGCGAGCACTCGGTTGACGATGGCGGTCGACTGATGCTCGTCCGCGACTGAGATCTTGCCGTCCTCCCAGAGGAGCCCGACCTGAGTCATGACTGGATAGATGAGCTGCTGCAGCAACTCGGGCAGGCCAACGCCGCTTGCCTCCAGATCACGACAGATCGACATCACTGACTTATGGTCCGCGGCGAGCAGAGCGGCGAGCAGCGCCTGGACCCGATCGGGATAGGGGCCAGGGTCTCGCGCCGACGGGTCGTTCCAGTGCTCGGCGAGCGCGACGATCTGCTCGTGACGTGCCAGCATCCAATCGTAGACGGCTGTGATGGGGCGCGCATGTTCGCGCTCCAGCACGCGACCGATCGCGTCTTTCCAGAGCGCGTGCTCGATCCGGAGATAGTCATAAGGCACGCCTTGACTGCGGAGGGTGTGATAGAGCCAGGGCAGAGTCGAGGCCAGCAGGTCGTACTTGCTGCCATCCAGCACCTCCGCCATCAGGAGGGCATGATAATAGTGGCTGTCGGGAAACAGATCCGCAGGACGAAAACCCACGAGCTGCTCATACCCCCGGTCGCTCGCGAGTCGCTCGGTTACCTCCAGCACCAGGCGCTGTAGGACCGACCAATGGGCGTGGGCGGCGGCCTTGGGCACGGCTGGCAGAGATGCGCTGTCTTCGAGCAGCTCGTCGAATGAGAGGCAATGCAAGGTCGATATCCTGGAATTCTCGCTGCCGATGAAGGGCCTGTATGACGCTTCATGCTTCATGAAGAGACGTCGATGGCCTTCCCTCAGAATCGTCGGAGCAGCTGAATGAACCATGGAGTCGAGACCATCCTAACCCCTATGCCGTGAAGCTTGCAGCCTAAACACCATAATCGCGGTCTGCTCGCCCCCGACGATGAAACGGGCGCCGCTGCAGACGGGGGTCTCCCCCTCACCCTGGCCCTCTCCCCCAGGGGAGAGGGAGATGTGGTGCGCAGGCGGCGCGAGTTTCGGTCATGTGCACTCTCTAGGAGCCTGTCCGACTTCGGCTGAATCGGCTGCGGAAGCGGGAGAAGGGTCCCTTTCGCCGCGGTTTCTCGCGACATAGAACCCAGGATGCGCCTCGAAACCGGAACGAAATGGCCTCGCTCTCCCACTCCCTCGCGTCGACCCCCTAAGTCGGACAGGCCCCTAGACGTCAAGGTCGAGCCTCTTCTGCACACCTCGACCCGACTGGCCCGCGAGGAATCAGTGCCGGCCCCACGCGGCTGACCAACCGATATCCACGCTCAGAGCAAGAGGCTCGAAACCCTTCCCCCAGAGTCTAGTCAACTATCGGTCCCTTTGTGCACCGAGCCTTCCAGCCACCATCGGATCGATCGAGATTGGTTGAGAATTTCAAATCGAAACAATATCTTATCGACAAGCATCGGTCGCTTGGCGAGATGCCTCAGCCGAGATATCGACCCTGCTTCACCCCCTGCCAAGAGCGCACTCACCGGCTCCACGGGCCTCTCCAGGCCCTCTAGCCTCGCGCAGCATCGAGGCGCGAAGAGTGTTCCATTGCGTCGTAGTCATTGAAATTAAAGGACCCTTTTCGTTACCCTGCCGCCGGCAAGCATACCTGAGCCGGGATTCGGGCTAATGAACGCGCAAACGCATGGATCGTCCTGGCTCCCTCGCGCCCGCTGCGCGCTGATACTCTTGATCCTGCTCCAGGCCGCGCTCCCACTCTCGCCGCGGGCCGAGCCGCGCCGGGAGCCGATTCGTCCGATCCCGGAACCCCCAGCGCTCGATCCGAGGCTGACTGCCCTCGGGGCGCGTCTCTTCCAGGACCCGCGGCTGTCCGCCGACGATACCATCAGCTGTGCCTCCTGCCACGACTTGGCGACCAACGGGGCCGATGGGCGCGCCAGACCCATTGGGGTCGGTGGCATCATTGGGGCCATCAAGACGCCGACCATCTACAACAGCATGCTCAACTTCGCCCAGTGTTGGGACGGCCGGGTACCGACACTGGAGATGGTGGTCGGCGAGGCCCTGACCAACCCGACCGAAATGGGATCGAGCTGGAGCCAGGCGATCGGCAAGCTGTCGCGTGATCGCCAGCTCGTCGCCGAGTTCGAGGCCTTGTTCGATGAAGGCCTCACCGCCAACGCGATCGCGACGGCCATTGCGGCCTTCCAACGGACCCTGCTGACGCCCAACTCCCGTTTCGATCGCTGGCTGCGGGGAGACGACCAAGCCCTCAGCGACGAGGAGCTGCGGGGTTACCGGCTTTTCAAGTCCTATGGCTGCGTCAGTTGTCACCAAGGCGCCAATGTCGGCGGCAACATGTATTGCAGGATGGGGACCCTGGGGGACTACTTCGCGGAACGCGGCGGCGAGATCACCGAGGCCGATCTGGGTCGCTTCAATCTGACCGGCCTGCAGGAGGATCTTCATCTGTTCAAGGTCCCCAGTCTCCGCTTGGCGGTACGCAACGCACCCTATTTCCATGACGGAAGCGCTGCCACACTGACTGAGGCGATCCAGCTAATGGCCCGATATCAGCTTGGACGCTCCATCCCCGACCCGCATGTCGAAGCCATCATCGCCTTCCTGCACACCCTAGTGGGCGAACACCCGAGACTGGAGCAATGAAGCGGCGGACCAGCCTGTTCTCGATCCTGTTGCTGCAGGCAGCGACGGTGGCGGTGGTCGTGCTGTTCGCGTGGACCCACGCGCTCACCCAGTCAGAACAGTCCGGCTGGTCGCAAGACCTGCTCTCGCTCAAAGAGCTCGATGCCCAACTGGATCGCGATACCCTGCGGGTCAGTTCCTTCCTGCTGGACCAGTACGACCCCTTGTCGGTGACCGCAGAGCGATTGCGAGACCTGAGTCAAGGCCTCCGTGACCCGAGTCTGGGCCGTTACGGCACCACCACGGTGGCGATCGACCACGCCATCGATGCCTACTGGGTCGCACTCGAGGACAAGCTCGACCTCGTCGAGCGCATCAAGCTCCAGGCCGCCTTGGTGCGCAACGGACTCGGCTACCTGCCACTCGCGGTCGAGGAGCTGGCGGCAAGCGGGGAGTCCTCGGCAGGGCGGGTCTCGACGCTGCTCAATCGGCTCTATCTGCTCAACCTCTTTCCGAGTGAAACCGACGAGCGGGCGATCAGAGACGCCCTGGCGGAGCTCGACGAGCAAGCCGCAGAGGGCCCGGGGGACAAGGCCTCGCTCGAGAACATCCTGCTCCACATGCGCGCCAATCTGACCGGATTGCTGGAGCTCGGCCGCTTACGTGCCGACTATGTCGCCGTGCCCAGCAACGCCCGCTTCGAGCGTCTCCATGACCTCTACGACGACCACCATGCCCAGATCATAAGACGTGTGAGCCGCCTCAGTATGGGCCTGGTCGCCTTGACGCTCCTTCTCCTGATCGGTTTAGCGCTGCTGCTGAGTCGTCTCGATCGCGCCCGTGCGCTTGCCGAGCGTGAACGCAACCGACTGGTGGATGCGGTCGAGAGCCTGGGTGAGGCCTTCGCGCTCTTCGATGCCGCAGGCCGTCTGGTCCTCTGCAACCGTCGCTTCGGTGAATTCTATCCCTGGCTCAAGGGCAAGTTGGAATCAGCAACCGAGCGCGCTCGCCTCGAGGGTGAGCATGAGGGACGACTCCGGCGCCTTCCGGCACCCGACGCGGCGCAAGCCTCGCCTTCCGAGCAGGCCTTTCTCGAACAGCTGGACGACGGGCGCTGGTACTTGGCCCACGATTCACTGACCGGCGAGGGGGGCCTGGCCTGCGTCAGGGTCGATATCAGCGAGACCAAGCGCACGGAGCTGGAGCTGCGCAAGCTCTCGCAGGCACTCGAGCAGAGCCCAGCCTCGGTCGTCATCACCGACACCCAAGGCAAGATCGAATACGTCAATCCCCGATTCGAGGAGGTGACCGGTTACTGCGCCGAGGAGGTTCTCGGTCGCAGCCCAAGTCTCCTCAAATCGGGTGACAAATCGCCATCCGAATACCGAGAGCTCTGGGAGACCATCACCGCCGGTCGGGTCTGGCGCGGCCAGTTTCACAACAAGCGCAAGGACGGCAGCATCTTCTGGGAGGCCGCCTCCATCTCGCCCGTGCGTGACGAGACGGGCCGGGTCACCCACTTCGTCGCGGTCAAGGAGGACATCACCGCGCGCAAGCGGGCCGAGGAACAGCTGCGCATGAATGCCACGGTATTCGAGACCACGACCGAGGGCATCATGGTCACCGACGCCGAGCGTCGTATCAAGACCGTCAATCCCGCCTTCACCCGCATCACCGGTTATGGTGCCGGGGAGGTGATCGGCAAGAATCCGCGCCTGCTCAGCTCCGGCCGCCACGATGCCGAGTTCTACTGCCAGCTGTGGGAACAATTGCTGAGACGCGGCTACTGGTCGGGCGAGATCTGGGATCGGCGCAAGGACGGGAGCGTCTTCCCGGCCTGGATGTCGCTGGTCGCGCTCAAGGACGAGGGCGATCAGTTGATCGAGTTCGTTGCCGTCTTTTCGGACATGACGCAACGCAAGAACGACGAAGAGCAGATTCGCTATCAGGCCAACCATGACGCGCTCACCGGTCTGCCGAACCGAACCCTCCTGCTCGATCGCCTGGAGCTGGCAATCGCGACCGCCCACCGGGAACGGCGCGAGGTCGCCCTGCTGTTCCTCGACCTGGACCGTTTCAAATCGGTCAATGACACGCTTGGGCACGTGGTCGGGGACGAGCTGCTGCAACAGGTGGCCGGGCGCGTCAACGGCTGCACCCGCGAGGCAGACACGGTGGCCCGTTTCGGCGGCGACGAGTTCGCGGTGCTGCTGCCCGAGGTCCTCGGCGGCGGGGACGTCGCGTTGGTCGCCGAGAAGATCATCGCTCGGTTGGCGCCCCCCTTCCGCCTCGCCGAGCGCGAGCTCTATATCGGCGCGAGCATTGGCATCGCCCTCTACCCGGACGACTCGCAGGACGCTGACACCATGCTGCTGCACGCCGACATGGCCATGTATCGGGCCAAGGAGGCAGGACGGAACCGCTACCGGTTCTTCACCGCCGGCATGCAGGCCTCGATCAAGGCCAAGGCCGAGTTGGAACAGGAGCTGCGCCTTGCCTTGGAGCGCGACGAACTCATCCTTCACTACCAGCCACTGGTCGAGGCCACCACCCGACGCCCCGTCGCCTACGAGGCGCTCATCCGCTGGCGGCACCCGACGCGCGGACTGGTTCCGCCGGACCATTTCATCCCCTTGGCGGAGGAAGCCGGGCTGGTCGAGCCGCTCGGCCGCTGGGTGCTGGAGACGGCCTGCGGCCAGCTTCGACAATGGCAGCAGGCGGGCTGGCCCGAGCTGCGGATGGCGGTCAACGTCTCTGCCCGCCAGCGCCAGCTCGGCTTCAGCGCCGACGCCCTGAAGCCCATCCTGGCCGCGACCGGCATCGCCCCGCAGACGCTGGTGCTGGAGATCACCGAAGGACTGATGCTGGACGACAGCGACGAGTCGCTCGCCTGGTTGTACCGATTCCGCGACCTCGGGGTGCGGCTCGCCATCGACGACTTCGGTACCGGCTACTCTTCACTCAGTTATCTGAAGCGCTTCCCTGTCGACGAATTGAAGATCGACCGTACCTTCGTCCGCGAGTTGCCCGACAACAGCGACGACGCCTCGCTGGTCGAGGCGATCATCGCCATGGCCCACAGCCTGGGTCTCAAGCTGGTAGCCGAGGGCGTCGAGACCGAGGAGCAATGCGCCTTTCTGCGCGAACGCGGTTGCGGCTCCTTGCAGGGCTATCTCTTCGGCCCTCCGGCACCTGGAGAGACCTCGGGACGATTGCTCGAGCGCCCATGGTCCGGGCGCATCGAAGCGCGCGAATCGGGCTCTCGCTGATGGGCCTCGTGGGCCTCGATCACCGGTTCGCCCGATCCCTTGAGTCGGCATCGCGCGCTCTTCGCGGCGGGGCGCCGCTCCCACCAACGAGGTGCTTGGACCAACCGATGATCGAGGCCAGCCTCGTGCGACAGGCGCTCGTGATCTGGCTGCTGCTCTCGATGAGCGCACTGGCGTCGGAAGTCAGTAGCCCGGGTACCAGGACGACCACAGCGGAAATCAGGATCGAGGCCCGTCCGGCGGCACTCAGAGACGGTATTCGTGACGCACTCGCTGCCAAGGCGCCTGGCTATCGGCCCCGCACCCGGCACCTGCGGCCGGACGGTAGCCCCCGTTACACCAACCGCTTGATCCTCGAAGACTCGCCCTACCTGATCCAGCACGCCCACAACCCGGTGGACTGGTATCCCTGGGGACCGGAGGCATTCAGCAAGGCGAGGCGGGAGCGCAAGCCGATCTTTCTCTCCATTGGTTACTCGACCTGCCACTGGTGTCACGTGATGGAAGGCGAGAGCTTCGAGGACCCCATGATCGCCGATCTGCTCAATCGGCACTTCGTCCCGATCAAGGTAGACCGGGAACGGCGCCCCGAAGTCGACGAGACCTATATGACCGCGGTCATGCTGATCGCTGGTCACGGCGGCTGGCCCCTGTCCACCTTCCTGACTCCCGAGGGCAGGCCTTTTCATGGCGGCACCTATTACCCGCCCGCGGATTTCCTCACCCTCTTGAACCGGATCACGGAGCTGTGGGAGACGCAACAGGAGGCGCTCATGGCCCGTAGCGAGCGTATCGCCGAGTCGGTGGACGCGCTCGCGCGCGGTCGCGTTCGGGCCGAACGGGTTGGGGAGGAGACGATCCGCGCCGCGGTCGCGGAGGCGCTTGCCAGGCAGGATGTCTTGCTGGGCGGCTTCGGCGATGCCCCCAAGTTTCCCAACGAGCCACTGCTCTTCCTGCTGCTGGCAGCCGCCGAGCGCCACCAGGACGAGGCCGCGCTCGCCGCCCTCGAGACCACTCTCGACGCCATGGCCCGAGGCGGCATCCACGACCAGGTCGGGGGTGGCTTTCATCGCTACGCCATCGACCCCGAATGGCAGGTACCCCATTTCGAGAAGATGCTCTACAACCAGGCCCTGTTGAGCCGGATCTACCTGGGGGCCTGGCGGCTCACGGGTGAGGCGCGATACCGGCGTGTCGTCACCCGAATCCTCGATTATGTGCTGCGCGACATGACCTCGCCGGAGGGGGCCTTCTATTCCGCCACCGACGCCGACAGCGAGGGGCGCGAGGGTGCCTTCTTCCTCTGGACACCGGAGCAGATCCACAAGGTCCTCGACCAAAAGGATGCCGAGCTCGCGATCGAGGTGCTCGGGGTCAGCGCAGGCGGCAACTTCGAAGGCGGCAACATTCTCTATCTCCCGGCACCCCTGGAGGCGGTCGCGCAAACCAAGGGATGGTCGCTCGCAAGACTCGCGCAAAGGCTGGATGCGATCCTCGAGCGACTCGATCAGGCCAGGAAAGCGCGTCCGCACCCACTGCGCGACGAGAAGATCTTGACCGCCTGGAACGGCATGATGATCGGCGCCCTGGCCCAAGCAGGCGACCTGCTCGATGCACCTGGCTATCGGGAGGCCGCGAAGAAGGCGGCCCGGTTCCTCTGGGACCGTCAATACAAGGGGGGCGGCGGCTTATGGCGCGTTCGTTATGCGGGCCGTTCCTCGATCGAGGCGAGACTGGAAGACTACGCCTTCTTCGCGGAGGGACTGCTGCATCTCTACGACGCGACGGGCGACGACCGCTGGCTCGCGAGGGCCCGCGAACTGGCGGATGCGATGCTGACGCATCTCTGGGACGACCGATCTGGCGGCTTCTTCATGCGCCGCGATGAGGCCGCGCTCACCGCCATGGGCCGCGCCAAGGACGGCGGCCGGGACGCCGCCGTCCCTTCCGGCAACTCGGCGGCCCTGCGGGTGCTGCAGATGCTGTCCGTGCGCACAGACCGTCTCGACGACGCCAAGCGCGCCCGGGCCACCTTATCGGCCTTCAGCGACGGCATCCGGCGCCATCCCTCGGCCTTCGGCTATCTGCTGACCGCCGCCGATGCCCTGCTCCATGGCGAGCTTGGTGCACGCCGATATGCCGCCTCGGGCGGGGTGCGGGCCAGGGCCCGCGTCATCGATGACGAGCGGATTGCCGTCGACCTGGACATCGCGCCTGGCTGGCACCTGAACTCCAGCCAGCCCTTGCAGAAGGGGTTGATCCCCACCCGGCTGACACTCGGCGCAGGCTGGCGACTCGAGCGGGCCGAGTATCCGCAAGCCGAGATACGCAGGCTCGGGTTCCAGTCCGAACCGCTCTCCTTGTATCGAGGCAAGGTGCGGATCCTCGTTCGAGCGCAGCGAGTCGACCGAACCGCGCGGGTCTTGCCGATTGAACTCGAGCTCCAGGCCTGTAGTGACCGTCTCTGTCTGCCGCCCGAAACGCTGACGCTGCGCCTAGTACCCCATTCCACCTTATTTTGCGTTCTCAGCGCGGCGAGAAGCGGCCAGATGCAAGGCGCGCGGGCGCAGGAATAGTCGGCTCTATTTCAAGCG
>JANQGF010000033.1 GCA_028277465.1 Chromatiaceae bacterium
TCTCGTTCCCTTTTTGATTGCCGACGTGGTCAACCCGGTGCTCTTCGCCTTCCTCGTCTATGCAGCCGGAACCTCGCGTCCTTTGCTCACCAGCATCGCGCTGCTACTGGGCCATACGGTCGCCTATTTGGGTGCCGGCATCGCCTTGGGACTCGGTTTAGAGCACTTCACGGCGTACCTGGCGAGCCCGAACTCCATTGACTACTTGATCGGTCTGCTCGTGGGTCTCTTGCTCCTTTGGGTCGCCTTCCCGAGTGGCAAGAAGCCCGAGCAGAAGGGACCCGAGCGGCGCGGCGCCGTGACGCCGTTGTCGGCCTTCGGTCTGGGTGCCTTGGTCAATTTCGTCGGGATACCCTTCGCCTTACCCTACTTCGCGGCCATCGGCCAGATCCTCAAGGCCAACCTCGGTGCCTTCGACGCGCTGATCCTGCTGGTTGCCTACAATCTCCTCTATGCATTGCCATTCCTCGTCGTTCCAGCCCTCGTCGCGATCCTCGGGGAGCGCAGCCAGCCACTCTTGCAGCGGATCAATCGGGGCCTGGAGCGCGTGAGCGCCTTCTTGATGCCCGCTCTTCTCGGCTTGGTCGGTCTCGTTCTGGTTGCCGATGCGGTGCTCTTTTTCGCGACCGGCGAGGGGCTGTTCTGATGCTACCCGACAGGCCCAGGTCGCCTCGCAAGAAGGTGCTCAGCATTGCGCTGAGTCAATTTTAAGTATTGAACAGACGCGCGGTTTGAGAAAGCATTGAGTCTTGTGTGTTGCGGTTTTGGTGCGGAATCGCGTCCAGTGCGAAGGGCGTCGCTTCGTGACCTCGCCCAGCTTCGCTGGAGACCAGGATAAGGTCGGAGAGCCGCAGTTCGATCAGAAACATAACGACATAACCAACGTCTCGTCTGTCGGAGGCCGCGGGGAGCCCGACAGGGGCGAGGAGCCGAGGAGCCTTAGCCACGCCATGCTGACCTACGACATCCTGATTGTCGGGTCTGGGGGAGCCGGCCTATATGCTGCGCTGGAATCCCGGCTCGAAGAAGACCTGCACGTCGCTGTGCTGACAAAGGTCTATCCAACCCGCTCTCATACCGGGGCCGCGCAGGGCGGCGTCAACGCGGCCCTTGGCAACCGTGACCCGACCGACACCTGGGAGCAGCATTGGTTCGACACCATCAAAGGTTCGGATTACCTGGCCGATCAGGACGCCGCCGAGCTGATGTGTCGGGAGGCCCCGGAGGTGGTTCGGGAGCTCGAGCACTGGGGTGCCCCTTTCTACCGCACAGAGGACGGACGCATCGCCCAGCGGCCGTTCGGCGGTGCCTCGAAGCCCCGCGCCTGCTATGCCGCGGACAAGGTCGGCCACATCATGTTGCATACCCTGTACGAGCAGGGTCTGCGCCATGGCGTCGACTATTTCAACGAGTGGGTGACGCTGAACCTGATCCACGACGGCCAGCGTTGCATGGGTGTGACCGCGTACAGCATCCGCACCGGCCGTCTTCACACGATCCAGGCCAAGGCCGTCATCCTGGCCACCGGCGGCCACGGACGCATCTACTGGAGACGCACGTCGAACGCCTATGGCAACACCGGCGATGGCTCGGCCATCGCCTATCGGGCCGGCTTGCCGCTGAAGGACATGGAGTTTGTGCAGTTCCATCCCACTGGTCTGCGTCGCAGCGGCATCTTGGTCACCGAGGGCGCGCGGGGCGAGGGCGGTCATCTGCTCAATGTCCTCGGAGAGCGCTTCATGGCGCGCTATGCCCCAGACAAGATGGAGCTGGGACCCCGTGATCTGGTCGCGCGCGCGATCGAGACCGAGGTTCGGGAGGGGCACGGTGGTCCAGACGACGAGCTGTTTCTGGATCTGACCCACCTCGGCAAGGATCAGATCATCGAGCGCCTGCCCCAGATCCGCCAGCTGTGCATCAATTTCGAGGGCGTCGACCCGGTCGAGGAGCCGATTCCGATCAAGCCGACGGTCCACTACTCGATGGGCGGTGTGCATACCGACATCAATGGCTGCACCCCGATCGAGGGCGTCTATGCCGCCGGCGAGACCGCTTGCGTGTCGGTCCATGGCGCGAACCGCTTGGGCGGGAACTCACTGCTCGACATCCTGGTCTTCGGCCGCCGCGCCGGCCGCCATGCGGTCGGCTACGCCCGGCGCATCAAGCTCGGCCCGATGCCGCAGGGGGCCTACGACGAGGCCGAGAGGTGTCTGGAGGAGCTGATGGAGGGTGACGGCAAGGAAACCGTTGCCGGCATCCGCAGCGATCTGGGCCAGATCATGGCCACCAAGGCGGGGATCTATCGTCATGCCGCCGGGCTGGAAGAGGCCCTCGGTGACCTGGAGCACCTGAAGGATCGCTACCGGCGGATGACGATCAAGGACCGCAGCCCGGTCTTCAACACCGAGATGCTGGCCGCGCTCGAGCTGCGCAACATGCTGACCCTCGCCGAGGTCCTGACACTCGGGGCGCTGGCCCGCACCGAATCTCGTGGTGCCCACTTCCGGGAGGACTTTCCGCAGCGTGACGACGAGGGGTGGCTCAAGCACACGGTCGCGCGGCTGGGCAGTGACGGGCGCCCGGCCCTTTCCTTCACCCCAGTGGCCGTGTCCCGCTTCGCCCCCGAGGCGCGGACCTACTGACCGCTTCCGGGCCTGCGAGCGAGCGCCGAAGCCGGCGAGCCGGGCACGGCAGCGAGATTCGCAAGGGCGTTCGCGGCCTGGGCAGTGGTCGTCTGATCACCCCACTTGGAGAGCAACCATGGCACCGGTAAAGATCACGCCGAAGCGCGAGAGCCTGCTGGCCAATATCCGCGTCCAGCGGTTCACGTCGGGCAAGGACCGCTCACCCTACTTCGACAACTTCAAGCTGGAGGTCGAGACTGGAATGACGGTCCTGGCCGCCCTGCGCAAGATCAAGGACGAGCAGGATGGCAGCCTGACCTTCCGGGCCTTCTGTCGCTCCGCGATCTGCGGCTCCTGCACGGTGCGGGTCAACGGCCGCTCGGTGCTTGCCTGCAGCACTCAGTTGTTGCCGATCCTGAAGGACTTCCGCAAGGGCTCGGTGACCATCGCGCCGATGGCGAACCTGCCGGTGTTGCGGGACCTGGTCGTCGACATCGACCCGGTCATCGACAAGCTCGCCAAGATGCATCCGTATCTGATCGAGAGCCCGGAGCGGGTTCCGGAGGCCCTGGAGCGGGAGTCCCTCATGTCTCGGGACGAGCTCAATGCGTTCGATTACATGACCGACTGCATCTTGTGCGGGTCCTGTTATTCCGCCTGCTCGTCGGTCGCCGCCGACCCGAGCTACGCCGGCCCGCTGACGATCGCGAAGGCCTATCGCTTCTCCATCGACGTGCGGGACAGCTTTCGCGGTATCCGTGACCAGGCCGCGATCGACCAGGGGCTTTGGTCCTGCGTGCAGTGCCGAAAGTGTATCAAGGTCTGTCCGAAGGACACCCGTCCGGCAGACACCATCCGCCGCACCCGCAAGCTGACGATCGACGACGGTATCCGTGATACCCCTGGCTCTCGGCGCGCGAAGGCCTACGTCGCCGACATCAAGCGCTTTGGCCAGGTCAACAAGCCCATGCTTCCGGTCGTCGTCTTCGGCACCAAGGGTTGGGAGGCGATCGAGGTCGCCGAGGCGGCGCTGACCAAGCAAGGCCTGGAGCCGACCCGGCGCGTCTGTAAGCTGCCTGGTCAGGAGGGGGTCGAGGGAATCTTCGGGCGCGTTCGAGCCATCGAGGACGAGGAGGAGCAGGGCAGATGACCAGGATCCATACCGCGGATGCCGGTACTCGTACCCCGTTTCGGGTCCAGCCCGAGATGAGCGGGCGCTTGACCTATGCCTTTTACTCCGGCTGCTGCTTTCAAGGCGCCGACGCACGCTTCTTTGACATCCTGACCCAGGTCTTCGGCCGGTTGGACGTCGATCTGCAGCTGATTCCGGACGCTGTCTGCTGCGGGGCCGGCGTGATCGAGGAGCGATCCGAGCTCGCCTCCCTGGCGATCAACGCGCGCAACCTGGCCGGGGCGGAGCGCATGGGTCTGCCCTTCTTCACGCCCTGTTCCACCTGCTTCAACGTCATCTCGAACGTCCAGAAGCGCTTGGCCGAAGACCCGAGGCTCCACGACCAGGTCAACCGTATCCTTGCCCCGGATGGGATCGAATACCGGGGTGAGGGACGGCTCACCCACACTCTGTACATACTGGCTCAGGATGTGGGCCTGGAGAAGCTTGGGGAGCGCGTCACGCATCCTCTGCACGGGCTGCGAGTCGGTTCCTTCTACGGTTGCCACACCCGCAACCCCGCGGACATCCAAGGCTACGAGTCCGCGGACAACCCGACGTCATTGGAGGACGTGCTGCGGGTCCTGGGCGCCGAGATCGTCGATTATGATACCCGCGACAATTGTTGCGGCTACCATGTTGCTTGGCCGAATGCGGACCTCTCGAAGGCGATGACCGGCCAGGTGCTCCAGGGCGCCAAGAAGCAGGAAGTGGACCTGATGGTTACCTCCTGCCCCCTGTGCTTCAAGAACCTGGATGGGGTCCAGCCCAAGGCCCTAGCCGCGACCGGCCGGGACTTCCAGCTTCCGGTTCTGTACTTACCCGAGCTGGTCGGGCTCGCCTGCGGCATGAGCCCCGAGGACATGAAGCTCGATTTTCATGTCGTGCCGGTGAACGTTCGGTTGTAAGCCCAAGGGCCGGGAGTCCCGGCTCTGGTCGTGCCGGTCGCTGCAGTGCCGGTGCCTTGGTGTTCCTTACTGAGAGATCGTGGCGCTATCGTGGCGCTAAAGCGATGCATTCTCGCTCTGAGTGCGGCTCAAGAGCTCGAGGGTCTGCCGATCCCCCGCTCGCGTGCGAAGTCGAGCATGCGCTTGATCGGTACCACGGCGCGCTCGCGGATCCGGGGGTCGATCAGCACCTCCTGGTTGCCCGTTCGCAGCACCCGTTCCAGATTCTGTAGGGCGTTCATCGCCATCCAAGGGCAGTGGGCGCAGCTCTCGCAAGTTGCACCCTCCCCGGCGGTGGGGGCAGGGATGAGGGTCTTGTCAGGTGCGACCTGATGCATCTTCCAGAAGATGCCGGCATCCGTGGCGACAATGAACTCCCGATTGGGCATCTCGGCGACTGCCTTGATCAGCTGGGTCGTCGAGCCGACCAAGTCCGCTTGGTCGACGACCTGATCCGGGGCCTCGGGATGGACCAGGACTGCGGCATCCGGGTGGAGCCGCCGAACGCGTTCCAAGGCGAAGGACTTGAACTCTTCGTGCACGACGCAGGCACCGTCCCACATCAGCATCTCGGCACCCGTCATGCGCTCGACATAGTGTCCGAGGTGCTTGTCAGGGGCCCACAGGATCTTCTCCCCCTGCGCAGACAGGTGTTCGACGACCGGGAGCGCGACGCTCGAGGTCACCACCCAGTCGGACCTTGCCTTCACCTCGGCGCTGGTGTTGGCATAGACCACGACGCTATGGTCGGGATGGGCATCACAGAAGGCGCCGAAGTCCTCCGCCGGACAGCCCTCGTCGAGCGAACAGGTGGCGGCCAGGTCTGGCATCAAGACCCTTTTCTCAGGGTTGAGGATCTTGGCCGTCTCACCCATGAAGCGCACACCGCAGACCACCAGGGTCTCGGCCTCGCTTTCCGTCCCAAAGCGCGCCATTTCGAGCGAATCCGCGACATATCCGCCGGTTTCCTCGGCCAGTGCTTGAAGTTCTTCATCCGTGTAATAGTGCGCAACCATGACCGCCTTGCGTGACTCGAGCAGACCGCGGACACGCGCCTTTAGCTGGGCCTTTTCGTCCTGGGTCAAGGCAGGCCATTGGGGGTGCGGCGGCACCACGACCGGCGGCCGGGTGGCACCTTCAAGAGTCGCGCTGGACATCATGCTTCTCCACTCGCAACAGGTTGGTCCCCCCGGCGTGCAAAAGGTTCAGGCTGTCTCGGAGGACGCCTCGGGCATCATTCTCAGTGCAGTCGATACAGACTCTTGCCGTGGCTCGGACGCATCGTGGAGCCCTTGCGGATTGGTGAAGCGCTCGTTCAGGGTCTGAATGTAGGTTTCGCAACCCTGGAGGACCTCGTCGATCTCGGCCTGGGCCTTCTTGTTCCAGCCGACCGGCCGCCCGAGAAGCACGGTTCGCCAGAAGCGGGTATTGCGCTGGAAAGCGGCGACGACGTCACCTGGGGGCTCTTGCTTCTCGACTTGTTTGCGCAGCCAAGGCAGGATGCTGAGTGCCACCAGCCGCCGCACACCGAAGTGACCGAGGATCAACAAGAGCAGGATCGTCCCCTCGAATCCTTCCAGGCCCCAGGGGAGGCTCGAGATCACCTCGAACCATTTCGCGTCATAGTGAAGGCCATGCCACTGGCCTTCGCGCAGACTCCAGGTCATGAAGCCCACGATGATCAGGACGAGAAGCGCAACGTCGGTGAGCAGGGTCCAGCGGCGCCACCGACGCATGGCGGTGTGAAGCAGGGGGATGGCGCCGCGGCTGAAATCGGTCGCGCTCTTGCGCAGTGCGGCGATGATGCGATAAGCGCGCTCGATCTCGACCTGCTCCATGCGATGGTAGATGTCTCCCAGGTCCTCGTCGCGTTTCTTCTCGAAGCGCGCGCGCCGATGCTCGTCCGGGATCTGGGTGCTCGCGTCCGGGCTATAGATGGTGTAGAAGCGACCGGCCGTCAGTCCCGCCTCTCCAATGGCGCGTAGCCAGGCCGCCACCACGTCCTCGGGGTTGTCCTCGCCGGCCGCCGAGTCGAGTTGATTCAGGATATAGAGGAACTTGCCTGAATCGGAACGACTGATCGTATCGCCCACCAGGTGTTTGAGGGTGTCACGCATGGCGCCCGGTTCCGGATGGCGGGCATCGAAGAACACCAGCACCAGGTCCGAGAGGTCGATCATGTGACTGGTGAGACGAAGGACCGCAGTGCGTTGGGCATCCGCGTCGAAGCCGGGGGAATCGATGAGGATCTTCCCGCGCAGATGATCGCTGCGACAGGTCTTGAGCTGAAGGTAGGCGTCGATGCGGTTGCCTTCGCCGTCCGCGACCTCCTCGATATCCTGCGACATGCGGTAGAAGGGAAAACGCGGATCCGAGTCGAGCGAGACACCGGGCAGCGAATGACTGACTGGCTCCGGGCTGTAGACGATCACGGTAAATCGGTCATCGACCGCTTGGTTGCCCGTCCGCTGGAGCTTCTGCCCGAGATAGTGATTGATGAAGGTCGACTTACCGGCGGAAAAGGTTCCCAGAATAGAGATCAGAGGCCACCATGGGATCTTGGTTGCGAACGACTCATTGGCCTTGAGGATACCCGTGCGATAGGCCACGTTGTCGATCGCGCGGAAGCTCTGCACGGCATTGAGCAGTACCGGATTCTCCTGTTCCAGGTGGGATTCCAGCTCCTGAAGGCGCTGTTGGAGGGCGTCGGACGTTGACGTCATGGATTGGACTCCTCAATATCTCGGGCCGGTCCTGCGGGGCGCCGCTGAGCGGCCCGGACAAGCGACCATCAGGGGCCATGATGAGGGAGGGCGTCTCCTTACGGGAGACGCGGGTGCACTCTCTCGCCGGTTGGGCGGCGATGTTACACCGAACTCCTGAATGAGCGGTAGTCAACTGATAAGATACCAATCTTTCGCATTGACAGGGTTTGGATCGGCGCCGGCACGAAATCCCGGGCGCTCGCTCGGGTGAGATTCGACCCTGACCGTTGAGCGATCGGCCGGCTTGAATGTCGAATAGCCATGAAGGCATACTGGATAACGGCCCGTTGAGGGGATCCCGCGCCACCTCCCAGAGATGAGTCATCTGGTCGGGCGCGCCAAAATGCCATGATAGTCATGGGTTTTCTCGGCTTTCCGGTGCAGGCGATCAGACCGGACCGCACCATTATCATGCGCCTCCTCACCCGGCCCGAAGGCCGAGGTCACCGGCGCGAGGAGACTTGGATGAAGAAGGCTTCTGCTGCGTGCATGTTGGCACTGGCCGTAGCGATTGCCCCGAGCCTGGCACCCGCGGAGGAGGACGAGTTGTTCGTCGTTCAGCAGACCCAGGGTGCACCCACGGTCTCATTGGGCGGCACGGTCGTACCTTATAAGGAGGTGACGCTGGCCGCCCAACTCCCCGGGCGGGTTACCTATATCGCCGGTCGGGAGGGGGACGCCTTCAAGGATGGCAAGCTCCTTCTGGCGATCGACGATGAGGAACTGCTCGCCAATCGGCGTGCCCTGCTGGCTCAGATGGCGAGCGCCGATGCCCAGTTGCGCAACGCCGGCGTCCAGTACAATCGCGAGATCTTCTCGCCGCGGTCGCGCGCTTCACCCGGTGGGATGGGGCTTCCGAACCTTTTCGACCAGATGTTCACGCGCCCGGTCGAGAGTTTCATCGGCGATCGCGAGCACCGCGCGGAGCTCTCCGCCGATCTCTTCGCCTCTGGCATCCAGATCCAGGAGGCACGAAACGTGATCCTGCGGCTTCAGGCGGAGCTGCAGGCGCTGGATTCCAAGATCCGCGACGCCCGCAGCATCGCCCCGTTCGACGGCGTGATCGTGAAGAAATTCGTCGAGGTCGGCGATACGGTCCAGCCGGGTCAGCCGCTGCTGAAGTATGCCGATGTCGAGTATCTCCAGGTCGAGGTGGATGTGCCCGCCCGTCTGCGCCGGGGGTTGCGTGAAGGCCAGATGGTCCGGGCCGAGCTGGATCCCACCAATCGCCGTGTCCCAGTGCGGGTCGCGCAGATCTTCCCCATGGCGGATCCCAAGCGCCATACGGTGAAGATCAAGTTCGACCTCCCTCAAGGTGTGTCCGCACCCGGGATGTATGCCAAGGTGTTGGTGCCGGACGTCAATACCCCATCCAGGTCCCATCCGGTGATTCCCAGCAGTGCCGTGCGGTATAACGGCAGTCTGCCCGGCGTTTATGTGGTCGACGGGGATAGCGAACCGCAATTGCGTCTGATTCGGGTCGGAGAAGAGCTCAGCGGTGGTTTCATTACCGTCCTGAGCGGTCTGCGGGCAGGGGAGCGGGTGTTGGTGGATCCGGGAGCCCGGGTGAGTGCGGGTTGGGCCAAGGGAACGGCTGCCGATCGTTAGTTAGAAGAATCCGCACCTGGAAATCGATTGGACTGCCGCGGTCGGGCGGCGAAGCCCCGGATAACCTGGACCTGATATGAGCCAAGACTTCGACTCGACCCCTGAAAAGGATAAGCCGTCTTCTCTGAACGACGAAGACCTGGGCGTTGCCGGACGAACGGCCAGGACCTTCATCCGCTCGCCTCTGTCACCCCTCTTCTATGTCGCCATGCTCATGATGGGGCTGTTGGGCTTGCTCCTGACGCCGCGGCAAGAGGATCCGCAGATCTCGGTGCCCATGATCGATATCATGGTCCAGTATCCAGGCGCCTCGGCCCAGCAGGTCGCGAATCTGGCCACGCAGCCCCTCGAGCGGATCATGAGCGAGATTCCCGGGGTCAAGCACGTCTATTCCGCCTCGGAGCGAGGTCGCGGGATCGTGACCGTGGAGTTCGACGTCGGCCAGGAGATGGGACCCTCGCTGGTCAAGGTGAACGACAAGCTCGCCTCGAACATGGACCGCATCCCGCCGGGGGTCATGCCGCCACTGGTGAAGAGCAAGGGAATCGACGATGTCCCCATCGTGACCCTGACTCTGTGGTCCAGGGACCTGGACGGGGATGGAAAGCACGACGTGGACGACGGTCAGTTGCGACTGCTGGCCCAGGACGTGCTCCAGGCGCTCAAGGAGGTCAAGAACACGGGGAATGCCTTCATCGTCGGTGGTCGCAAGGAACAGCTCAACATCGATGTCTCTCCCGAGCGCCTGTCCGGTTATCGAATCAGTCTCGATCAGGTCGCCCAGACCCTCAAGACCGCCAACGCCGAGCAGACGGCGGGGGGGGTGGAGCTCAGCGGCTCGCGTTTCTCGGTTACCACCGGCGCCTTCCTCACCGGCGTGGAGGATATCAGCCGGCTGGTGGTTGGGACCTACAACGATGTGCCGGTCTACATGCACGATGTCGCCAGGATCTGGCTGGGTCCCGAGGAGGACGCCTCGCAGCTGGTGACCTACTACACTGGCCCCGCGACGGGGTCCGAGGAACGGGCCGACGGGCGCCCGGCCGTCACCATCGCGATCGCGAAGAAGGAATTGACCAACGGCGTGACGGTTGCCAATGCCATTATCGACAAGGTCGAGGAGCTCAAGGGCTCCCGGATTCCGGACAATGTCGAGGTCAGCATCACCCGTAACTATGGCGATACCGCCAATCAGAAGGTCAACGAGCTGATCTTCAAGCTCATCGTGGCGACCTTCTTCGTCTTCTTGCTGGTCCTGGTGGCATTTCGGGCCTTGCGACCGGCGATCGTCGTCATGCTGGTCATTCCGGTGGTGCTCTTCATGACGGTCTTCGTCGCCTGGATCTGGGACATGACGATCGACCGGGTCAGCCTCTTCGCGCTGATCTTCTCGATCGGCATCCTGGTCGACGACGCGATCGTCGTGGTCGAGAACATCTACCGACGCTGGCTGGAGGAGGGGCGCACCGACGATGATACAGCCGTCGACGCCGTGCGCGAGGTCGGCAACCCAACCATCCTAGCGACCTTTACCGTGATCGCGGCGCTGTTGCCCATGGGGTTCGTCAGCGGGATGATGGGCCCCTACATGGCGCCCATCCCGAAGCTCGGTTCGGTGGCCATGTTCATCTCCCTGTTCGCCGCCTTCGTCTTCACGCCCTATCTGGCGATCTCCAACTGGCTGCGTCCGTCGATGCGTTATCTGGCCGCGGCGGAGAAACGCGAGCACAAGGGCGCCGAGCGTCTCGAGCGCTTCTTTCGGCGTCTGTTGACACCCCTGATGGAGAACCCCCGGAAGCGCCTGCTCTTTCGTCTGACCCTGTGGGGCACCTTTCTCTTCACCTGCTCCTTCTTCTACTTCAATTGGGTGGCGGTGAAGATGCTGCCGCTCGACAACAAGCCAGAGTTCTCGGTCGTGATCGACATGCCCGAGGGCACGGCCCTTCCGGTCACGGCCAACCTGGCCCACCTGATCGCGGAGAAGCTGCGCACCATCGAGGAGGTCACGGCGATTCAGCTCTATGCCGGCACGGCCCGTCCCTTCGATTTCAATGGCATGGTGCGCCATTATTATCTGCGCTCGGAGCCTTGGCAGGGCGAGCTCCAGGTTCAGCTCAAGGACAAGAAGGATCGAAAGCGCTCCAGTCACGCCATCGCGGTCCAGGCACGGGAGATGATCGCACCCATCGTCGAGGGGACCGGCGCTCGCACGTCGGTCGTCGAGATGCCACCGGGACCGCCTGTCCTGCAGTCGGTGGTCGCTGAGGTCTACGGCCCAACTCCCGAGCTGCGACGACAGTTCGCCCGGGATGTGACGGAGTTCTTCGAGCAGGCCGAGAGCTCGCGGGACGTGGATAACTATCTGCGTGACGCCTACGACTACTGGCGTTTCAATGTCGATACCGAGAAGGCGGTGCGGCGCGGGATCTCGGTCGACGTCATCAACCGCAACCTGGCCATGGCCCTCGGCGGGGCGCCGATGGGCGATATCAAGCAACAGTCTGGGCGGCAGAGTGGCCATGAGCCGATCCAGATCGTGCTTCAGGTGCCGCTCGCGGAACGCTCGCAGATCCAGCGCCTGGGCGACCTGCCGATTCGCTCCAGCTATGGCTTCACCGTGCCCTTGAGCGAGCTTGGCGAGTTCGAGCGGGCGCCTGAAGAGGACATCATCTATCACAAGGACTTGCGTCCGGTCGAGTATGTCGTTGCCGACGTGGGCGGTCGGTTGGCCGCACCCGTCTATGCCATGTTCCAGGTCCAGGACTTGGTGGCGAACACGGATTACACGGCCCCGGACGGCACCAAGCCCGCCGAGGGGGGGGGATTCGGCGATGCCTTCTACTGGCTCGGTCCGCCCCCGGGCAGCAAACGACTGGCCTGGGAATGGGCCGGGGAGTGGACGGTCACCTATGAGACCTTCCGAGACATGGGTGCCGCCTTCGCCGTTGCCCTGGTCCTGATCTACATCCTGGTGGTCTGGGAGTTCGGGAACTTCCGTATCCCACTGGTGATCATGGCGCCGATTCCATTGACCCTGCTCGGCATCATCCCAGCCCATTCGTTGATGTTCGCGTTCGGTTGGGGGGGCGAGTTCACGGCGACCTCCATGATCGGCTGGATCGCCCTCGCCGGCATCATCGTGCGTAATTCGATCCTTCTGGTGGATTTCGCCATCCACGAGATCCAGAAGGGAGTGCCGGTGGCGGAGGCCATGATCCGCTCCTGTAAGATCCGGACCCGCCCCATCCTGATTACCGCCTTCGCCCTGGTCGCTGGCTCCAGTGTGATCATCACGGATCCGATCTTTCAGGGGATGGCGATCTCGCTCTTGTCCGGGGTCCTGGTTTCGACCGTCCTCACGCTGATCGTCATCCCGCTCGGGTGCGTGGCCGCGAGCAAGGATATGTGCGAGGTCGCGGTGGCCAGTGCGCCACCCGGATCCGACCTGCCCTGCCGACTGGAAAGCGCCCCCCCGGAGAAGTCGGTGTCCCGAAAGGAATTCAACCCGGGTCGCTTCCTGGGGGCCGTGGTGGAGGTCTTCGTCTTGGTCTTCTATGCCGTCCGCGGCATCTTTCTTCTGTTGTTCGAAGCTGGAAAGGA
Source organism: Chromatiaceae bacterium (assembly GCA_028277465.1). Lineage (GTDB taxonomy): Bacteria > Pseudomonadota > Gammaproteobacteria > Chromatiales > Chromatiaceae > JANQGF01. The sequence goes on from JANQGF010000033.1 coordinate 12,716, forward strand.
CTTCGTGAAGGCGAGGAAGAAGCGACGCAGCGCTCCGGCGGTCCGCCCGAAGATCGCCATTCGGACGGGTCCTTCTGGGAGCGCTCCGTCGACGACCGGGTCGGCGCCGCCATCGGAGGGCAACTCCGGGTCGACGTCGGCTGAGCCGGAGTCGACTCCGAACGTGACTGCGCCGTCAAGTGGATCCAAGACGCGGAAACAGGCCTCGAGCGCGAAGAAGACTCCATCGACCAAGACCGTCGCGAGGAAGACGCGGTCGAAGAAGACGACCTCCCAGAAGGACGGTGCGCCAAGCGCGACGAGAAAGTCGGCACAATCGATTCAGAAGAGATCCCCGCGTCGCGGAATTCGGTTGAAGGTCGATAACGATCTGGGCCCGGGTAAGCAATAGGCCTCCGGTTGCCGTCAATCCTGGTGAGGCGATTGACAGAAATCGCCTTAGTGCCGCCCTCATCAGGGTTGCCAAGCCCGTGCTGCAGAGTGGTATGGGCGGTGGATCCAGCGTCCCAATACTCGATGCGCTGGATACTCGCTGAACCCCTGCTGTCAAAGGGGTGTCATCTTTGATGGACATTACGGATTGAAGGCCTTGTATGAAGCGCACGTTGTTTGTCGCTGGATTGCTGGTCGCCACCGGGTCCTTTGCGCAATCGGATCTCGGTCATTTCTGGGGCAGGGCTGGGTATGTCGGAGATTCGAGCTGGAGAGCGCAATGGAGTGTGCGGGACCCCGGGTCGGCGGGGCCAGGTTATCGAGACCTTCCCCATGACGGCGGAGAACAGGCCTACCTTTATCGTCGGCGCGCGGGTTCGGCCGGAAGTGACCGCGCCGTCTCCCCCTTCGGCGAGCCGACCGCGACCCCCCAGCAGGCCCGAACGCAACAGGACTTTCAGGATCCTTTTTCTCTGGATGGCTACCCCTCGCAACGGCTGGGTGGCTCGCCCCGCAGCGCGGAAATGGGGTACGATGCGCCGACGAATGATCCGTCGGGCCCCTGGTGGACACCGCCGGAGTCGGAGCGATTCGGCTCGGGTGGTCGGGCAGATACCGACTATTCTGGCTACCGGTTCCGCGGGGATCCGGAACCGCGAGGGGGCGCGTGGCAGTCACCCGATGGCGGGGAGGTCTACCGGTTCAGACCCTTGTCGCCGAGGGAACAGGAGAGGATGAGGTGGAGCCCGTCCTGGCGAGGGCAGGCCGAGGGTCGCTGGCAGCCAGGTCCAGGTAACTTGTATGACAGCATGAGACCGCCGAGGCGCGACTACGGCTTCGAGCCGGATGCCTGGACCGGACGCTAGTGCAGCACCGATTTTCTATCGATGGATCGCGGCGTGCGTCACCCACTGACCCGGAGCTCGTTTGCTGTGGATCGGTTCACCAAAGCGAAATTGGTGCTGTACGAGCCGTTCGATTGCGTCGTTCCACCTTCCACCCTTGCGAGATAGGTAGCTTCCGTTCATGTCGACAACGGCCGAGAAGGTGCCGAGTATCGCACCAGGGTGCGTCGCGTCGCCAGACGGAGTGCATGAATAAGACGATTTGAATCAACCGCTTCGAGGGAGATCGCTATCATGAAAATCAAGACTTGGGTGCAAGCTGCTGCGGCACTTCTGGTGTTGGCCCAGATGCCTACAGCCCAGGCCGAGATCGCGGGGGCCCAGTTTTCTGCGGACATGATCAGTCGGGCTCCGGACGGGGAAACGACGATGGGTAAGATGTACGTGGGCGATGGGCGTATGCGGGTCGAGATGTCGCAACAGGGACGCGAGATCGTGCGGATCAGTGACCAGAGCCGACGCATGGAGTGGGTCCTCTTTCCCGATCAACAGAGCTATTTGGAGCAGGGTGCCCCCGCAGGTAGTACGGCCCAGGGCCCGATTGGCGCGCCTTCCGCGGAGACGAACCCTTGTGAGGGCTTGCAAGGTGTGACCTGTCGGCGCGCCGGCGAGGAAGAGGTCGGTGGGCGAGCCGCGGTCAAGTGGGAGATGTCGGTGGTGCGTCAAGGACAGACCCTCACTGGTGCGCAATGGATCGACGTGCAACGCGGATTACCGCTGAAATATCAGATGCCCGACGGCCAGTCCATGGAGTTGAAGCTGCTGGGGACCGAGACCCTGGATGGTCGGGCGGTCGAGAAATGGGAAATGACGACCGTGGCGCCGAATCAGTCGCCGATGCGCACCCTGCAATGGTACGACCCCGAGCTGAAGCTTGCGGTGCGGGAGGAGTTTCCGGGCGGGTACCTGCGCGAGCTCAAGAACATTCGGGTGGTCGAGCAGCCGGATCATCTCTTCATCGTGCCGGCGGGCTATTCACGCATGGAAATGCCCCCAGCGCCCACGCGCTAGGTGGTTGGGACTGGCAGCGCGTT
>JANQGF010000068.1 GCA_028277465.1 Chromatiaceae bacterium
ACTATGTGGATCGTTCCTACGCCAATCTGCTGCGGATGTGGGGAGAGGTCTAGCGCGGCGTTTACCTAAGGCGATCTCCGGAAAAGAGCCTACCCGTAGGTTGGGGTGAGGAACGAACCCCAACAACCCCAACGCGGCGCCTGTTGGGCTTCGCTCTCGCTCAGCCCAACGACCGGTCGATATCTTGGTAAACGCTTTCCAGGAAATCGCCTTATCTCGTCATTCCTGGATTCCTTTTCACTGGCCCGATGCGGCCCAACTGTTCACTCCGATAGAGATGCTCGGGTTGTCCGCTCGTACCCAAGCTCCTATGCTCACTCACAAGGGCCATTCATTAGGCGGCGAGACAAGTGGACGCGATCGACACCCTAAACCCGATCCATCGCATCGGCGTGGAGCAGTTCCATCGCATGATCGCATCGGGCCTGTTCCGCGACGGCGACCGGGTCGAGCTGATCGACGGGGAGATGCGCGATATGTCACCGATCGGGCCAGGTCACGGCGACTGTACCGACAAGCTTACTATGCTCTTTGCCCGCAATCTGGCCAGCAAGGCTATCGTCCGAGTGCAAGGCGCCCTCGTCCTGGATGAGGGTACCGAGCTTTACCCCGACCTCTGCGTGATTCGGATGCGCGATGACTGGTATTGCGAGTCCCATCCCACCGGAGACGACACCCTGCTTGTCGTAGAGATCGCGGATTCCAGCCTGTACATGGATGTCAACCTCAAGTTGGCCAAGTACGCCCGGGCGGGTATTCGCCGCTACTGGATCGTCGATCTGAAGCAGGGTTGCATCCGCGACTATCGCGACCCGGACATCTTGGGGCGACGCTATGGCAAACTGGATGAGCTGACCGAGGGCGAGCTTGCGTTGACGATCGCGGGCGTCGACCTGCGGATCGATGTGGGCGAGTTGCTCCCGTCTCGACGAGGGTAGTAGAGGCGCGCCGAAGCTCTGATCGCCACTGAGCGGCTGCTCGGCCGAGTCCCCGGAAGGCGTGCGGGGGCTGTCGGCTTTGCGACAAACCGTCGAGGTAGCGGTGGCGTGCTCGTTGGCCGTGCAGTGCCTGTCTGGGATCCACGCCTCAGCCGCGTCTTATCTCCTTTTCGTAGTTAACCGACTGACTCCCAATAACATCGCGCACAGAGCCGCGCACCCTGCCGCGTGATCCCGCGGTGGACTGGACGCGAAGACCGGCCGCCGACGCCTTGTTGGCAGATTCCTTGCTGAAAACGATCAATTGCAGTCCATTCTCGCTGGAGCCCACTGGTGTCAGACCAACTCGAAACGCTTGCCGCGGAGCTCGCCGCCGGTAGCCTCGTCCCCTATCTGGGCCCCGGCGCGCTCGCCGGTGCCCGTGATGCGGCGACCGATGCACCCATCCCCGCCGATAGCGACAGCCTCATCCTGGCGATGAACAATGGCAAGCCCATGGCCCCGCGGCTCATGTGGGAGTTTCCGCGCGCCGCCATGGACGTGGAGCTCAAGCGCGGACGCAGCGCCGTGCACCGCTTTCTCGAAGAGACCTACGCCCAGCGCCAGTGGACTCGCGCCCCGCTCCACGACTTGCTGCAGCGGCTGAAGCCCGGCTATGTCATCGATATCAATCGAGATTTGCAGCTCCAGCACGCTTACGCCGGGTTGCCCCACACGCTGGTGCGCGGCATTGCCCGCACCGTCGGCATCGAGTACCGGTTCAAGATCCACGCCTATGATGGTGAGCAGTATCGCGAGATCACGCAGGAGGACGCGGACCCCGCGCTACCGGTGCTCTTCAAGCCGCTCGGCAGCCCGCGCCCAGAGGCTACCTACATCGCCTCGGATGCCGACTTCGTCGACTACATCACCGAGCTGATGGGTGGCTTCGCGATTCCGGACTTCCTCAAAGAGCGCCGCAAGGGTCTGCGTTATCTCTTCCTGGGCATGCGCCTCACACGCGATACCGAGCGCATGCTGATGTCCGACATCATCTATGCCGCCGGCTCCCCCGCGGGCTGGGCCCTGATCCCGGAGCCGACCGACAAGGAGCGCCGCTTCTGTGCCACCAAGGATATCCGTATCCTCGAGGCAGACATCCCGGACCTGCTCGCGGCTTGTGGCGCTGGGGACGGCATCGAAGCGATGCTGCCGGCAACTGGTGGCGTCGGTTGCTGAGCTCGGCTCAGACCCGCCTTGGACAATTTAGGGCGAACGGTCATGCCGTGTCTCTGGCACCCCGGAGCATGGAAACAAGAGCCGCAGCAGTTTGCAGGCTCGTCGCGGCGAGGCGCCGCTCCCACCAAGAAGGCACAGGATGTCCCGCCAGCTTCAGTCGCCTGAGCGGCTG
>JANQGF010000113.1 GCA_028277465.1 Chromatiaceae bacterium
CGATTCAAAAACAACATATGCAACTCGAGCCGCTCATGTTGGGCACGCTTTGCTTTGCCCAACCTACGGGTGTTTCGGTTATTGTTGAACCGTTACTTACTGCCTTCTCGCGACCTGGATCAGGGCGGATCAGATGGCCGGGGCACGCCGCGGGATCGGGGTTGCGATCTGGTCGATGTCGCGCACGCGGGCACCGGGATTCGCGCTGGCCACGACCTTCCCCGTACGGGAGAAGCGAACCGTGCTCGGAGCGTTGGTGCCGCCCGAGATGATGAAGGTCATGGCCTGATCGACGGTCCAGTCCTGCAGGATGACGCGGTCGCGGGGGACGATTTCGAGATAGCCGCCGGTCGGGTTGGGCGCGGTCGGGACATAGACAGCGGCGAGCTCGGCGCCCGTCACCGTATCCGTCATGGTCTTGGTCAGGATTCCGATCGCCTTCATGTCCGAGTGCGGGAACTCGATCAGCACCACCTTCTGGCCCTTGTCGGTCTCGTTGTTGAAGGCCTCGATCAGCTTCTTGGTGGAGCCATAGACGGTCCTCACCAAGGGGATGCGTGTCAGCCAGCCCTCGATGGCCTCCAGGATACGCCGCCCGATCAGGCGAGTGACGGCGAAGCCGAGCAGATAGAACATGCCGAGCGTCAGCATGATGGCCAGGGCCGAGGAGAGCCAGGGCACCTCCAGCAGCCAACGGGCCAGATCGGGCGAGAGCGGCTCGACCGCATTGGCCAGGATGACGACCTTCGGGCGCCCGATGTCCGATAGCAGCTCCACGAAGACGCCGAAGACGAAGACGGTGACCAGGATGGGTATGACCGTCACCGCACCCGCGAGAATATTGCGTTGGAAATGCGCCATAAGGATTCTTCAGTCTCGCAATTTTCCTACTATTTGGAGGTCTTGTCGGCGAATCGCAAGGCGACGCCTTGCCCATCGGCGACCGAACCTTTCACTATGACCGCGTTTCAGGTCCACCGTCTATCGGCAGGCGACGAAGCGGACGGTCTCCGCGCTCCCCGACGCGACCCGGGCGAAGGCGTCGAGCGCGGCGTCGATGTCCGCCGCGCTGGTCTCGTAGCCGAGCGAGAGACGGATGGTGCAATGGGCGTCGGCCTCGCTGAGGCCCATTGCTAGCAGGGCGTGCGAGGGCCGGGGTGATCCCGAACGACAGGCCGAGCCGGCCGAGAAGGCGACCCCCTGACGGTCCATCGCCAACACCAGCGACTCGCCGCGTACACCCGGGATGGTGAGGCTCAGCGTATTCGGCAATCGCTCCTGAGTATGACCCTTCGGACGTGCATCGGCAAAGATGGCTCGCAGCCCGGCGGCCAAGCGATCGCGCAGCGTGCGGATCTCGGTCGCACGCGTGAGATCGCGCGCGGCCAGCTCCGCCGCCGCGCCCAGTCCAAGGATGCCGAGCGTGTTCTCCGTGCCCGCCCGCAGCCCCTGCTCCTGGTGTCCGCCGTGTACCAAGGGGTCCAAGTCGATTCCGCCCGCGACCAAGAGGGCGCCCACGCCCTTGGGACCTCGGAACTTGTGGGCCGAGAGGCTCAAGAGGTCCACTCCCAAGGCGGCGACATCGAGCGGGACCTTGCCCACCGCCTGCACCGCGTCGGTATGGAAAAAGGCCCCATGCTCGTGCGCGATGGCCGCGAGCTCGGCGATCGGCTGCAGGCTGCCCGTCTCGTTATTGGCGGTCATGATACTGACCAGGAGGGTATCTCGGCTCAGTGCTGCCGCCAGGTCCTGGGGGCGCACCCGCCCGTCCCCGTCGACGGGAAGATAGGTCACCCGCCGGCCCATGCGCTCGGCGAGCCAGCGGCAGGTCGCGAGCACGGCCGGGTGCTCGATGCTGCTGGTGATGATGTGACGCCGCTCCGGATGGGCGAAGGCCAGACCCTTGATCGCGAGGTTGTTCGCCTCGCTCCCGCCGCCGGTGAAGAGCAGGCGCCGGGCGGTGCAGCCGAGCAGGCTGGCGAGCTTGCGACGCGCCTCTTCCACGGCCTGCTTGGCGTCCTTGCCTTCGCGGTGGATGCTCGATGGATTACCGCCGAGCCGGTCCAGCGCTTCATGCATGGCGGCGCGCACCGGCTCGGCGACGGCCGTGGTCGCGTTGCAGTCGAGGTAGATGCGCCGGAGGCGTCGCGCTGGCGCGCCTTCGCCTGCGGCCACGGGGGCGGCGGAGCCTTCGCCGCTGTCGATCTCCAGCCGCTCCTGCTTGGCATCGGCCGGCATGACCTCGCACAGGAGCGTCTTGTAGATGGGAAATCCGCTGATGGGGTCGTAGCGGCCGATGTCGGTGAGCTCGTTGACGTTGGCATCGCGCCAGGCGACGGGACCCACGGGTGTGCCCCCGCCCATGTTGGCGTCGACCGCGCCTTGCACCATGTCAGGGGTGACCAGGGCACGCATCTCCACCTCGCCGCGCGGTGAGCGGATGCGGACTCGGTCGCCGTGTGCGATGCCGCGCGCTTCGGCATCCTGCCGATTGATGGTCACCGTCGGCTCGGGGCGCTTCTCGACCAGCCCGGGGATGCCATGGTGCTGGGAGCGGAAGTCGGTGGAGACCCGCGCACCCGAATTGAAGACCAGCGGAAAAGGCTCGACCAGATCCGGACGGGTGAGTGGACCCTCCGCCGGCTCGGTGTAGACGGGCAGGGCGTCATAGCCGTGCTCGGCGAGGATGCTGGAGGCGATCTCGAGCTTACCCGAGGGCGTCTCGAAACCGGGCTTCCCATCGGCCCTGAGTGCTCCCTTCTCCCATTTCTTGTACTCCATCATGGGGCTGTCCTTCTTCACCCAACCGCCGGCGGCGCGCACCTCCTCCAGGCTGTAACCGCTTCCCTCCAGGGCGAAGTGCAAGAGCGACTCCTCGTCCTGCGGGAAGCGCTCGCCATAGCCGAGCCGGCGTGCGAGCTCGGCGAGGATGAAGAAATCGTTGCGCGACTCGCCCACCGGCTCGATGACCCGCTCGCGCAGCCGAAAGATGGGACCATAGCGCATGTAGCTCTCGATCTCGAAGCCGGTGGTGGCGGGCAGCACCAGGTCGGCATAGGCGCAGTCGGCGGTGAGCTGGCGATCGATGCTGACCAGGAAGTCGAGCGCGCCCAGTGTCTTCTTCCAGACACCGGGTTGGGGCCAGGCGGTGACGATGGATCCACCGAGGATGATGAGACCGCGGATCCGATAGGGTCGTCCCTCCAGGACGGACTCGGGCAAGGCGATGGCGTGCGATTCGCCACGGTACAGGCTGTAGATGGGGAAACGATCGCGTCCCAGTGCCTTCTTGAGGTCGGGATTGGCGATCAGTCCGCAGCGGTTGACGGGGAATTCGCCGCCCGGCATGGCGAAGCAACGCCCACCCGGCACGTCGAGCTGGCCAGCCAGCGCCCAGAGCACCAGGGTCGCACGGATCGCCTGGACGCCCGAGTCGCTGTATTCGAGACCCGTGTACATGACCGGACTCGCGCCTTCGGCACGCGCGACCCGCCGGGCCAGGTCGCGGATGGTCTTGGCCGGGACGCCCGTGATGACCGCCGCCTCCTCGGGACGGAAGTGCTGGACATATTGCTTGAAGTCGTCGAAGCCGAGCGTCCAGTGGCGCACGAAGTCCGGGTCGTACAGCTCCTCCTGGATGATGACGTTGGTCATGGCGAGCGCCAGTGCGCCGTCCGTCCCGGGCCGAATGGGCACCCATTCGGCATCGGCCGCCTTGGCCGTGTGGGTGCGGCGGGGATCGATCACCACCACCTCGGCACCGCGTCGTCTGGCCGCGAGGATGCGCTCGAGATCGCGCGGGGGGCAGTCGGTGGCCGGATTCGCCCCCCAGACCAGGATCAGCCCGGCGTTCTCCAGATCGGAGAACATGTTGATGAAGAGCCCGCCCAGGGTGACGTGGGGGGCGATCATCGCCATGGAGACATAGCAGAGCGCGCCCACACCCAAGGTGTTGGGCGAGCCAAAGGGGAAGAGGACGCTGGAGGCGGAGGAGACCGCCACGTCCTTGGGCTGGTAGAGGTCGCACAGGGCGAGCTCGAAGCTCCCGCGCCCGGTATAGATGGCGGTCGCCTCGGGCCCGGATTCGGCCTTGATGGACTGGAGCCGCTCGACCATGAGCTCGAAGGCCTGGTCCCAGCTGATCGGCTCGAACTCGAGCCTGCCCTTTGGTCCTGTGCGACGCATGGGGTGCTTGAGCCGGTGCTCCGAATAGAGGATCTGCTTGGCGTGCTCGCCCAGGGTGCAGATTGCGCCGAGCGGGTGATCCCGGTCCGCTTGGACCCGATCGAGACGCCCTTGGGCGTCGTAGTTGACCTCGACCCAGCATCCGGCCGGACAGATGCCGCAGATGGCCTTGCGTCTGGTCTGAGCGGCAACCTTGGGGGTCGGTTCGGCAGTCATGGCGCTCCCTCTAGAGTCCGGTATCGGCCCTCAGGTTGGACCGGAACGAGTGATTCGTCCAGTCCAGCGCTGCGATCCAGGGAGTCGCGGCCGGTGCCCTGGACCGATCGGGCAGCACTCCTTATGGAGAGCGCCGGTTCCGACATCTCCAGCTCGTAGTCCTCGTCGAGCGCATCCTCGAGCTCGGCCTTGAGCCAATCCATGCCTTCAAGATTCGGGTCGTCAATACTCATCTCGTCGCCCCGTTTCGATTGGGATCGATGATGATTGGTCGGCGTGCGCACCCCAGGTCGTGGCGCCGGAATCTGCCGAGACGCACTCTAGCATCTGTGCTGCCAGCGCCGTGTTTCTGGACCGAGTCGAAAGGGCGCCGAGGCGCTTCTCGAAGGAGTTCGCTTGGCCCTGATTCCGAGCGGTCGATCCGGTGCGCGACGACGGGCGGGGCCGAGCTTCAGCTGGGAGCGGGATCTCTTGCTGCCTCCCAGAGCTGTATCGCCATCTTTCTGCTGATTCCCCAGCGATAATCGCCAGTGTCGCCGGATTCACGGATGACTCGATGACAGGGGATGAGGAAGCCGATCCTGTTGGCGGCGAGGGCGCCGCCGACGGCGCGCTGGGCCTTGGGCACGCCCGCCATGCGCGCAAGCCTGCCGTAGGAGACGAGCTGGGATGACCCGATCCGCAACAAGGCCTCCCAGACCTTGATCTGAAAGTTGGTGCCTTGAAGCGCAAGATGCAGCCTTCCCGGCGTCGGTTCGCTCGGGAAGATCCGTTCCACGAGTCTCGATGCGCCGTCATCATCCTGAGTGAGTGATGCAGCGGACCAGTATGCGAGGAAGCGCTGTTTCTCTTCGTCACCATCAGCATCGCAAAACGCCAGATGACAGACCCCATGTGGTGTCCAGCCAAGGAGGGCGGTTCCAAAGGGCGTATTGGCGAATCCGAACCTCACCTGAACGCCATGCCCCTGCGCCCTGAGTTGTCCAGGACTCATGGCTTCGCAGGAGATCATCAGATCGTGCAGTCTGCCTGGGCCGGACAGACCGGATTCGAGGGCCGTGGAAAGCACGTCCATTGAGCCGCGGAGTGCTCGTCTCGCGTGTTCTTTGGTCAGGTACTGCAAGAAACGTTTCGGGGATAGGCCAGCCCATTCGGAGAAGACACGCTGGAGATGGTATTCACTCAGATTGACCGCGGCCGCAACCTCGGCAAGAGAGGGTTGGCGCTTTGCGTGGCTCCGGATGTAGTCGATTGCCTTTGCGACAGTTGCATAGCGTCTGTCGTGTACCGAAGTGGATTGAGGCATCTTCAATTGGTTCTCGGACCCAAGGCTCGTTGGTCGAGCTGGCGGTGAAGGGTGCTGTTCCAACGAATCTCGCTCTGGACGCGGTTTAGTATTGAGGGCGCCGACCTCTTGACCCACCCGTTTCTTGCTTGAATCGATTCGTGTGTGGTTCCCGTGCGCCCGGCCTTTCTGCTTCGTGCGTGCTCTCGCGTCGCATGCGAGAATGCGCCTACCGAGCCAGCGCTGCAGGCGACACCTGACGGCCTAGCCACCTTGCTTCTGCAGGGGCTCGGTGTGCTCAGGTGCGACTGAGCGGCAGTGTTGATCAGTCTGGATGTGCCTCTTCAAGCAATGGCGAAGAGCCACACCGACTCATGTACGAAGCGCTCCGTCAGAGTCGAGCGTCGCGAACCGGATCGAATCGAGCGTGGGCCTGACCTTTATCCATACGGCCGACTGGCAGCTAGGCAAGCCCTTCGCCGCCATCGACGATCCACATAAACGTTCGCTGGTGCAGCAGGCACGCATTGACGCCATCGGGCGAATCGGGCATGCAGCCGCACAGGCGGGCGCGGACTTCGTCCTGGTTGCTGGCGATCTGTTCGACTCGCCCAGTGCGGATAGACCAACCGTGTCGGCGGCCTGCAGCGCGATCGGGCAGATGAAGCTGCCCGTGATGGTGATCCCGGGCAATCACGATCATGGCGGGCCTGGCAGCGTCTGGGAGCAGGACTTCTTCCGTCGCGAACAGAGTGCCCTGGCTCCAAATCTGAAGGTCTTTCGGGAGTCAGTCCCTTTTGAAGCCGAGTCGGTGATGATCCTGCCATGCCCCCTGTTGCGCCGGGCGGTCACAACCGATCCCACGGAATGGTTGCGGAGTCCGACCATCTATGATGGCCTGCCCTCGGACAAGCCGCGCATCCTTCTTGCTCACGGAACGACTCAGAGGTTCTCTGTGCAATGGGACGAAGAGGAGGAGGCGAGCTCGACAAGGAATCTGGTCGACCTCGAGCGTCTACCGGCCGCTGAGATCGATTACATCGCCTTGGGGGACTGGCACGGGACGAAGCAAATCAACCAGAGGGCCTGGTATGCGGGTACGCCTGAGCCGGATCGATTTCCCAAGGGTGCTGACTATGATGCCGGAAACATCCTGGTCGTCGATATCGAGCGAGGCGGTGTACCCGAGATCAGGAAGACGCGAAGTGCAGCTCTCCATTGGGCGGAGCTGTCCCATGACTTCGCTGACGACACCGGGCTCACCGAGCTTGCCGGGCGTCTCGGTGCCCTGATCGGGCAGCGAGCCAATGCGGATCTCCTGCGATTGACGCTGACCGGCTCGCTCGGTATGGAGGCATCGGGCCGTCTCGAACAGGTGCTGGAGTCACTCGAGGCTCGGCTGCTGCGGCTGAAGCTGATCAATCGAACAGTGATCGCTCCGACCGAAGAGGAGATCCGAGAGCTTACCCGGCGAGGATCCGATCCGCTGATTGCCAACGTCGCCATGCGGCTCTTGGAGCTGTCACAGGGCGAGGACGAAGAGGCGCGAGTGGCGCGGACTGCACTGCGCGAGCTGCATGCAACCTGTCTGCAGGAGGCCTCGCAATGAGGCTGATTTCCGCGAGGGTTCGCAACTACCGAATACACGAAGACCTGAGTGTCGAGTTCGATCCGGTCAGGACACTGATCGGTGGCGCGAATGAAACCGGGAAGAGCACCTTGATCGAGGCGGTCCATCGGGGGCTGTTCCTCAAGTCGACCGTCACGGGCGAGGCTCAAAGGAGCATGGTATCGACCCAGTGGACGGGGTACCCCGAGGTCTCGCTCCGCTTTCTGGCCAAAGGCGCCGAGTATCAGCTGACCAAGCGGTTCGCCGGGTCGAGTGGAACGATTCGACTGGTCGAGCTGGAGGGTACGACATGGCAGGGTGAGGAGGCCGAGTCACGCTTGGCCGCGTTGCTCGGCGTGGATGAATTGGGCGGCGGACGTGGGATCCTTGGTCGCTTGTCCGAACAATGGGCGCACCTTTGGGTGTGGCAGGGAGCGAGTGGAGACGACCCGGCGCGGCATGCCAATGCGCGGCAGATGGATCTGATTCAGCAGTTGCAGCGAGTCGGCGGTGCCGTCGCCATCCAGTCCGAGCTGGACGGTAGGGTGGTGGCTCGATTCGCACGGGCGACGGAAGAGATATTCGTTCGCAGCGGAAACGCCAGGAGCGGTTCCGACTTGGAGAAGGCGCAAACCGAGGCGCGGCAGGCGCAGGCCGACCAGGCCAAGGCCTCTGAGCGACTCGAGCGACTCCGGCAGGCCGTTCGGGACTTCGACGATGCGTCATCGGCTCTGCAGCGCGCGGCATCGGATCTCCAGGCGCTCGGCCGGCAGCGGCAGCTGGTCGACGAGAAGACATCGCACGCGCAAGACCTCGGACGAATCGAGCAGGAGCAGGTATCAGCCGTCGAGCGCGCGGCGGAGGGTCTGACGACGCTCGAAGGTATCGAGTCGAGTATCGAGGGCTTGCGGGACTCCATCAGGACACGCGAAGAGTCTCTGAAACCGCAGCGGGAGAAACGAGAGAGCCTTCAGACGTCTCTCGCCGAGAATCGCAAGAGGACGAGCGACGCCGAGCGCCACTTCGACGGGGCCTTGAATAGGACGCGTGAGGTCCGGCGCCGGAGGGACCTTGCCGCGGCCTATGTGAATCGGTTCGAGAAGGGAATCCGTCACGAGGAGTTGCTGGGACGCCTCGGGCGGGCAGAGGGACTCGAGAGTGAGATCGGCGGTCTTCGCGAAGCGCTGGCGCAACTGGCATCCATCGATCAGGCTGGTCTGGAGGCACTGCAGAGACTGGAGAACCAGGCGTCTCAGGCATCGGCCGCACTGCATGCGATGGCCTCGGAGATCGAGGTCCTCGCATCCGATCCACCTGTGAGGGTTGGCGATTTCCAGGCCTCTCCGGGCCGGCGTCACAGGGTCACCGAGCCGACCGAGATCAAGGTGGGCGACGCTGTGTGTCTACGGATTCACCCGGGTGGTGGGAAGGGTCTTGCGCATGCACGCGAAGAGCTTCGTCGCTTGCGCGAGGACCTTCGGCGTTCCTTGGACGAGTACGGATTGGAGTCGGTCGCGAAGGCGGCGGGGGCGGTGGCGCGCCGGGTCGAGCTCCAGTCCAGGCTGGCGAGCGCCAAGGCCGCGCTCGCAGAGCTGGGTGTCGGGGTGCTGACGCAAGTCTGGGGCACTGCAAAGGAGGAGCTTGCCGCGGCTGAAGCGGAGGTGGAACGCCGCTTGGATCAGGTGCCTGATGCGGAGCAACCGGCGCGATTGGCGGAGGCGATGACCTGGCGTGAGCGCGAGGAAGCGGCGCTTCGATCCGCTGAATCGGAAGAAGCGAGGGCGAGAGGGAGCCGGGATCGACTGCAACAAGAAGGCGCGAGTCTCGAGAGCGAGCTAGACGATCTGCGCCGCCTGATCTCCGAGTCAGAGCAATCACTCACCGGATCCGAAGCCCAGTTGCGGTACCTACTGGATCGGCACGGTGACGACGGCCGGCGGGCCGGAGCGATCGCAGATGCTCGCAAGGCGAAGCAAGAAGCGGAAGCCGCGCTTGCCGGAACCCGCGCGAGCCTCGAGGCCTTGCAGCCGCATCTTCTCGAGGCGAATCGTCGGCGGCTCGAGCGCGCCTGGAAGGAGACAGAAGGACGGAGGCAGGACGCCTTGAACGCCCTTGCGGTCAGTCAGGCCGCGCTCCATTCGGACGGAAGGGTCGATCCCAATTCGGCCTTTGCGCATGCGGAGGCCAGATTGGCTGCAGCCACCGAACGGCTGGAGGCGGTCAGTCGCAAGGCAAAGGCAATCTCGCTCGTCGATCAGCTCTTCCAGGAGGAACAGCGCGCCTTGGCCGACCGATTCTCGCAGCCCCTGGCGCGGAGGATCAGCGGCTATCTGCAATGTCTCTTCGGTCCAGAGGCACGGACCGTCGTCAAGTTCGAGGACAAGCGCTTTCAGGGCATCGAGCTCATCCGTTCCGGGCAGGAGGGTGCGCTAGCCTTCAATCACCTGAGTGGCGGCACGCGTGAGCAAGTCGCCGCGGCCGTGCGCTTGGCGGTCGCGGAGCTCTTGTCGGCCGCTCATGAAGAGGTTCTACCCCTGGTCTTCGACGATTCCTTCGCCTATTCAGACCCGGAACGTGTGAACATGCTGCAACGCATGCTGGATCTGGCTGCTTCGCGCGGGTTGCAGATCATCGTGCTTTCATGCAACCCATCCGACTATGCGGCGTTGGGGGCACGTCAGGTCAACTTGGTACCGGTCTAAGGCGATTGCCGGAAATGTTCATACCAGATGGCGCCGGATTGAGGCTCGCCTTCAAGGAGCGCCACCAGGAGCATCGCCGGGCGATGTGACGGGTGGCGCGACACCGAAGGCGGGCGTCA
>JANQGF010000323.1 GCA_028277465.1 Chromatiaceae bacterium
CCTTGGCAATAGAGTGAGCTATTCCCGGCGGGCGGTGCCTTGCCTTGGCGCCTTTGGGGGGCTCTGAGCGCGCAAAATAAGGTGAAACGGGGTACTAGGGTCGACACGCCGAACGTCGGCCCGAGCGCGGCGGCGTCAGCCGAGGGCTGTTGGGGCGCGGCCAACCCCCCGTGAACCTGGCTGATCGGTTGCCCGCGCTGAGCTCCGGGAGCGCAGACCGACGGCGAGGGCATCGGCGAAAAGCGCCATTTGACCCCCGGGGCGGCGACTGCTAGAAACGGCGCCGTCTTCCTCATGACCCGGACGATCGAGTCGATGCCCCGCTTCGCCCTAAGCACCGGTCCATTGCCAACGACACTGCTCGCGCTCGCCTGCGGTGCCCTCACGGTGCTGGGCTTCGCCCCCTTCTCCTGGTTCTTCGTCCCGGTGATCGCCCTCGCTGGACTGAATCTGAGCCTGGCGAACGCCTTGCCGCGGTCCGGCTTCTGGCGGGGCTGGTTATTCGGCCTGGGTCTCTTGGGGTTCGGGGTCTTCTGGATCCGGATCAGCCTCAATGAGTTCGGCAACATGGACGCCTGGGTGGCACACCTGCTCACGGCGCTCTTCATCGGTTCCATGGCCCTCTACTATGGCCTGACGGGCTGGCTCTTCCGGCGGCTCGACCAGGGACCCCAGTGGGCTGGCCCGCTGCTCCTGCTTCCTGGCCTCTATGTGCTCTTCGAGTGGCTGCGCGGCTGGCTCTTCACCGGCTTTCCCTGGCTGAACCTGGGCTACACTCAGATCGAAGGCCCCCTGGCCGGCTATGCACCGCTCCTGGGCGTCTATGGTGTGAGTCTCTTGGTGATGCTATCCGGCGGCTTGCTCTGGGGTCTGATTTATTGGTCTGGTCGTGGCCGTCTGGCGACTGGGATCGGGTTGATCCTCCTCTGGCTGGGCGGGGTCGGGCTGCAACAGGTCCAATGGACCCGGCCGGCGGGTCCCGCCTTCACCGCCAGCCTGTTGCAGGCCAACATCCCGCAGTCGGTCAAGTGGGCACCGGACGCCGGGCTGATGATCGCTCGGGACTACCTCGAACTGACCCGGGAACACCTGGATGCCGACCTGATCATCTGGCCCGAGACCGCGCTGCCCAACTATCTGCACCAGGTACGCGACGCTCTGATCCTGCCGCTGGCCGCGCGTGCCCGCGAGGAGGGTGCCGAGATCCTGTTGGGTATCCCGGTCATGGACGAGTCCACCGGACGCTATTACAACGGGCTGCTGAGCATCGGTAGCCGCGAGGACCTCTACGCCAAACGACACCTGGTCCCGTTCGGCGAGTTCATGCCTTTGAAGCAGTGGCTGGGTCCCTTGGTCCGCTTGTTCGAGGTCCCCATGTCCGACTTCAGCCACGGGACCCACGAGCGCCCCTTGCTGGAGGTGGGAGAGCGCTTGGCTGGCGCCTCCATTTGCTATGAGGACGCCTTCCCGACCGAGGTCGTCCAGGCCCTTCCCGAGGCGCAGTTCCTGGTCAATGTCAGCAATGATGCCTGGTTCGGTGACTCGCTTGCACCGCACCAACACCTGGAGATCGCGCGCATGCGAGCGCTGGAGAACGGTCGTTTTCTGCTCCGCGCCACCAATACCGGCATCTCCGCCGTCATCGACGAGAAAGGGCGGTTGATCGCCACCCTGGGTTCCTTCGTGCGCGGGGGTGTCTCGGCCGAGGTGCAGCCGCGAGCGGGTACGACACCCTTCGTGCTGGTCCGCAATTGGTTGGCGATCGGTCTGGCCTCTGCGATGGTCGTCGCCGGAGTGCTGGTCGGAAGGCTGACGCGTCAGGACAATCGAGTCGAGACGGGTGGTTGATCGCCCCTCGCTTGACGCAAGGCATTGGCGGTCATGGGGACGCGGATTCTCCGATCGCTCACACGCCGCTGGCGGTTATCATTGTTCGACCTCATTGCTGGTTAGGAAGTTGTTGTGCAGGCGCTGATCACCTTCTTCGTCGAGCTCTGCATGCTGCGCCGGGCCCCCCAGGACCTGCCGGCTTCCGAGATTCTCTTCGGTCTCGTGCTGGTGGCGGACCTCCTGGTCGGGCTGCTGGTCGGGTTGACGGCCGGGCTCTCTTTTTGGACGAGCCTGATTCAGGGAGTCGCCGAGATCGCGATCACGCTCGCCGCTCTCTTGCTCGCCCTGAATCTGCTCAAACTGGCAGCGCGCTTCATTCAGTCGTCCACGGCCTTGCTCGGTAGCGGCGCGCTTCTTGGGTTGCTCGCGCTCATGCCGCTCAGTCTGAATCCCACCGGCGACCAACAGACGGACTTGGCCGCACTAGGCGCCTTTCTCCTGCTCGGTCTGGTGATCTGGGGCATCCTGGTGACGGGCCACATTCTGCGCCACACCTTCGACATCACGCTCGGCCAGGGCGCAGCCATCGCGGTCGCCTTCGAGGTCTTCACCGTTACCCTCATCACCGGGCTGTTCGGCAACCTTTGAGTCTGCAACGGTGATTGCGGATGAGTCGGCGAGGTGTTGTCGTTCAATCGCTTCTGGGATAACGCTTGGCCTTGCAGGCGAACGAACGCCGAAAGGAAACATCATGACGCAGCCGACCATGCTGGGGTTCACTCTCGTTCACCCCAGCCTACGTCGCTACGTCACTCGCGTTCACGCCGGGACCGTAGGCTGGGGTGAGGGACGAACCCCAGCATCTGCGTTCGGCGCCGAAGAGCCCACGCGGGAAGGTGGCCGCCGACCTATCCGCTGTACGAGGTGACAGCCAGCGGAATGAATTCGGCAGGCGCAGGGGAGCACGAGCAGAACCGCTACAGGACAACTGAAGACAACTTCAGGGAGGACCACTTCGGCTTGATCCGGCTGTTCGAGAAGGAGGGGAAGCAGATGTTGTCACTGCATATCGTCGACATCGAGGGAACCGAGGTGGTCAGTGAAGTGATCCCGCTCGACAGGTTGAAGAATCTCCGAATCCGCATGTGCTGCGATCTACATGCTTCTGCAGTTCGCAGTCAGGTCGGATCCAGCCCTTCAAGCGGATTCCTTGAAGGCCTGCGAGTACCCTTACAGACTCGATCCGATCATTTCAGGGTTTCCTAGCGTGACGCAGTCGACCTCTCTGCTGTTGCTCGACCATGAGCGCTGAGGAGGACCGCAGATGCGATCTCTTGACTGGGATAGAGCCCCGCCGCGCTCACGCCCCCGTTTATGCAAGGCTCCAGCGCATGGGGATCCTTTTGCCATGCGTCCCTTTCCTTCGCATTGACAACGTTCTTCGCGGTGACCATCGTGCTGGCGACCACCAGAGATGCGGCACTACAGATCAATGTTGAGCGTTTCATCTTGCAACCTCCTATCGAGATGCGCATACCAAGCCACGTGGCTGGTAGCGAAACTCAGCTGGCATCCGGCGATCCGGAACTGGGCGCGAAATGCCGTCCAACAAGCTTACGGATGACCCCAAACGTCTGGGATTCGCGCGCAATCCCTTTCAAATGGCTCCGACTCAACGGTCAGAACCGTCGGCGGATGGACTGGCTGAGGATGAGCGCCGATCATTTAATCCGACCGGCGCGCTCAACTATATTCGGCGAGAGTTTACAGATGGGTTACAGATAGACGCGAGATGTGGAATTGTTTCTCGCGACCGCCGGGGCAATTAAACCATTAAATTATAATTTAATATTTTTCTTGAGCACTTCGTACAGCCGACTGGTCTCCGTCGAAGGCGCAGTTCCCAGATGGACTGCGAGAATCTTCTCGCAACGGCGGTAAGTGGCGATGGCCTCGGAATGTCTGCCGAGGGCCGCGTAGCAACGCATCAGGCCCAGATACAATTCCTCCGCCACGGCCTCTGTCTCGAGAGCGCCTTCATAATATCGTATGGCCTCGCGGAGACGGCCTGACTGCTCCAAGGCTGTCCCCAAGCTGCGCAGGCAGTGTAGAAACCTGCTCCGCAAACGCTCGCGGGCAGCCACCACCTGAGGTATCCCGGCTTCTTCTCCTAGAAAGGGTCCGCGGTACAATTTCAAGATGTGCTCGGCGACCATCGAGCACTGGCGCGCGGCGAGCTCGGGGTTGGCGGGTCGCTGCATCTCCTCACCGGTGCCTCTCACGGCTTGTTCGAACGCCCATGCGTCGACCCAACACTGTCGGGTATCGAGTGTCAGTCTTGCATTCTGCAGGGCCAACACCTGATCGCTCCCGAGCAAGCGGCGCAGTCGATGCAGTGTGGTGGCGAGCGAGCGCTGTGCGGCGTCGCCCTCCGATTCCGGCCAGAGGTTGTCGGCGAGCCGGGACAGCGCAACCCCGCGTCCACCGAACGCGATGAGGAGCTTGAGCAACTCCAGTGGCTTCTGCTGCGCCTTCCTGGGGAAGGTTAGCTCTGTCTCATGCAACCAGACGGAGAACTGACCCAGTGTGTAGACCTTGACGCGCCAGGGCCATTCTTCCAGAGTCCCGGAATGATCCAACGGCGGCTCGAGCTCGCGCTTTTCTATCAGCGCTTTGACATAGTCCGTCTCTATACCAGCCCGCAAGGCCTCGGCGCACAGCACCGCCACCGCTTCGGGCTTGAAATAGATCGGCATGAAGTAGCCTTCCTCTCGTGCCCACTTCAGGGCCGATCGCAGGCATTTCAGACATCGGGACCCTTTGCCGTCCTCTAGGGCAAACTGTGCCAGTTTCAAGGCCCGCAAGTAGCTTGCGACCTTACTCGCCATGCGCCGCGCCCACTGCCGCATTCCCGCGAGACAGCGCAAGGCCGCCGCCCGGTCTCCCCGGCTAGCCTGTATCTGCGCCAGGCCGAGATACGCCAGCCCTAGGGTGCGTAAGTCGGTGATCTGCGCATGACGCATCGCTGAGCTCATATGTTCAACGGCCTCCGGCAGCCTCCCCGACAGCCAGGCCTCCCATGCGCGCAGATAGTCATAATGCCCGACTTCATGGCCGCGCCTGAAATCCAGGGCCTTCAGCGCCCTTGACAGAGATTCACGGCCGTCCTCGCATCGCCCTGCAGACAGATGAACGTAGGTGCTGAAGAGATGCAATGTCACGTCGTACAAGTGGACTCCATGTTCTCGAGCCGTGGCAAGAGCAGTCTCCTGGGTAGCCAAACAGCGTTCTTCGGAGCCCTCGAAGAAGAAGTAGTAGTAGGCGGATTCGTAGGCGAGCAACGCACAGAGATTGGCGGGTGCCACCTCCGGGTGATTGACGATCGAGCGTACGACATCCAGTACACGCTTGGCGTAGCCACGCCTGCCGACGAAGGCAACGTAGTAGTAAACCAAGATATCCGCCGCTCTCAGGCGAAGATCGGGTGACAAGTCTTTTTCTAGCAGCCGGAGTGCGCGTTGCTCCCAGGCAGTGAACTCGGGATGGTCAGGCCGTACGACCAACAGCGAGCTGAAGATACCGATCACCATCCGAGCCTCGATTTCCGGCGCGCGTAGAGACTGATACAAAGGACGCAGTTGCTCGAATTCCGCGAACCAGTCATGCAGCGGCCGGAAGTCGCGCAACTCGAGCCAATAGGTATCCACCACCGCCGCCCAGCTCAGACAGCTCCCTTCCGGATCGCCGTGATCCTTGAATACCTTATAGGCACTTTGGAAACGACTCCGGGCGTCGGCCGGCTCGAAGAAGAGCTTGCTGTATCCCGACCAGAACAGCAGCCAGGGGGTCTGCTCCAGAAAGTCCTCCGGGATGTCCTGTAACCATCCCTGGAGGGTTTGATGACGGCCTTGCTTGGCGAGGCCCTCGGCCTGCTGACCAATGAGCTCGGCCAGCGTCTCCCAGTGCTTCAGCTCCTTCAGAAGCTCGACCGCGGCCGAATACCTGCCCGCATCGGCCAGGACCTTGGCTGCCTGTCGCTGAGTGCGTCGCCACTCCTCGCCGGAGTGTGTCTGGCGGGCATACTCGAGCAGGAACTCCCGGAACAGGGCGTGGAATTGATACACTGGCTCGGCGTCGGTGCTCCTGTAGGTGAAGAAGTTGTGTCGACTGAGATCCTCCAACAGCGATTCCGGCTCGTCGATATCGGTGAGCCCACGCACCATGGACACGGTCATCTCGGGCAGCAGCGCGGTGGTGCACAGCAACGCTCGTTTCTGCTCGTCCGTCCGCCGAACGACCTCGCCCGCGAAATAGTCGAACAGCATTTCAGTGACCCGGCAGGTCGGCCCGCTGCCCTCGAGCTGCGGCAGCAAGAGCACGAGCCCCGCGACCCAGCCCTGTGCACAGGCATTCAGTTGCCGTACTTCGTCCTCGGTGAAGTCCTTTCGAGAGCGCATGCTCGCGATCTCGATGGCCTCCTCATCGGTGAGGCTCAGTGCCTCGATGTCGATGATGGCAATCTCTCCACTGATCGTTGGCTTGATCAGAGGCGGGGAGGGGCGTTCGCGGCTGGCGACGAAGATCCGCAAACCCTGTGGGCACTCAGCGATGGCGATGCGCAGCACATCATGGAAGGCGGCGTCGCGCCCCACGAGTTGGGCATTGTCGAACACGAAGGCGAACGGCGGTTCGATACGCTCGAACACACCCCGGAACCAGCGTCGCGCGAAGGTGGGGATGTCACCGAAATACTCAGGGGTCAGCAGTGATGGCGCATTGCCCGTGTAGGGCTCCACGGCCATGCCGAGATAGCTGAAGAAGGTGGCGAGATCGGCGTCGGCCTCATCGACTTGGTACCAGAGACAGGGCATGTCCTTGGTGTCCAGATAGTCGACGAGATGGGTCGTCTTGCCGTAGCCCGCGGGTGCAGTGATCCAGGTGCACACGCACGAGGATAACGCGTCACATCGCCTGACTAGACGCTCGCGATGAACGACTTCTGCGAGGTGCGGCCGGCTTAATTTCGCAAGCCCGCGATGACGGATTGTGCCTGAGCGACTCGTCTGCCCCATATCGCCCTCCGAAGGACGGGACCGGAATCGAATTCAACGCTCCGGTTTCGATTACAAGGATAGGTGCAGGTCCCTGAGAATCGCGGGGTCGTGGCCTACAGGCCGCAAAAAATCGTGTAAAGGCCGTACAGAACGTCTTGTCCTCCGCCTTTTCATCCGGCCGGCGCGTCTGCCGACAGTGTTCATGTCGACCGGATCGACCGTCAAATTGACGCGCGATTGGCATTTGAGCGGGATCTCGGCGCTCGAATCCGCGCCGACGAGCGGTTCTCAGGCAGGACCCTAGGCTGGGGCGAGGGATGAATCGTTGGGGTGAGGAACGAACCCCAGCACCTCCGTTCGGCGCCGAAGAGGCCACGCGGGAGGGTGGCCGCCGACCATGCTGGGGTTCACTCTCGTTCACCCCAGCCTACGGCGCTACGTCACTCGCGTTCACCGCAGGACGTAGGCTGGGGCGAGGGATGAATCGTAGGCTGGGGTGAGGGACGAACCCCAGCACCTCCGTTCGGAGCCGAAGAGGCCACGCGGGAGGGTGGCCGCCGACCATGCTGGGGTTCACTCTCGTTCACCCCAGCCTACGTCACTCACGTTCACCGCAGGACGTAGGCTGGAGCGAGGGA
>JANQGF010000332.1 GCA_028277465.1 Chromatiaceae bacterium
GTCAAGACAAGTCAGATGGTATGAACATTGACAGAAATCGCCTAAGCGAGAGCGGCCTTGATCATCACTCGGGCCAGCGGCTCTCTCGGTGGGAGCGGAGCCCTCGCCGCGACAAGGTGCCGCATCGCGCCGAGGGCGGGGCTCCCACGGCAGTGGCCCAACTCATGACCAACGCCGCGAGAGCGAAGCCCAACAGGCGCCGCGTTGGGGTTCGTTCCTCACCCCAACCTACGGGTAGGATCTTTTCCGGAGCTCACCTCAGTAGAGCTCAGGACGTCGATCCTGCAAGTAGTCCGTGTTCTCCGGGTGCGTCGGACCATAGTCGGACGGCACACAATCGGCGACCAGGAGCGTCTTCTCGTTTCGCGCCGCAACCAGGAGCTCGCCGTGCGGGTTGGCGATCACGCTGTTGCCCAGATAGCGGCCGACCGGCTCACCCTGGAGTGTCTCTTCCAGACAGCGGTTGCTGTAGGACACGAAGAGGTTATTCTCCCAGGCGTGGGCCGGTATCAGCGTCTTGGAGACGTCCGGGTAAGCGGGCGACGTCCAGACGCCCGTCGACAGCTTGGTCGATTCATCCGCGGCGGTCGGGATGACCACGAGCTTGGCACCCTCGAGGGCGAGCCGTCGCGTCAGCTCCGGAAACTCGGCCTCGTAGCAGTTCAGCAGACCCACCGGCAGGCCGTTGATCTCATGGACGGTCAGGGCCTGGCCCTCTTCCGGATGAAGATAGCCCGGGGTCCAGATCTTCTTTTCGTCCGGTCCCCAGAGGTGGGTCTTGCGATAGTTCTTCAGCAGCGTGCCGTCCGGTCCGAACAGCGCGATGGCGTCATAGTAGCGGGTCTCGCCAGCGACCTCGGCCCGTTCCGGATAGGGACAGATGACGCCGATTCGCTTCTCCGCGGCGATCGCTGCAACCTGTCCCAGGGTCTCGTCCCCGGGCTCCATGGCCAACGCATAGAGCTCTTCTGGAGGTACCGCATAGCCGCTCAGGTAGAGCTCGGGAAAACTGATCAGCTGGGCACCATAGGCAAGCGCGAGATCTACCGCCGATGCGAGCTGGCTCAGGTTGTGCCGCACCGCCTTGGCCGTTCCGGCGGGGCCTTTGCCCTGGAACACCGCGAGCCTTATGCCCTGGCCGGACGCCGGGGGCTCTGTCTTGATATAGGTGTTGATAATCATCTTGTTCTCGTCTCGAGCGTTGAGCGATTCGGTCCGCACAGCGGACCCTACCAAATCACGAGATGTCGGGCCCGCTGTGCGGACCAGACCCCCAGCGTCAGGTCTTCAGACAGCATCTCAGTGCGCGAACCGAGGCGCAGCCGACTTCGGCTCGTGGCCTGTTAAGCCCTCGAAATGCTCGGCCACCTTGCGGATGTCGGCGAGCAGCATCTCCGCCATGTCGGCACTGAAGCCTTCGCGGACGACGATGCGCAACACCGCGACCGACTCGGCATGCTCGGGCATGGTATAGGCTGGCACCTGCCAACCCGATTCGCGCAGCTTGTGCGAAACGTCGAAGACATTGTAAAGATCGATCTCGTCCCTGAGTTTGAAGGCGAAGACCGGAATGGTGCTGCCGTCGCTGACCAGCTCGAAGGGCCCGAGCGCGGCGATACCGCGGGCAAGGCTCATGGCCGTGCCGCGCAAGGCCTCCATGATCTGGGTGTAGCCGGCCCGTCCCAGGCGCAGGAAGTTATAGTATTGGCCGACGACTTGGTTACCGGGACGCGAGAAGTTCAGGGTGAAGGTCGGCATATCGCCGCCCAGATAGTTGACGCGGAAGACCAGGTCTTCGGGCAGGTCCGCATGGGTACGCCAGACCACCCACCCGATGCCGGGGTAGACCAGACCGTATTTGTGCCCGGAGACATTGATCGACTTGACCAGGGGAAGGCGAAAATCCCACTTGAGATCCGGCTGCAGAAAGGGGGCAACGAACCCCCCGCTGGCCGCATCCACATGCATCGGGATCTCCCAACCGCTGGTCGCATTCTGAGCCGCAAGCGCGTCGTGGATGGCCTCGATGGGCTCGTACTCGCCGGTAAAGGTGGTCCCGAGGATGGCAACGACACCGATGGTATTCTCGTCGGTGCGCTCGATGACCTCTTCGGGCGCGATCACATAACGGCCCTCCTCCATTGGGATATATCTGGGTTCGACATCCCAATAGCGGCAGAACTTCTCCCACACGACCTGAACGTTCGCACCCAGGATGAGATTGGGCCGATCGGTTGGCTTGCCTTGGGCCCGCAGACGCTCGCGCCAGCGCCACTTGAGGGCCATGCCGGCCAACATGACGGCCTCGCTGGAGCCGATTGCCGACGCACCGACACCCTGGTCCGGGGCGTTGAACAGGTTGGAGATGATGTTGACACAGCGTTCTTCGATCGCCGCCGTTCGCGGATATTCGTCCTTGTCGATCATGTTCTTGTCGAAGGCCTCCGCCATGAGCCGCTCGGCCTGCGGCTCCATCCAGGTCGTCACGAAGGTCGCCATGTTGAGCCGCGAGTTGCCGTCCAGCATCAGCTCGTCGTGGACGATGTCATAGGCGATCTCCGGCGCCATCTCGTGGTCGGGTAGCCGGTACTTCGGCACCGCGCTGACCATGGCGCGGCGCGCATAGGCCGGCGCAAGCAGTGCGTCTCTCTCTTCCGGGCTCATTGCCTCGATCTTCTTCGTCACCATCTTCAACCCCCCTCTGGACAGGACCCATGTCTCGACGCCCGATGCTCTCATATCCGCCAGCGCGTGTCTCGGCCGACCGGAGCGCCGCGTGAATCAGCAATGGGCAGCGGCCCTGAGATAGGCCTGGCGCGTCGGGGCCGTGACCACCAAGCCGGGGTGAGGCTGGCTCGAGAGAACAGTGTTTGAAAACCACAGTACCGAGTCCAACGGACCTGCCGTCGTCCAGTCGCGTTGTATCGGAGCCACTGACGCGTTCTGGCACCCGACCAGAGGATACTGGCCCTCTCCACCTATCTGGACCTTACCAGGATCGGTTGTACCTAGCAGTTACCGTGGAACAGCATCTCAGCCGCTCGATTTGGTGGGAGCGGCGCCTCGCCGCGACGAGATGGTATGAACATTGACAGAAATCGCCTAAGTCCACGAACTCAACCGCTCACCCGGATGTGGCGTCATTTACAGGATGACGTGGTTTAATTACAGTGGACACCTTGGTCAAAGGACAATCCCTGTCACTGAGTTGAAAACTGACCACACGTAGCGTAAGACACGATAAAAGTACCCGAGAGAATCGCAAGCAGGTCGCCGTGAGACTGGACTCGCAGTCAGCGGCTGGGCGAAGTTTGGGCGTCCCTCCCTCCAAGGCGCGCGGCAAAGCAAACACTCGAACCACTGATCCGATCACGGATCGGGATGACAACAATGCTCAACCTCCAGAATATCCGCCTGCAGCCCAAGTTGATCGGCCTGATGCTGGTGTCGAGCCTGGTACCCCTCGTCATCGTTGCCTGGTGGAGCGCGCAATCGGCGCGCGAAGCGCTCCTGCATCAGGCCTACAGCCAGCTTGAAGCGGTACGCGAAATCAAACAGGGCCAGATCGAGCGCTATTTTGCCGAGCGCGAGGGCGACATCGGTGTGCTGGTCGACATGGTGAGGAAGATTCGGGCCGATGCCAGTGCCAGTCTGGCCGCCTTGCACCGGCAGAGGAGCGCGCGGGTCGAGCGCTTGTTTGCAAGATGGACGCGCCAGCTGGCTGAGCTTGGGCAGAACGAGCACCTTGCCGCGGTCACCCGGGCCTTGGCTCGCGACATCGACGAACACCAGCCGCCGCCCGATGAGCCTGTTCAGTCGGAGCGCGCGCGCTCCACGACAAACCTCGCGCAACAGCGCGACGAGCTCGCGAGCACCGCCAGAGACCGCGGCTGGTCCGATCTGCTGCTGCTCGATCGCGACGGTCGCGTCCTCTACTCAGCCGCGACCCCGGCCCGGGTCGGCCGCCCCGCCGAGGGCGCCCTGGCCGCCGGTATCGAGCAGCTCAGTGGTGATTCCGGCCAGACCGTCGCGATCGCCGATTTCCGTCCCGACCCGGCTGCGGACGGCCAAGAAACGGCCTTTCTGGTCGCTTCGATCACAAACCCGCGCGGGCGCCTGAGCGGGTTTGTCGCGACCCCAGTGCCGACGGACGCGCTCAACGCCCTGGTGCAAGCGCGCGCCGGCATGGGCAAGACCGGCGAGAGCTACCTGGTCGGCAAGCTTGGAGACACCATCGCCTTTCGCAGCGACATGCTGACCATGGGCGGCGGCAGCTATGTGATCGGCGCGCCCATTTCCACCCCTTACATCAAGCAGGCCCTTGGCGGAACAGCAGTCGAGGACGTCTTCACCGACAGCAGCGGCAAGCTGGTTCTGGTGACGGCGAACCCGCTGAACATTCCTGGGCTCGACTGGGCCATCGTCAGCAAGCGCAATCTCGAAGAGGTCCTGACCCAGAAAGCACCGGGTCGGAAGGAAGATCTCTATGCCCGCTATATCCAGCAATACGGCTACTATGATCTCTTCCTGATCCATCCTGGCGGCGAGATCTTTTACACCGTCACCAAGGAAGCGGACTATCTGAGCAATATTCTCGACGGCGAATTCAAGGACTCCAACCTCGGCGAGCTGACCCGGGAAGTGATGCGCACCGGTCAGGTCGGTCTCGCCGATTTTGCCAGCTACGCGCCCTCCGCCGGGACCGCTGCGGCCTTTATCGCACAGCCCCTGATGCACCACGACAAGATCGAGATGGTCGTGGCCTTGCAGATGCCTTTGCAGGCCATCAACGCCATCATGCAGCAGCGCGACGGCATGGGCGAAACCGGCGAGACCTATCTGGTCGGTCAGGACAGGCGCATGCGCTCGGACTCCTTCCTCGACCCCACCGGCCGATCCGTGCAGGCGTCCTTTTCCGGAACCGTCGCCGAGAACGGCGTCGACACCGAGGCCAGTCGAGCGGCCCTGGGAGGCGACATCGATACCCGCATCGTCATCGACTACAACGGCAATCCGGTCCTCTCGAGCTTCACTCCGGTCGAGGTCGGCACCACCACCTGGGCATTGTTGGCCGAAATCGATCGCGCCGAGGTCATGGCCCCGGTTTGGTCCCTGATTCGCAATACCGCATTTGTGACCGGCTTTTTCGTGCTGGTGGTGGTGCTGACCGCTATTGTGTTCGCCCGCAGCCTCAGCAAACCCCTGGCCAAGGCCGTGCAGGTGGCTCGGCTCGTCGCCAGCGGCGACCTGAGCACCAATGTCGCCAGCGACCGCCGCGACGAGATCGGTGAGATGCTCGGCGGGATGAACAACCTGATCGAGCAACTGCGCCAAATCGTCGGCGAGGTGTCGGTCGGCACCGACAACCTGAGCTCGGCGTCGAGCGAGGTCAGTTCCACGGCCCAGTCGTTGAGCCAGGGTGCGACCGAGCAGGCGGCGAGCATGGAGGAGACGACGGCGAGCATCGAGGAGCTGACCGCCTCCGTGCAGCAGAACACCGAGAACGCCCGGGTAACCAACGGCATCGCCAAGAGCTCGGCCGAGAAAGCCCGTCAGGGAGGCGAGGCCGTGAGTCGTACTGTCACGGCCATGCAAGAAATCGCCAGCAAGATTGGCATGATCGAGGAGATCGCCTACAAGACCAACCTACTCGCGCTGAATGCCGCCATTGAGGCCGCGCGCGCCGGCGAGCATGGCAAGGGCTTCACAGTCGTCGCGACCGAGGTGCGCAAGTTGGCCGAGAACAGCGGCACGACCGCTCAGGAGATCAATCAGCTGGCCACCAACAGCGTCGCCATCGCCGAAGAAGCCGGGCACGTACTCGAGCAAATGGTGCCGAACATCGTCAAGACGGCCGATCTCGTCGAGGAGATTACCGCCGCTTCGGGCGAGCAGGCCACCGGCATCGGGCAGATCAACGACGCCATGGGGCAACTCGACAAGGCCACCCAGCAGAACGCATCAGCGTCCGAGGAGCTCGCCGCCACTGCGGAGGAGCTCAGCGGCCAGGCCGCGCAGTTGCGGGAGACCATGGCATTCTTCAAGGTCTCGCATGAAGAACAGCGGCGCACGGCGGCGCAAAGGCCCGCCACCCAGCCCCGCGGCGATAGTGACTCCTCGAGCCCGAGTGTAGATGATACGACCGTTGCACAAGACTTCGAACGCTTTTAGGCGATTGCCGGAAATTCTCATGCCAGACGGCGACGGACTGGCGCCTGCCTTCGCGGAGCGCCGAAGGCGGGCGTCAAGACAAGCCAGGTGGGATGAGAATTGACAGAAATCGCCTTAGGAACGATTCAGAAACAAGTGGTGCAACTTGAGCCGCCCTTGTTGGGC
>JANQGF010000129.1 GCA_028277465.1 Chromatiaceae bacterium
GCCGCTGAAGAAGCTGACGCTCCAGGCGCGGTCCAGCCCCCCGGCGTCGGATGAAGACGACCAATACAAGGCAGGCGGTGTGTTCGGAAAGACCTGTGGATTGATCGCGGGCGAATAGTGACACCTTTCGACGATCGTCAGCAATTCATCACCAGTTGGAAGACGCCAGCCCTCGGCCGAGCCCTTGCCCAACCGATCGGCGCTGTGCCAGGTGTAGGTGGCCGGTCGACCCTCGCAGAGATTCGAGGTCTCGTTCCAGCGCTGGCCGAGGGAACAACGTTGCCACTCCAATCTGGTGCCCTCATGTCTGACGACGCCCTCGGCGACGACGACGAAGTCGTTGGATGGGGTGGTCTCTGCGATTCCGCCCACGCAGGCGTCGGTCGCGTTGGGGATGTCTGCGGCTAGTGCAGCTTGCAGGGGTATGGCCAGCAGCCATTCGTAGCGCTTCCGCCGGCGCCGGTCTGGTCTGCCCTCTGCAAGGACCCTTCTCGCGGGTAGCGTACGGAGACGGCGGTCTCGATCTGAAGCGCTGGTTCTGAATCGGCGGGCCATGGTCTTGTGCCGGCATCGAATCTATTGTGTACCCTGGGTCCCATGTGGAGCGACAATAGGGCAACTCGAAAGACTCGAGGGAAGGGATTGCTCAAGGTCTCCATATAGAGGTCGTCCCCAGATCCCAGTCAAGCCAGAGGGAGGTCGCCCCGATGTCCCGCCTGCTCTTCAGTTCGTCTCTGCCGGTCCTGATCTTTCTCACGCTGATGGCCTCGGCGCGCGCCGAGTCGCCCTCCGCGCCGATGATTGCTGCGCCAATCGAGGCTGTCGTGCCAGCCGATACCTCCGACCAGCCGGGTCCGAGCATCCCGGAGCCGTTGAGACCCTGGGTCGACTGGGTCCTGGAGGCCGGTCCGGCTGGACAGGACCGGCGTGCCTGCCCCTTGGATCCAGTGGAAGGCAAACGCTTGTGTGCCTGGCCTGGTCGGCTGCATCTCGACCTCACGCCTGAGGGAGGCCAATTCAGTCAGGCCTGGCAGGTCTTCGCCGAGACCTGGGTGTCGCTGCCCGGTCAGGCCGACGCCTGGCCGCAGCAGGTCCAAAATGAGGGGCGTCCGCGACCGGTCGTCCTTCATCATGGCCGGCCCGGGGTGAAGCTGGCCGCAGGCAGGCATCTCCTGACGGGGCGATTCTACTGGAAGCAGCGTCCGGATGCCCTGGCCGTCCCACCCGCGACCGGACTCCTGTCGCTGGTCCTCGACGGCCGGCTTCGCTCCAGTCCCAGGTTGGAAGGCGGGGGCCAGCTCTGGCTGCGCGACGCCGATGAGTCCAGGCCCGAGGAGGGCGGCGATCGGCTACGGCTGGAGGTCTATCGCCGGATCGAGGACGCCTTGCCCTTGCGGGTCCTGACGCGTCTGGAGCTGGATGTCTCGGGTGGTGCCCGTGAGGTGGCCCTGGGGCCGGTCCCCTTGGCGGGCGGGATCCCCTTGAGGATCCAGAGTCCCTTGCCGTCTCGGCTGGAGGCGAACGGAAGGCTTAGACTGCAGGTCCGGCCGGGTCGGTGGGTGGTGATCGTGGAGGCCTACCACAGCGGATCCGTCACGCAACTCTCGCGGCCCGACCTGTTGGTCCCCTGGCCGGAGCAGGAGGTCTGGGCCTTCGCCGCGCGACCCGATCTGCGGCAGGTCGAGTTGATGGGGTTCCAGTCGATCGATCCCCGCCAGACCCGCATCCCGGCGGATTGGGCGCGGCTGCCCCTCTATCTGGCCGGGCCGGGCGAGGCACTGAGGATCGTCGAGCAGAGGCGAGGCGACTCGGATCCGGGGCCGGATCGACTCGAGTTGTTCCGAGACCTCTGGCTCGACTTCGACGGGAGGGGTTACAGCCTCCAGGATCGGATCGACGGGGAGCTGAGGCGGACTTGGCGACTGGAGGCCGGACCCGGGCTCGACCTCGGGCGGGTCCAGGTCGCGGGCAAGGCCGTTCTGATCAACCGGCTCGATGCCGAGTCGGCGCCCGGGGTCGAGGTCCGACGGGGTCGTCTGGACCTGGTCGCGGATGGCCGGTTGGAGACGGGGCCCGAACAAGTGCCGGCCTCTGGCTGGGCAATGGGGCTCGAGGCGGCGCGCAGCCGCCTGCATCTGCCGCCGGGCTGGGATCTGCTGGCGGTCTCCGGGGTGGACAACCTGCCGGACACCTGGCTCCTGCGTTGGACCCTGCTCGATCTCTTTCTGGTGCTCGTCATCGCACTGGGCGTCGGCCGGCTCTGGGGTTGGGGCTGGGGCCTGCTCGCCCTGGTCGCGCTGGGTCTGACCTGGCAGTCGCCGGGCGCGCCCCGTCTGGTCTGGCTTCACTTGCTCGCTGCGACCGCGATGTTGCGGTTGCTCCCGGGCGCGGCCCAGGCGGGTCTCGCCAGGCTGCGCGGACTGCTGGTCTGGTACCTGCGTCTGAGCCTGCTGGCGCTCCTGCTGGTGGGTCTCCCCTTTCTGGTCTCCGAGGTGCGCAACGGGCTCTATCCGCAGCTCGAGCGATTCGATTGGTCGGGATCGAGTCGTGGTCCCGGATTGACCCTGGGTGGGGCGCTGAACGAAGCCCGTCTCGCCTCGGAGCCTGCAGCCATCCCTCAGTCGGCGCCGCATGAGGCGGAGTCCGAGGCGAAACTGGATGGCTTGAAGGACTCCTTGCAGGCGCAGCTCGCACCTCGACAGAGGCAGCTGGATCTGCTCGATCCGGCCGCCCTGGTCCAGACCGGGCCCGGGATCCCGGACTGGCGCTGGCGCCGATTCGAGTTGGTGTGGACCGGGCCACTGACAGGCGATGAAGAGGCCCGGATGTGGCTCTTGACACCGATCTGGAGCCTGGTGCTCTCGCTCCTCGGCGCCTTGCTGCTGGTCCTGCTCGGGCTGCGTCTGGGTGGTCCGATGCCGAGGCGCGGGCAGGTAGGCGTCGGTGTTGCCCTGCTTCTGTCCTTGGGGATCGGGGCCGGACTGGGTCCGGCGCCGGCTCAGGCGGGGGAGCTGCCGACGACCGAATTGTTGGAGGATCTTCGCGGCCGACTGCTCGAGCCACCGGACTGTCTGCCCCATTGCTTGGAGCTGCCCAGCCTGGTGCTCCTGGTGGCGCCCGAGCGGCTCACACTGGAGCTGACCCTGGATGCAGCGGTTCCAGTTGCCGCCCCGGTTCCCGGCGGGACGGGGGGCTGGTCGCCGTCCGAGGCCCAGCTTAACGGCGTCCCCCTGGATCTCATGGGGCGGGATTCCGAGGGTCGGCTTCTGGTTCCGCTCACGGCTGGCCGGCACCGCCTCGTCCTCGTCGGACCACTGCCAGCGCGGGATCGGGTGGACATCCATTTGAACCTGGTGCCGCGGCAGGTGGAGACCCGGGCCGTCGGCTGGCGAGTGGAGGGGCTGGATACCGATGGGCCGCCCACGGCGCAGATCCAGCTGGTTCGGTCGTCTCCGAGGGCTGAAGCCGTCGCCGAGCCTTTGGTTCAGGACGCCTTACCACCCTTGCTGCGGGTCGACCGCTGGCTTCGGATCGGGATCGATTGGCGTCTGGAGACCCGTGTCCGACGCCTCTCTTCCGAGCGCTATCCCTTGCTCTTGCCGGTGCCCTTGCTCTCCGGCGAATCGGTCCAAACCCCAGGGGTCCAGGTGGAGGCGAATCGGGTGCTGGCCGCTCTGGCCCCGGGTGTCACGGAGCTCGCTTGGGTCTCCAGTCTGTTACCCGCGTCCGAGCTGAGGTTGACTGCCTCCGCCGACAGCCGGCTCAGCGAGGCCTGGCATCTGGATCTGGGCCACCTGTGGCACCTGGAGTTCGACGGCATTCCTCCGGTCCATCATCTGGGCCGGTCCGAGCGCTGGCTTCCCACTTGGCGTCCCTTGCCTGGAGAGACCCTGGTGCTCGAGATGACCCGACCCGCCGGGGTGCCCGGATCGACCTTGACCATCGACCGGGTGGACTATCGGGTCCAGCCGGGTCGCCGTGGTGCCGACGTCGAGCTCATCTTGGCGCTCCGTAGCAGTCAGGGCGGAAACCATCGCCTGCGGCTTCCCCCGGGTGCCCAGCCGATCCGATTGAGCGCGGATGGCCAGACTCTGCCCTTGCCTTCCAGCGAGACGAGGATCGAGCTGCCTCTCATCCCTGGGAGCCAACGCATCGAGCTCGCCTGGCGCGAGCCGGGTCCTCTGCGTCTCGGTTTCACGCCCTCCGTTCCCGATCTGGGAAGCACGGCGGTCAATCTGAACCTCACCTTGAGTCTGCCTGACGATCGCTGGGTGCTCTTCGCCGTCGGTCCCGGGATGGGGCCCGCGGTGCTCTTCTGGGCCGTCCTCCTGGTGTTGGCCGGGCTCGCCGTCGCGCTGGCCCGCAGCCGTCTGACGCCGTTGCGCACCCACGACTGGTTCTTGCTCGGAGTCGGTCTCAGTCTGGCCCAGATCTGGGTCGTCCTACTGGTCACCGGCTGGCTCTTCGCGCTCGGCTTGCGGCGCAGGTTGAACGAGCATACCCGGGCCTGGCGCTTCAATCTGGTCCAGATCGGGCTGGTGCTCTTGACACTGGCCGCGCTGGCGGCGCTGATCGGCGCCGTTCAGCAGGGTCTGCTCGGCCGTCCGGAGATGCAGATCATGGGCAACGGATCCTCCGGAACCCTTCTGAACTGGTATCAGGACCGGGGCGGTCCGCGACTCCCGGAGGTCTGGGTGCTCTCGGTACCCATGTGGGTCTACCGTGCCTTGATGCTCGCCTGGGCGCTCTGGCTCTCTTTCCGCCTGCTGGACTGGCTGCGCTGGGGCTGGGAGGGGTTCGTCAGACCTGTGCCCTGGCGCGAGAGACGAGCGGCGGATCCTGGGGGTCGAAGCGCCGGGGTTGATGGCAAGGATTCGATTCAAAAAGCAAGATAAGGAACGATTCAGAAACAAGTGGTTCAACTTGAGCCGCCCTTGTTGGGCACGCTCCGCTTTGCCCAACCTACGGTGTGTAGGTTGTTTCTGAATCATTA
>JANQGF010000223.1 GCA_028277465.1 Chromatiaceae bacterium
GTCCAGCTCTCCACAATAATGCGTGCGCATGGCTCTCTCGTCCTATTGCTCGCAGTTGGCGGGGTCCCGGGTGGCTCGCCGGCTCACCCCCGCCATGAAGTAAGGAGAAGACGATAAAGGTCCCAGCCAGCCGGCGCAAGCACGCTCAATCGAGTGATCTCTGCGCGGCCGGAGTCACCTGAAGCAACCTTAGTAATGATTCAGAAACAACCTACACACCGTAGCCCAACAAGGGCGGCTCAAGTTGCACCACTTGTTTCTGAATCGTTCCTTATTCACTCCAAGACGCGGTTCAGGTGCCAAGTGTCGATCAGATGCCGCGCGCCAATCAACGAGACATCGCAACCTCGATCGGCACTATACTCTCGCCCTCAGAGGCAGTGCCCAACCAGCGCCCAGAGCAAACCTACCGGCAGGTCGGTACCGAGTCCCGAGGTAACCCAGATGGACGACACACTCAAGCGGCTCCTCGACGCCGAGATGCGTGCCGAACGGATCGCTCGACAGGCGGAGGAGGAGCAGGAACGCACCATCCAGCAGGCCATGGCCGACGCCAAGACCGAGAATGCGCGTTTCACCAGCCGCATCCCGGATCTGCACAGGTCCTTCATCGCCAAGGCCGAAGAGCGCGCCGAGAAGACGATCGCCGAGCTCCGGCGGCGCTACGACGAGCGCCACATTCAACTGCGCGATCAGGCCGAGCAACGCGAAGAAGAGGCCCTGGAGGCCGCCTTCCAGGTCTTGATCGGCCCCGAGCGCTGACCCAATGCGAAGACGCCAATCGAGACTCCCATGAGCCACGCCGCAGAGCAGGCCTACCTCAACACCCGGGTCTCCATGATGGCGACCCGGTTGCTCGCGCCCGAGCTGGTCGGGGGCCTGTCGAAGATGTCGCTCCAGACGCTCGCGGAGCGCTTCGGCCTGACCGCGCTCCTCGATGACCAGCCATCCAGGGCGGCCCGCAGTCGAGCGGTCGAGCAGAGCCTGCTCCAGGTCCTCTTGGCCGAGCTGAAGCTCCTGGTGCGCCCGATGGACGCCGCCCAGCGGGCCCTGGTGCTCACCTGGGGCCGGAAGTTCGCGCTCTACAACCTCAAGACGCTGATCCGCGGGAAGCTCTATGCGCTCGACCCGCAGGAGATCCAGGCTCAGCTGTTCGAGCTGCCCGAGATCATCCGCCTGCCTCATCAGGAGCTCTTCCAAGCCGAGAACGTCCTGGAACTGCTGCGTCAGCTCGAGGCCGGCCCCTATCGGCAGATCGCCCATCAGGCACGCGAGGTCTACGAGCGGCAGCGCGAACCCTTCGCCCTGGAGGCCGCGGTGGACCAGCGTTACTATGCCGAGATCTCGCACCGCATCCTGGGGTTCGATGTCCATCACCTGGATTCACTCCGACGTCTGATGGGCGCGGAGCTCGATCGCGTTGCCTTGCTGTGGCTCCTGCGCTTCCGATTCTCGTATCGGCTCTCGCCCTCCGAGACCTACTACCGACTGGTGCCATCCATGCGTCTCCTGACCAGCGAGCGACTGCTGACCCTGGTTGAGCTCGAGACGGCCGAGCGCGTGATCGAGGCCCTGCCCGCGCCACTGGATCGACTCCTGGCGCAGAGCGGGACGATCGCCGAGGTACAGCAGCGCATGGGTGGATACAGCTTGCGCGAGATCCGCCGGGTCCTGCATCAGAGCCAGTCGGCCGTGGCCCGGGCCTTGGCCTATCTGATGCTGCGCGAGTCGGATCTGTTTCTGCTCTTCGCAGTGGTCCAGGGTCGCCTGCTCGAGTTCCCCCAGCGGGCCATCGAGGTCGCGCTCGAGCTGATCGAGCCGAGCTGCTCCAGACCCGATGCACTGGAGCCCGCTGCCCAGGCGGCCTGATCCCCAGCACCAGCCACGACCGAGACCCGAGATGGAGCAGGCCATGCAGGTGATTCAGCCATGTTGAGGCCCACCCCCATGAAGCATGTCCGCCTGCTGGTTCTCACGGAGAACCTGGCGCAGGCGTCCCTGGCCTTGGCCGAGACCGAGAGCTTCCACCCGGATCCACGCCCCCCGGAGGATACCCGCCTCGACTTGACGCCCGGCCATCAGTATCGGGAGGTCTTCACGCGAGCCCAATCCAGGCTCGAGAAGATCGGCCGGCTGGTTACGCTGCCCACCCCAGAGATCGAGCAGGTCCGGGTGGTCGAGTTCGCGGAGCTCGCCGAGCTGAACGCCTGGCTCGGCGGGCTCTGGGACGAGGCCTCGGGGTACGAGGAGGATCTTCGTCGCCTGGAGGATGCCGAGCGGTTGGTGAAGGAACAGCAGGCCTCGCTGGCGAACTTCGCCAATCTCGACATCGATCTGGGCATGCTGCGTAACAAGACACGCTTCCTGGACTTCTATGTCGGTCTGGTGCCACGCGAGAATCTGCGCCAGCTGGAAGGGGCCGTGGGTCTGGCGCACCATCTACTCCATGTCTACATGCAGCGGGAGGAGACCGCCCATGTCGTCATCGTCGGCCCGACCGGCACCGAGGAGTCCCAACTCGCGACGGTCCTGGGGGCCGCCGGCTTTCAGCATCTCCCCATCCCGCGGGAGCTCGATCGCGAGCCTGCCGAGCTGCAGCGCGACCTCGCGGCCGAGCGACGCGCCATCGAGAAGCAGCGTGGTTCGCTCCA
Source organism: Chromatiaceae bacterium (assembly GCA_028277465.1). GTDB lineage: Bacteria > Pseudomonadota > Gammaproteobacteria > Chromatiales > Chromatiaceae > JANQGF01. The sequence continues at coordinate 2,652 of JANQGF010000223.1, forward strand.
CGACAACCTGGAACGCTGGAGCCAACCCTTCCGCGACCGCTTGGTGGAGGCCCGCCGCACCCTCCTGCTGGCCGAACCCCTGGTGACCCTCGACCCCTCGCTGCGCAGCGCCGGACACCTCGCGCATCTGGTCGGCTGGGTGCCGACCCACGCCTTGGAGTCGTTGGAACAGCGTCTGCGCGACTCCCTGAACCAGCCTTTCGACCTGAGGGTGCGCGACCCACTCCCAGAGGAGCGCAAGCTGGTACCCACGGTGCCGGTCAAGAGCCGATTTCTCGTCCCCTTCCGCATGCTGGTCGACCAGTACGGCGTCCCTTCCTATGGCGAAGTGGACCCTACCCCGCTGTTCGCCGCGACCTTCCTGCTGATGTTCGGCATGATGTTCGGCGATCTGGGTCATGGGGCAGTGATCGCCCTGGTGGCCTGGTCGGCGCGGCGTCGGCTGCCGCGTTTCTATCTCTTCGGTGTCCTTGCCGGCATCTCCTCCATGGTCTTCGGTCTGCTCTTCGGCAGTCTCTTCGGCTACGAGGAGATCCTGCCAGCGCTCTGGATGTCTCCACTGCACGATCCGATCCTGATGCTCCAGGTCGCACTCGGCTGGGGCATCGCCTTCATCCTGGTCGCCTGTCTGCTCGGAATCTACAATCGGCTGGTGACGGCTGACCCCTGGGGGGCGCTGTTCGAGCGTCACGGCTTGATCAATCTGCTCTTCTATCTGGCCTTCCTCTGGGGCGGCTACCGGCTCGCTGCGGGCGGTGAGTTCGGGACCCTGCCCGCTCTCCTGGCGGTGGGCTCGCTGCTCGCGCTCGCGGCCTTTCAATGGCGAGAGCTGCAGGCCCCCACGGGTGAACGCCTCCTGGTCGTGGCGATCGAGACGTTGGACACGGTGATCGTCTATGTGTCCAACACGCTCTCCTTCCTGCGGGTCGCCGCCTTCAGCCTCAATCATGTCGCCCTCTCGCTCGCCATCTTCACCCTGGCGGATATGATGGGCAGCGTCGGACACCTCTTGACCCTGGTCCTCGGCAACCTCTTCGTCCTGGTGCTCGAGGGTGGAATCGTCATGATCCAGGTGATGCGGCTTCAGTATTATGAAGGCTTCTCGCGCTACTTCTCCGGCGACGGACACAGGTTTCACCCGCTACGCCTGCGGCGAGGCGGCGCATCTTCCTGAGACCAGGAGGATTCTCGAACCGAAGGAATGAGCCGAGGCAGAAAGGAGAGGTTCGTATCGTCCATCGCGTTCAATCGCACCACTCAGGTCGACGGGGACTGGGTTCCCCGCACATGATTTCAACGGAGCATCCCATGTATTGGCTCGTCGCACTCATGTCCATGGCCATCTTTGGCCTGATCCTCTCCGGCATCGCCTTGGAGCTGCGCCCCAGGCTCGCGACACGCCTTCGACCCTGGTACAAGCCGGCCCTGGGGACGCAGCTCGTCCTCTTCGTCGGCGCCCAGATGGGGCTCCTGTTTCTGGGCGTCTCCGACGCCCTGGCCGAGCCCGAGACGACGGCCGCCAGCGCCACCGGGATGTCGACCGGCATGGGTCTCGCCATCCTGGGCGTGGGCATCCCGACCGGTCTCTCCACCATCGGCGCCGGAATCGCGGTCGGCCCCATCGGCGCCGCCTCCTTGGCCGCCGTCATGGAGCGCCCGGAGGCCTTGGGCCGGACCCTGATCTTTCTTGGGCTGGCCGAGGGGATCGCGATCTACGGGCTGGTGATGAGTATCCTCCTGCTCAACAGGCTCGGCTGAGCCGACGCGCACCATGGACACAGAGAATGGCGAGGACGGATTCGTGCCGGTCCAAGCGACCCGCATGCTGTTTCTCGGGGAAGAGAGCCTAGCGGACGGCTTTCGTCTGATCGGCTTCGAGGCCTATCCGAACCCGACACCGGGCGAGGTGGATCGCATCCTGCGCGAGCTGCTGCGCGACCGCGAGAAGGCCTTCGTGGTGGTCGACGACGCCCTGATGCAGGACGAGATCCCACAGCTCAAGCGTGTCCGCCGCGAGGGTGGACGGATCCTGGTCGTCGCAGTGCCACAGCTCAATGCCCCAACGGTCCTCGCGAGCGAGGTCGCACAACGGCTGGCCAGCCTATTCGGCGTCGCCAAGCTGCAATCCGAGGCCTCGACAGGGCACCAGCAAAGTTGAATTCAGGTAACGAAGGTGAATCAGGTAGAAGAGCTGGAGCAAGCCATCCTAGGCCGCGCCGAGCGACTCGCGAGCCAGTACCAGGAGCGCGCACGCCGCAGCCGCGACACCATCCTGCGCGAGGCCGCCGAGCGGCTGCACCTGCGCGAGACGCGCGAGGAGAGCATCGCCAAGACGCTGGCCGAGCGTACCTTTCGCCAGCGGGTGCAGGCCAGCGAGCTCAAGCTGCAGACGCAGCTCGACCGGGTGCGCTGGAATCTGGTCCAGGACGTGGAGCAGGCGCTCACCGACCGCATGCGGGTCTTCGTCGCGGACGAGGCGGCCTACGGGGCCTGGCTCGATCGTCTGATCCTGGAGGCCGTGGAGCTGATCGAGGCGCCGGCCCTGGTGGTCGCGGCCAATGTGCAGGACCAGCGCCGGCTCCACGCGCGCTGGGCCCCACTCACCCAAGGTCTTCCGAGCGACAAGACCCTGAGCCTCGCCCCGGTCGAGGAGGCGATCGACACCCTCGGCGGGGTGCTCGTCACCACCCACGACCGGCACATCCGGGTCGATCATACCTTCGAAGGGCGGCTCGAGCGGTTGCGACCGAGGGTTCAACAGACCATTCTGGAACGACTGCTGCCAGGCGGGTTCGAGACCGGCAACCTCTTTGGCGGATGATGTGAGCATGAGCGAAACGACCAGAATCGGCGTCGTCCGCGACATCAACGGCCCGATCGTGACCATCGAGCTACCCGGCGTGCGCAGTGGCGAGCAAGTCAAGATCGGCGAGCTCGGGCTGCTCGGCGAGGTGATCTCGCTGCGCGGCCGGCAGGCAGTGGTCCAGACCTACGAGTCCACCGAGGGGGTGCGTCCGGGCGAACCGGCTCAAGGGGTCGGCTGGCCCCTGTCGGTGGAGCTGGGCCCAGGCCTCATGGGTGGTATCTTCGATGGGGTGCAGCGCCCGCTGTCGAAGATCGCCCTGGAATCGGGGGACTATATCCGTCGGGGCATCAGCGTGCCGGCCCTGGATCGCAGCAGACTCTGGGAGTTCGAGCCCAACAACGACCTGGAGCCCGGGGCCAGGATCGAGCCCGGAGATCGGCTCGGCAGCGTCCAGGAGACCCAGACCCTGCGGCACCAGATCCTGGTCCCACCCGGCCTCGAGGGCGAGCTGAAGGAGCTGACCCCGGCGGGCGAGTACGACATCGAATCGACGATCGCCCGTGTGCGCGACCGTCGAGGTGCGAGTCATCGCTTGAGCATGTACCAACGTTGGCCGGTGCGCAAACCGCGACCCTATCTCAGACGTGACGACGGCATCGCCCCGCTGATCACTGGACAACGGGTGATCGACACCTTCTTCCCCCAGCTCAAGGGCGGCAAGGGGGCGGTCCCTGGGCCCTTCGGGGCGGGCAAGACCGTGGTTCAACAACAGATCGCGCGCTGGTCGAACGCGGATCTGGTCATCTATGTGGGCTGTGGCGAGCGTGGCAACGAGCTGGTCGACGTGCTGGAGACCTTCCCCGAGCTCGACGACCCCTATTCCGGGCGCAAGCTGATGGAGCGCACCCTGCTGGTGGCCAATACCTCCAACATGCCGGTGGTCGCCCGGGAGGCGTCCGTCTACGTCGGCATCACCATGGCCGAGTATTACCGCGACATGGGCTATGACGTGGTCATGCTGGCCGACTCGACCAGCCGCTGGGCCGAGGCGCTGCGCGAGGTCGCCGGCCGGCTCGGTCAGATGCCGGTCGAGGAAGGCTATCCGGCCTATCTCGCCTCTCGGCTTGCCGCGGTCTATGAGCGCGCCGGACGGGTCGAGACCTTTCGCTCGGGCCCTGGCTCGGTCACCCTCATCGGTGCGGTATCGCCGCCCGGCGGCGACTTCTCGGAGCCGGTCACCAGCCATACCAAGGACATCATCGAGACCTTCTGGGCCCTGTCCAAGGAGCTCGCCGATGCCCGCCACTATCCCTCGATCGATTGGGTCGCCAGCTTCTCGGGCCATGTCCAGACCGCCGCCCAATGGTGGCATCAGGAGATCGGTCCGGACTGGGAGAAACGACGCGCCGCGGCGCTGACCCTGCTCGCACGCGACGCCGAGCTCTCGAGGATCGTCAACCTGGTCGGCCCGGAGGCCCTCTCCGACGCCCAGCGTTGGGAGCTCGAAGGCGCCTCGCTCATCAAGGAGGGCGTCCTGCAGCAGAGCGCGCTGGACGAGATCGACACCTTCTGCTCCCCGGCCAAGCAGTACGCCCTGCTCGATTTGGCGATCGATCTCTACGAGCGCGGCGCGGCCCTGATCGAGCTCGGGGTCCCGGTCGCCGAGCTCCAGGGCCTGCCCATCCTGGCCAAGATGCGGCGTATCAAGTCCATGTATTCGAGCGAACAGCTGGATCAGATCCAGGCCTTCCGCCAGGAGGTCGACCAGCGGATGGAGGCGATCCGGATCGAATACGCCACACAGGGCGAACCGACTCCGGGTCAGGAGAAGGACAGATGAGCATCAAGGAATACCGTACCTCGATCGAGGCCCGGGGCGGGCTCCTGGTGGTGGCGAACGCGCCCGGCGTGGCCTATGGCGACCGGGTGCGCATCCAAGACCACAAGGGACAGGGCCGCAATGGACAGGTCATCCGGTCGGCGCACGAGGAGGTGCTGGTCCTGGTCTTCGAGGGCACCGATGACTTGGACCTGGAGACCATCTGGGTCCGTTTCCTCGACGAGCCCGTCGAGATCGCACTCTCACCCGAGATCCTGGGGCGCGAGCTCGACGGGCTCGGGATGCCCCGCGACGCCCGCCCGCCCGTGCTTTCCGGGCTTCGCCGACCGGTCGGCGGCTCGGCCATCAACCCGGCCGCGCGGACCTACCCGCGGGAGTTCATCCAAACCGGTATTTCCACCATCGATGGTCTCAACAGCCTGGTGCGCGGCCAGAAGCTGCCCATCTTCTCGGGCTCCGGCCTGCCGCACAACCGGCTCGCGGCCCAGATCGTGCGCCAGGCCAAACTGGTCGATCAGGAGTCCAGTTTCTCGGTCGTCTTCGCCGCCATGGGGGTCTCCTACGCGGACGCCAAGTTCTTCCGCGACGAGTTCGCCAACTCGGGTGTCCTGCGCAACGTGGTGATGTTCGTCAATCTCGCCGACGACCCGCCGGTGGAGCGTCTCACCCTCCCCCGCACGGCACTGACCGCGGCCGAATACCTGGCCTACGACCTGGACCGCCACGTGCTCGTCGTCATGACGGACATGACCTACTATGCGGAGGCCTTGCGCGAGGTCGCCACCGCCAAGGGTGATGTCCCGGCCCGCAAGGGCTACCCGGGCTATCTCTACTCGGACCTCGCGGAGATCTACGAGCGTTGTGGGCGCATCCACGAGCGCCATGGCTCCATCACCCTGATGCCGGTGGTCTCCATGCCCTCCGACGACATCACACACCCCATCCCGGACCTCACCGGCTATATCACCGAGGGGCAGATCGTCCTCTCGCGCGAGCTGCACAATCAGGGCATCTACCCGCCGGTGCACATCTCGCCGAGCCTGTCGCGGTTGATGAAGGATGGGATCGGCAAGGACGACACCCGCGAAGACCACCCGCGGGTCGCCGCCCAGCTCTATGCGCTCTACGCCCGGGCCCAGGAGACCCGCAACCTCGCCTCCATCATCGGTGCCGACGAGCTCTCGGAGCGCGACCGCCGCTATCTGAGGTTCGCCGATGCCTTCGACCAGCGTTTCGTGGGTCAGGGCGATGCCGAGGACCGCTCGATCGAGGCGACCCTGAACCTGGCCTGGGAGCTGATGAGCGACTT
>JANQGF010000298.1 GCA_028277465.1 Chromatiaceae bacterium
GCGGCGATCGCGCCGCGGGCAAGTTGAGTCGCACGATCCTCGAGATGTCGGAACAAGGTCTTGTACAGATGACAATAGGGGTCCTTCTCGAACAGATTGCCCCGTACCGCGTAGGTGCGCACCGGACAACCGCCGTGACAAAGGGTCAGGTAATCGCACTGGATGCAGTCGCCTTGCATGAGCCTCACCGGGCGCTCGTGAAAGCGCTGACGCGCCAGGCTGTTGCTCAGGAGCTCGGATAGGCTGTCGCACTCGAAGATGTTTCCAAAATGATAGGCGGGGTAGCTGGTGACCCAGCAGTCGCACTGGGCGACATAGCCCCTGGCGTCGATGGAGATGAACTCGTCGGCGCAGTTCTGCCCCCAGATGCAGGGCAGCAGTGCATCCCGGTGACTGAAGTAATTGAGCAGTTCGTCGAAGGGACCGATGCGCACTTCGCCCTGGTGGTCGCGCTCGAGCCAGATATCGGCGAGTTCGCAGTGAAAGCGCGACAGCTCCGCCACGTCCAGGGGCATGCCCTGCTTCACCGGGTTCGCCGCCCCGCCGGGAAAGGGGGTGTTGATCTGAAAATCGGTGATCCCGAGGTCGTCCACCAGGTGCTCGTAAAACCGTTCGGCGCCGATCTCGAGTGTTGCCTGGCTGGGCACCGAAATGACCTTGACGTCGATGCCCGCGGCACGCGCCAGGCGGAGATTCCGCTCCAGGAGTGCGTCATAGTGCTCGGGTCCACGGCCAACCACCTTGCGGTGCAGATTGGGATAATCCAGCGAGGTACTGAGGCCGTTGCCGAACATCTCAGCAATGACCGGGTTCCACTTGGGGCCGTAGGCCAGCAGGTTGGTCTGCAGGCCGTGATCGACGGCCTTTCCGCGCGCCGCGACAGACTTCTGGATCAAGTCAAAGGCCTCTTGATACCAGTGCGGAGGCAGCATCATGGCCTCACCGCCCTGCCAGTGGATGCTTAGCCCACCGATACCGCAGGCGTCCATATGGCCCAGCACCTTGTCGATGATGAGCTGGAGTTGCTCCAGGTCGAGCCGGTCTTTCGTCTTGTCCTCGAAACAGTAGTCGCAGACGGCGTTGCAGCGGTTCGTCGGCAGCAGGATCAGGGAGAAGTGATTGCCCTTCATTGCAGCTTGACTCCCGGGGCCGGAGGCCCAGCGGCGAGATCGCCTCTCAGCTCGTCGGCCGCCTGCTCGAGGGTCTGGAACAGGCGCCTCACGCCGTCGCAGTCGTAGTCGCGACGCGGCCACTTGAAATAGCCCCGGCAGCAGTCGAAATGCGGGCAATGGGCGCACTCGGCACCCTCGGCCAGCAGTCCGTCGCCCCAGCGCTCGACAAAACCCATGGGCTCGGAGCCAGGGTCGATCCCGTCCAGCCTGCCAGGCAACCACTCCTGGCCCTGCTCGTCGACGTAACGGACGAGCGCTGGGTCTTCCTCTTGAATGGCCCACAAGCTGACGGGTTCTCGGTGACAGAGACCGAGCAGCAAGCTGTGAAAATACTCGATCGGCTGTGACACTGTGGATCTGTGCAGATAATCGTCCAGCGTTTGCGCCAGAGGCTCGATCAGCGCCCTCTCGGGTTGGCCGATCTCCAGCCTGACCGCAAACTGCAGTGACAGGGCCAATTTGACTGCCTTCTCGAAACCGGTCACGACCGGGAGGACCACCCGCACCGGGTGGTTGTCCAGCAGCTTGGCGTAGCGATAGAGAAGTGGGAAGTCCCGCGCCGGTTCGTCCAACCGCAGCTCGATGGCGAGCGCTTCGGCCCAATGAATCAGGTCGTCGGTGTCGCTCGGCAGTGAACAGAGCTGGATGTAGGCCAGATTGTCCAGATCGTCCGCGCCGAGTTGGCCCACCAGTTGGGGTGGGTTCGCGCTTCGCACGATCAGGCGGTGGCCGCGGTATCTCGCCAGCTGCGCCACCGGGATATGATAGACAAGGTGGCTCACTGGCGGGATGACCAAGGTCTTGGCGGTCGCGTGCAGCGGTCGGCCGCCGTTCGCGAGTCGGCGTCCCTGCAAGGCATCAGGGTGCGTGTGACGGTCGACTCGGGTGAGGTCAGCGTCGATTCACCCAGCTGCCGCCCCAACCGCCACCTCGGCGATTGGCCCAGCTGCCGCCCCCGCCCCCGCGTCCGTTGACCCAGCCGCCGCCCCGACAACAGCCGCGGCGGTTCAGCCAGCTGCCGGCCTGGGCCGGTTTCTCGGTCAGCAGTGCGCCGCCGGCGACGGCGCCAACGATGACCGCCCGTGACCACTTGCCGAGACCGATGAGAAAGCCCCGGCGGCTCTGCACATCTTGATCTTCGATCGCCTCGGCCGTCGCTTCCGATTCGACTCGGGAGGCGTCTGGTTGGTACTTGTCCGCCATGTCGAGAACCTCCGCTACTCTGATGTCTGCTGCGACTGGTCTTCAGCACGACCGGTCAGGTGTGAGAAATGCATGGTGTGGAACCGCCAGGCATCTCCCTGCTTGACCAAGACCGCCGACAAATTGGCCACGTATTGACGCGATTCCTCTTCCTGCTTATCGATGAAATGACAGACACCCGTCACCCAGGCCACATCGCCCTTCGTACTGCCGGCGCCGTCGCCGCACTTCACCTCCAAGGTATGAGGGTCGAAGGTCTCCATGAAGTGGGCGTAAGCGTCCTTGATCTCCGCCGGTCCGACCCAGTGCTCACCTGGCCCAGTGCCCATGAGCATGATGTCGTCGCTATCGGCATATGTGGCCAGCACGCCGTCGACATCATGGGCATCGAACGCCTTCTGCTGGTCCTGCCACACGGCCTTTACGGCCTCTTTCAAGTCGCTCGAGGTCTGGTCGACCTCCGCCTGAGCAGTCCCAAGCATCGTGCTGACTGCCAGTGCCGCTAGAGCAATTCTCTTCACGATTTCAATCTCCTCGTTGGCGAAGCAGGCATAAGGCGATTTCTGTCAATTCTCATCCCACCTGGCTGGTCTTGACGCCCGCCTTCTGCGTCGCGCCAGC
>JANQGF010000174.1 GCA_028277465.1 Chromatiaceae bacterium
TCATCACTCGGGCCAGCGGCTCTCTCGGTGGGAGCGGCGCCCTCGCCGCGACAAGGCGCCGCATCGCGCCGAGGGCGGCGCTCCCACGGCAGTGGCCCAGCTCATGACCAACGCCCCAGTCGCTGACGCACCTTGCGAGGATGGGCCACCCTGCCATCACTCGAACGCCAGCGAATCGGCCGTTCCCGAGGCCTCGCGCGCGATGGCCCGGTGCCCGATGTCGTGCCGGTAGTAACGACCATTCCATCCGATAGGCTCGACGGCACGATAGACGCGCGACTGCGCCGCGGAAACAGTATCACCGAGGGCGGTGACGCAGAGCACGCGTCCGCCGCTCGTCACGATCTCCTCACCCTTCAGTGCCGTACCGGCATGAAAGATCTTGGCCTCGGAAGATGATACATCCGCCAAACCATGGATCGTCTGGCCGATCTCGTAGCGACCCGGATAGCCGCCGGACGCCAAGACCACCCCGAGGGCGGGTCGAGCGTCCCAGACGGCCGTCACCTGGTCGAGTCGGCCAGCGACCGCCGCGAGACAGAGCTCGACCAGGTCCGATTGCAGTCGCATCAGGAGCGGCTGCGTTTCGGGATCGCCCAATCGGCAATTGAATTCCAGGACGCTCGGGGTCCCGTCCGGGCCGATCATGAGCCCGGCATAGAGGAACCCGAGGTAGCGAATGCCCTCGGCCGCGAGGCCGGCGACCGTGGGTTCCATGATCTCGCGCATGATGCGGTCGTGGACCTCCGGGGTGACGATCGGCGCCGGCGAATAGGCGCCCATGCCGCCGGTATTGGGCCCGCGATCGCCGTCATCGCGTGCCTTGTGGTCCTGCGAGCTGGCCAAAGGAAGGAGGTGCTCGCCATCCACCATGGCGATGAAGCTGGCCTCCTCGCCGGTCAGGAACTCCTCGATCACCACCCGGGCGCCGGCAGAGCCGAAGCGGCCCAGATGCAGCATGTCGCTGACCGCGGCCTCGGCGGTGGCCAGGTCCTGGGCGAGGATGACGCCCTTGCCCGCCGCCAGCCCATCGGCCTTGATCACGATGGGCGCACCCACGTGGCGCAGATAGGCGAGCGCGGGATCCAGCTCGGTGAAGGCGCGATAGGAGCCCGTGCGAATCGCGTGTCGGGACAGAAACTCCTTGGTGAAGGCCTTGGAGCCTTCGAGTTGGGCGGCCTCCCGTCGCGGACCGAAGCAGGGCAGGTCAGCCGCCTCGAAGGCATCGACCACGCCTGCAACCAAAGGCCCTTCGGGACCGACGATGGTCAGGCCGATGTTCTCCCGGGTGGCGAAGCGGACCAGGGCGGAGACGTCCTCCAGGGCGATCGGTAGGTTCTCGACCCCGGGTTCCTGGGCGGTCCCGCCGTTGCCAGGGGCCACGAAGACCTGTTCCACCAGCGGAGACTGTGCGGCCTTCCAGGCCAGTGCGTGCTCGCGCCCGCCGCTGCCGAGGATCAAGACTCTCATCCGCATCTCCTGGTACTAGGTTCGACCCTGATGCAAGCCACCGCACGCAGCGGTGCATTCGGCGCGCAAGCAAGCCTGCGGTCGCCTGCCGAGGTGAAGGGATCATCCATCGGTCTCTGTCGGCCCATAGGAGATGAGTCCGCGGCGGCTCGATTGGATGAACTGAACGATATGCTCCGTCTCTGGCCCCGGATACTCATGCTCCGCCCGGACCAATGCCTCTGCCAACCGCAGACCGGAGCGTAGGACCAGGCGATAGACCCCTTTGATCCGGCTGCGCTGCTCCTGGGTGAAGCCGTTTCGCTTCAGACCCACCTGGTTGAGGCCGATCATCCGAGCTCGATGTCCGTCGGCCAGGATAAAGGGCGGCACGTCCTGCGGGACCCCGCTCACGCCCGCGACCAGCGAATAGGCGCCGATGCGGCAGAATTGATGAACGGCCACCTGACCGGAGAGGAAGGCATAGTCCTCCACCTCGACATGCCCGGCCAGGGTCGCCGTATTGGCGAAGATGTTGCGGTCGCCGACGACGCAGTCGTGCCCGGCATGCGAAAAGGACATCCAGAGATTGTGGTTGCCGATGCGGGTCCCGCCTTCGGACTTGATGCCACAGCTGATGTTGACCCCTTCTTTGAAGTGATTGTGATCGCCGATCACCAGTGGTCGTGCCTTGTCAGGCGTGAAACCCAGATCCTGTGGCTCGGAGCCCAATGTCGCACCATGGCAGACCCGGTTGTGAGCGCCCATGCGCGTCACACCGAAGATGCGCACACAGCTCTCGATACGGCAACCCTCGCCGATCGCGGCACCGGCCTCGACGATGGAGTAAGGGCCGACACTGACGGTCTCGTGTAGTTCGGCACCATCCTCGATGATCGCGGTGGGATGGACGTCCATGGCTCAGTGTCGGAAGTGCCGCATACCGGTGAAGACCATCGCCATGCCGTGCTCGTCGATGGCGGCGATGACCTCCTGGTCACGCAGCGAGCCACCGGGTTGGATCACGGCGCTGATTCCGGCCTCGGCGGCCTGGTCGATGGCGTCCCGAAACGGGAAGAAGGCGTCGGAGGCCATGACGGCGCCGGCGACGGCGAGACCCGCCTGCTCGGCCTTGATGCCAGCGATCCGGGCAGAGTTGACCCGGCTCATCTGTCCGGCACCGACACCGACGGTCATGCGGTCGCGGCCGTAGACGATGGCATTGGACTTGACGAACTTGGCCACGCGCCAGGCAAAGAGCAGATCCGTCATCTCCGCTTCGGTGGGGACGCGGGCGGAGACGGTACGGATCTCGTCGGTCAGACGCAGGTCCGCATCCTGGACCAGGAGCCCGCCGTTGACCCGTTTGAAATCCAGGCGGTGGATCGCCTCGCTGTCCCAGGTCCCGCACTCGAGGAGCCGGACATTCTGCTTGGCCGCGACCGCTTCGCGGGCCGTCTCGGTGACCTGTGGGGCGATGATGACCTCCACGAACTGGCGCTCGAGGATGGTCCGCGCGGTTTCGCCGTCCAACGCCTGGTTGACGGCGATGATGCCACCGAAGGCGGATTCCGGATCGGCGCCGTAGGCACGGTCGTAGGCCTCCGTCAGGTTGGCCCCCAGGGCGACACCGCACGGGTTGCCGTGCTTGACGATCACACACGCGGGTGCCCCATCGAACTGCTTGATACACTCGACGGCGGCGTCGGTGTCGGCGATATTGTTATAGGAGAGCTCCTTGCCTTGGATCTGTCGGGCGGTGGCGATCCCTGACTCCTCGATCCTGTGCTCGAGATAGAAGGCCGCCTTCTGATGCGGATTCTCGCCATAGCGCATCGACTGACTGCGTCTGAACTGCAGGCTCAGCGTTCGCGGGAATGGGTCGATCCCTGGGGCACCCGATTCCAGTCGCGTGCCCAGATAGTTGGCGATGGCACCATCATAGAGCGCCGTGTGTTCGAATGCCTTGACCGCCAGATCGTACCGGGTGGCAGCGCTGACCGCACCCGCGTTCCGGATCTCGTCCAAGACGCGGCCGTAGTCGGCGGTGTCCACGACGACCGTCACGCTGGCATGGTTCTTGGCAGCCGCCCTCAGCAGGGTTGGACCACCGATATCGATGTTCTCGATCGCCGTCGGCAGATCGCACTCCGGGTCTGCGACCCGCTCCTCGAAGGGGTAGAGGTTGACCGCCACCAGGTCGATGGGTTTGATTTCGTTCTCGTGCATCACCCGGTCATCGATACCGCGTCGCCCGAGGATGCCACCGTGGATGCGCGGATGCAGGGTCTTGACGCGTCCGGCCATCATCTCCGGGAAGCCGGTGTAGTCCGAGACCTCGGTGACCGGGATGCCCTGCTCGGTGAGCAGGCGTGCGGTCCCGCCGGTGGATAGGATCTCGATACCCCGCTCGGCCAGATCCCGGGCAAAGTCGACCAGGCCGGTCTTGTCGGAGACGCTGATCAGGGCACGCTGAATGACTTGCATCTGCTTGGTCCGAGTCGCTCGTTCTCGAGAGGAGAGGCTGAAACATTCAGCCTTTCCTGGCGGGCAGGATGCCCATTGGGCGCTCAGCGGTCGCGCTCGATTCCGTAGCCGCTGAGGCGCTTGCGCAATGTACTACGGGTCATGCCGAGCATTCTCGATGCCTGGCTGAGGTTGCCGTCCGTATGGCTGAGGACGGTCTCGAAGAGGGGCCGTTCGACCTCTCCGATGACGAGCTCATAGAGACCCGTCACCTCATGGTCCGCCATCTTTTCCAGATAGTCCAGCAGGGCACTCCGAACGCATTGGCTCAAAGGGTCTGCGCGATCCGGCTCCACGACGCGAAGCCCGATCGCCATCTGTTCCGATGCGTCTCTTGCGGCCGCTGTCTTCATGCTGCCTGCGTCTCCCTCTTGGAGCATTGGTCGAAGAACGCAAGCACCCTGGACACCTGGTCCGCCGGGGTCTCCGTTCGGTTGATTTCGGCTCTAAAGTCTGCGGCGCCCGGCAGATGACGACAGTACCAGGCGATGTGCTTGCGCGCGATAAGCACTCCGCGATGGGCGCCATAGAACAGATACAGCTCCTCGAGGTGCTCGCTCAGGATGTCCTTGATCCAGTCGTTCGGGGGGAGCCGGGATTTCGAATGGATCACAGCGGGTATCGCCTCCCCGGGCGAGCCAAGCTCGGCCAGGCCGCGCACCATGTCGCGGAAGATCCAGGGGCGTCCCCGTGCGGCGCGTCCAATCATAATAGCATCGGCACCTGTGTAGTCCAGAACGCGTCTGGCCTGCTCCGGGGTGGCGATGTCGCCGTTTGCGATCAAGGGGATCTTCACCCTTTCTCGGATGGCGCGCAGCGTCTCGTATTCGGCCGGAGTGTCATAGCCGCAAGCCCGGGTGCGGCCGTGCACCGTCAAGGCCGCGATCCCGGCCTCGCAAGCGATGCGGGCGATCCGAACGGCGTTGCGCGTCTCGGGCGACCAACCGGTGCGAATCTTGAGCGTCACGGGTGCAGGCACCGCGGCCACCACCCTTTCGAGGAGGCTCCCGACCAGGCGCTCGTCACGCAAGAGCGCGGAGCCCGCCGCCACGCGGCAGACCTTCTTCGCCGGACACCCCATGTTGATGTCGATGATGTGGGCCCCGCGATCCAGATTGACCTTGGCGGCCTCGGCCATCTCGATCGGGTCAGCGCCGAGGATCTGGGCCGCGATCGGCTCGGTCTCACCCTGATAGTCCAGTCGTCGGACCGACTTGTGACTGCCCCAGAGCGCGGTGTTGGAGGAGACCATCTCGGCGACCGCCAGGCCTGCACCCAGACGCCGGCAGAGGCTGCGGTAAGGGCGATCCGTGATTCCCGCCATCGGCGCCAGGATCAGATTATTGGCGAGCCGGTAGGGGCCGATGGCGATTGGGCGCACTGAAGGGGGCCTGGGTCCAATCACGACTGGATCGGTCACCTCAGTCGGGGGCACGAGTCTGGACGGCCTTGCGCTCGTCCGGGTTCGAGGTGTGCCGGACGGCGCGATTCACTCGCTCCGAGGGCGTCGGTTTTCGACGGCCGCCGATGAGTGCCCAATCCTCCCGGATGCGTGGTGCATCGAGCTGGAACTGCCCCTCATAGGCCGCGCAAACGAGCGCGATCTGGTCTGGGAGCACGCCGGATAACGCCAGATCGCCCCCGGCGCGCACCCGCTCGGCCAGGCTCGGGGCCAGGCTGACGAGCGTCCCGGCGAGGATGTTGGCCAGCGCGCAATCGACGGCGAGGGCCGGGAGCTCCTCCGGCGGATAGACCGCAAGTCGATCGGCGACCCGGTTCGCCGCCGCGTTCTGCCGGGTCGCCTCCAGGGCCTGTGGATCATGGTCCACGGCGATGGCGTGCGCCGCACCCAGTCGCAGGGCGGCAATCGCGAGAATCCCCGAGCCGCAGCCGTAATCGAGCAGGGTCTTGCCGGCAAGCACCGCACCCTCCAACCATTCCAGACACAGTGCCGTGGTGGCGTGATGTCCGGTGCCGAAGGCCAGACCCGGATCCAGTGTCACCAGGATGCCCTGCGGATCCCCGGGGGACTGCCCCGCTGGGCAGACCCATAGCCGCTGGCCGAAGCGCATGGGCCTGAAGTCGTCCAGCCAGACGCGCTCCCAGACCCGGTCCTCGATCCGCTCGATGCCTGGGCGCGCCTCCAGCCGCTCGGTCAGGGTCGATGCAATCCGTTGGACCCTCGCGGTGCCGGCTGGATCAGCGTCGAAGAGTGCGAGGACTCGCACCCGGGACCAGAGCGGCGTTTCGCCGGGGCCAGGCTCGAGCTGCGGCTCATCCTCTGCGTCTTCGTAGGTGATGGAGATGGCGCCTGCCGTCTCCAGGAGGGCGGCGAAGGGCTCGGCCTGCTCGCCCGGACAAATCAATGAGAGCTGTAACCAGGGCATGGATGCGTCTGCGTCAGGCAACCGCGGGGGGCAGGATGTCCCGCCACGCCCCGTGATGGAGGAGATCCCACCCCGCGAGGGTCCGAGCTCACATCCCGAGCTTCTTCTCGAGATAATGGATGTTGGCCTCGCCGGCGAGGAAGGTGCCGTCGCGCAGGATCGAACGCTGGAGCTTGATGTTGGTGTTGATGCCGTCGATGATGGTCTCGCGCAGCGCATGGCACATGCGTGCGATGGCGGCATCGCGATCCTCGCCATGGGTAACCAACTTGCCGATCATGGAGTCGTAATACCGAGGCACCGTATAGCCGGAGTAAAGGTGGGTCTCCAACCGGACCCCGGGTCCGCCCGGGGCGTGGAAATCCGTGATCTTGCCCGGGCTCGGCAAGAAGGTCTCGGAGTCCTCGGCGTTGATCCGGCACTCGATGGCGTGGCCGCGCAGGCTGATGTCGTCCTGCGCGTAGCGCAGCGGCTCGCCGGCAGCGATGTGGATCTGTTCCTTGACGATATCCACGCCCGTGATCATCTCGGTCACCGGGTGCTCGACCTGCACCCGGGTGTTCATCTCGATGAAATAGAAGCCCCCGTTCTCGTACAAAAACTCGAAGGTGCCGGCACCCCGGTAACCGATGGTGCGGCAGGCGCTGGCGCACCGCTCGCCGATCTCGCGACGCTGTTCCTCGGTGATGCCTGGGGCCGGGGCCTCCTCCAGGACCTTCTGATGACGGCGCTGCATGGAGCAATCGCGCTCGCCCAGGTAAATGGCGTTACCTATCTGGTCTGCGAGCACCTGGAACTCGATGTGGCGCGGGTTCTCCAGGTACTTCTCCATGTAGACCACATCGTTGTTGAAGGCCGCGGCGGCCTCCGCCTTGGTCAGGGAGATGGAATTCAGCAGTGTCGCCTCGGAGTGGACCACGCGCATGCCGCGACCACCGCCGCCACCCGACGACTTGATGATGACCGGATAGCCGATCTCGCGTGCGATCTCCAGGGTCCGCTTCTTGTTGTCATCCAGGGGCCCGTCCGAGCCGGGTACACAGGGGACGCCAGCCTCGTTCATGGCGGCGATGGCCGAGACCTTGTCGCCCATCAGGCGGATGGTCTCGGGACGCGGGCCGATGAAGATGAAGCCGGAGCGCTCGACCCGCTCGGCGAAATCGGCGTTCTCGGACAGAAATCCGTAACCCGGGTGGATGGCGACCGTATCCGTGACCTCTGCCGCACTGATGATGGCGGGGATGTTCAAATAGCTCTGCAGCGCGGCGGCCGGTCCGATGCACACGGACTCGTCGGCCAGCAGGACGTGTTTCAGATCGCGGTCGGCCTCGGAGTGGACGGCCACGGTCTTGATACCGAGCTCGCGACAGGCACGCAGGATGCGCAACGCGATCTCGCCACGGTTCGCGATCAGCACCTTCTCGATCATTGCATGCATGATGGGGATTGCTTCCGTTCGGGTCGACAGTTCGTAGCTGGGTCTTCGAGCCGTGCGGCGCCTGGGCCGCGAACCGGCTGGACCATGAGAATGGCCGTCATTGGATCACGAAGAGCGGCTGGTTGTATTCCACGGGCTGGCCGTTCTCGACCAGGATGCTCCTGACCGTTCCGGATCGCTCGCTCTCGATCTGGTTGAGGATCTTCATCGCCTCGATGATACAGAGCGTATCGCCGACCTGGACCGCCTGGCCCTCCTCGACGAAGGACTTGGTGCCGGGCGAGGGCGCCCGGTAGAAGGTGCCGACCATGGGTGAGCGGACGATATCGCCCTCGACGCCAGCCAGCGGATCATCGTCGACCACAGGGGGCTCGAGGACGATCGCCGGGGCCGCTGCGGGCGCGGGCGATGCCGCGGGGACACTGGCCGGGGCCTGCAGGGGCTGGGACAGGTAGATGGGTACCGTCGTGTTGCCCTGCCGGCTGATGCGCACGGACTCCTCGCCCTCGTGGATCTCGATCTCTGAGACGTCGGATTGCTCCAGCAGATCGATCAACTTCTTTACCTTGCGGATGTCCATCTTCGGTGTCACTCGTTCGTGTGGTTGCGCGCCAGACGGCCGAGCGCGGCGCGTAATGCAAGCTCGTACCCCTCGGCCCCGAGTCCGCTGATCACGCCCACTGCGATATCCGAAAAATAGGAGTGGGCGCGAAATGATTCGCGCGCGTGCACATTGGATAGATGTACCTCGATAAAGGGGATGTCCACGGCGAGCAGGGCATCGCGCAGGGCAATGCTGGTGTGGGTGAAGGCGGCAGGATTGATGATGATGAAACGGACCTTCGCATTCGGGGCACGCTGGACGGCCTCGATCAGGACATGCTCGGCGTTGCTTTGGACGAAGGTGAGATCATGGCCCTCGGCACGTGCGGTCGCCTCCAGTCTGTGTTGGATGTCAGCCAGCGTGTCTCGGCCATAGTGTCCTGGTTCGCGGTTGCCGAGCAAGTTGAGATTGGGTCCGTTCAGGACCAGAATCGTGGCCATGGCGCCAACAGCCTTCCAAATGGATGCCAGTTACCGATCTCCAGCCGACGATCCTGTAAGGAAAGGCGGCAAATCGCGCCGAATTCTCCGGATTTTGCGAGATTTTGTCCAGTCGGTATACGCCTGTCGGCCGCCTTCGCCCGTCCTTTGAGGCCCCTCAACGCCTGATTGAGTCTGACTCTAGAGGTGGCGTCGGGCCGTTCGCCGCACCGACCAATCCTTCGATCTGGGTCTCGAGCTCGGCAGCCGTCATCTCGCCGACGTGGCTGAATACCCGTCGGCCGCGACGATCGAAGATGACCGTGAAGGGCAGCCCTCCGACACGGTTTCCCAGACGTTTCGAGAGTGCGATCACCTCCGGGTCGGCGACCAGGAGCGGGAAGTTGACTGGGTAGTCTGCCGCGAAGCACTGGGCGTCTTCCACGCGATCCACCGCGATGCCGACGAATTGGACGCCGGTCCCGCGCCAGGCGTCTTGCGCAAGGATGAAGAGAGGTAGCTCGCGCACACAAGGCGGGCACCAGCTGGCCCAGTAATTGAGCACTAGGACCTTCCCCGCCCAGGCGTTGCTGGCGACCTCGTGTCCGTCGAGGTCTTGCAGCCGGAAATCCGGGAGGGTCTGAAGCTGGGCGCTCTGACGTTCAAGGGTTCGTTCGCCGAGTGGTGTTTCGCCCACCCAGCGCTGTCCGAAGATGGCGGCCCCGATGCTGATCCCCCCGGCGAGGAGGGTGACGATCCCGACCTTGAGCGCCTTCATGGGGCGACCCGGCGCAGATGCGCCGCGAAGTCCTCGGCCGGGGTGAAGCCGACCAGGCGGTATCCCTTGAGTTCGCCGCCCACCGGATCGAAGAAGAGGATGGCCGGTGGGCCGGGAATGCCGAAGCGGCCCTGCATCAATGCCCGGTCCTCTTCATCGTTGGCGGTCACATCGGCTTGCAGAAGGACGAAACGGCTCATCTCGGCGATCACGGCCGAATCGCTGAAGGTATAGCGCTCCATCTCCTTGCAGGCGATGCACCAATCGGCGTAGAAGTCGAGCATGACGGGCCTGCCCGCGCTCTTGGCGGCGGCGAGCGCACGGTCGAGATCCGCGACCGTCTTCACGCGCTGAAAGACCGGCTCATGGGTCGCGCCGCTCCCCGCGCCCAGAGCCAGGCCACGCAGCGGCTGGAGGGTGTCTTTGCCGCCCGCGGCGGCACCCAGCAACATCAATGCCCCATAGATGAGCAGGAAGACACCGACGCCCTTCCAAAGCTTGCTCCAGCCGCTACCGCCAGGTGGCAGTTGGCTCAGGGCACCCATATAGACCGCCGAGCAGATCAGCAGCAGGCCCCACAGCAGCATGGCGACGGCCGCCGGCAGGATGCGCTCCAGCAGCAGGATCGCAACTCCCAGAAGGGCCACGCCGAACACGGCCTTGACGGCATCCATCCAGGCGCCGGCCCGCGGCAGAAGTCGGCCGGCCGAGGTGCCGATCGCGATCAGGGGTGCACCCATGCCCATGCTGAGGGCGAAGAGGGCGAGTCCACCGAGTAGGGCATCGCCGGTCTGGCTGATATAGATGAGCGCACCGAAGAGCGGCGGGGCCACACAGGGGCCCACGATCAAGGCCGATAGCAGTCCCATGATGGCCACTCCAATCAGGGTACCGCCCTGTTGCCGATTGCTGATCGCCGTCAGCCGCGACTGGAGGCTCGAGGGGAGCTGGAGGTCATAGAAGCCAAACATGGACAAGGCGAGCAAGACGAAGACCAGGGCGAAAGCGGTGAGGATCCAGGGGTTCTGGAAGAAGGCCTGGAGGTTGGCGCCGAACAACCCGGCCAGGACCCCGACCAGGGTGTAGGTCAGTGCCATCGCCAGGACATAGACCACAGAGAGGATGAATGCCTTGCCGGTGGTGATCTCGGTACCCTGACCCGCGATGATGCCGGACAGGATGGGGATCATGGGGAAGACGCAGGGTGTGAAGGCGAGCAGCAGGCCGAAACCGAAGAAGACCGCCACGCTGGTCCAGAGGCTGTCGCCGGCGAGGACCGCGGCGATCCGGTCTTGCTCGGAGACGGGTTGCCCGCCCTCGGGTCGCACGGCCGCTTGGGTCTGATCCAGGTCTTGCTCGCTGGACTGGGCCGCAGCGGTGGCCGTCACTCCGGTCTCGGACAAGACGGTGGCCGCGGGCAGGTTGAGGGCGAGCCGCTGGGTTTGCGGCGGGTAGCAGATGCCGATGTCTGCACAACCCTGATACTTGACCACCAGCCCGATTTGGGTCGCTGCGGTGGAACGGCGCTCGAGAGGCAACGCGAGCTCGACCCGGTCGTGATAGACCTCGACATCGCCCAGGCTCCCGTCGGGTAGCACCGAGTCCTGCTTGATGTCACCGGCCGGGCGCTCGAACCCGCCGAGCGAGACCTGCTCGGTGTCCTCCAGACGGACGTCGACGAGATGCCGGTAGAGATAGGTCCCGGGGGCGATGTCCCAGGTCAATTGGAGCCGGGTGGGGGTGGCCACCTCCGCCCGGAAACGGAAGGCCTCTTCGACCGGCAGGATGTCGTCGTCCGCGCCCAGACCGAGCGACTGACCGAGGTCGACTGAGCCGGCCGCCGAAGCCGTACGGAGGGGCGCGACCACCGCGGCCGAAACTGGCGACAAGGATGGGGGACCGGCGCCGGCGGCGGTCGGTTCGGGCAGCTCCAGAAGCACCGTCTGGCGGTGAGGCGGATAGCAGAGTCCAGCGTCGGCGCAGCCCTGAGAGGTGGCCTCCAGGGTCAGGATGTCTTCGGATCCGGGCTCGCGGGTGATGGGTAGCTCGACCTCGAGGGTCCCGCGATAGACGCCGACCTCGCCGAAGAACTCGTCCTGCTTGATCTCGGGCTCTGGTAACCCGGGGCTGCCGGGGACGATACCCAGGGTCTCCGACCGGAACCTGAACTTGCTCTGATAGAGGTAATAACCATCGGCGATGTCCCAGCGAAGCCGGACCGCGTCAGGCGCATCGGTCCGGCCGGAGATGCGGAAGGCCTGATCGGGCAGCAGGAAGTCCTCTTCCGCCTGAAGGGGGTGGGCGATCCAGGCCAGGAGCAGGGTCAGCAGCAAAGAGAAGAGCGCCAGCGGACCGGTCAGTGACCGTACCCTCCAACCTGCGACCCGTCCGCGCGCTCCCTCGGCCGGGTCCGCTCCTGGCGCAGGTGCGGTCTCGGGGGACCCGGGTCGATCCGGGCGCGAGGGTCCTCCCGCCCCGCGGCGGCGGGATGGTCGCTCGATCGATGCGCCGGCATTCGGACCGGTCGCCGGACTCAGTCTTGCTCTTGCGTGCATCTGGTCACCCAGCTCAGATAACGACTCAGACCCTCGGTGATGGGGACCGCGATGATCTCCGGTACCTCATAGGGATGCAACCGACTCAGTCGGTCGGTGAGCGGCTCGACGCGCTCCAGGCTGGTCTTGATCAACAAGAGCACCTCTGCATCCTGTTGCACCTCGCCCTCCCAGCGGTAGACCGAGGTGACATCGGGTAGCAGGTTGACGCAAGCGGCCAGCCCTTCCCCGACCAGCCGCTCGGCCAACCCGAGTGCCGTCTCGCGGTCGGGACAGGTGCAGAGCAAGAGTCGGTGGTCGCTGCGCATGGCTCGGGTCCTCTGGTGATCCTGAAGCGTCGCTGACATGGGGGCGGCGGTCGCCGGTTCCTCGTCCCCGCTTCGGACTTTACCAGACCCACTGGTCGAGGTTCGCGCCATCGGCCCGCTCTTACCCATGGAGACTGTCACACCGCTTCCTTGTCTGATCGAACCGCGTCCGTCATGATACTGATCGCATTGTGCATCGATGCTGATTCGTCCGCAGCAATTGGCGTGACCACTGACGCGGTTTAGAGAACATCATGCTGCTCATCTTCTTGCTCCTCTTCATCGGACTGCCACTGATCGAGATCTATTTCTTGATCGAGGTCGGCTCGCAGATCGGCGCTATGTCGACCATCGGGCTTTCGATCCTCACGGCCGTCATTGGTACCTGGTTGGTACGACACCAGGGCTTCAGCGTGCTCCTGCGAGTGCGCGACATGATGGATCGTGGCGAGGTCCCGGCCATCGAGATGATGGACGGGGCACTCATCCTGGTGGCGGGCCTCTTCCTGCTCCTGCCGGGGTTTCTGACCGACACCTTGGGCTTCGTGCTGCTGATTCCACCGCTGCGCCGACTCTTGATCGGCCGTTACATCCGAGTCGTCCCCGGAGCGGATTACCCACCGCCTGACGCGGGAAGAGGACCGCGTGTCATCGAGGGCGATTACCACCGCGAGGACTGAGTAGGGCGGCGCACGAGGTCGGAGAGGCTGGCTGGCGCGCCCATCCTCTCAGGTCGCGCGCGATTTCGCCCCTTCCGCGACCAGAATCCGACCCATCCCGGGTGCCAGCTCGAACTCGAAGGGCGTGGGCAGATAGTCCATGGGCCATTCGAGCGAGACGTCCCGCAGCGGGCCGGGCGTGCGCAGATGGCGATAGAGATCATCGACATGGAGGTGCTGCCGGTTCCAGGGGTCCTTGTTCAGCGCCAGCAGCGCCTCGCCTTTACCGCGTGTCACGCCTTTATGTAGCAAGAGCACCGCCGGGTTCGAATGGTCGAGGAGCCTGATCGGCCCCTCGCTCCGAAAGACCCGATGCTGGTCCTTGATCGCGTTGATCCGCGTGATGAAATCGGTGAGATCCAGCTTGGGCGTCTCCCAGTGCTCCGGTCGTGTGTTCACCACATCGAGACGGTGCTGGAAGCCGTACTCGAAACCGATCGGGATCATGACGCTCGTGGAGAAGAGCGCGGCGAACAGATACTGGCGCTGCATGGCGTTCGGGTTGCCGCCCGATTCGCTGAAGAGTCGCTCGGTGTCATGGCTCTCGGGGAAGCTGATGGATGGCGCTACCTTGCGGGTCAGCTCGTACTGCTCGAGCAGCCAGGGGCTCTCGAAGTCCCACCATTTGGAGCTGTTGAAGATGGCGTCGAACCCGGCGGAGGCCGTCGCCCGCGTCTGCTCGGGCGTGCAGCCGAGGGTCTCGGCGACGAAGACGCAGTCCGGGCAGCGCGAGCGGACCCGCTGGATCAGCGGTCTCCAGACCGTAGTGGGGATCTGGTAGGCCGCGTCGCAGCGGAAGCCGCGGAAGCCGAGCCCCAGGAGGTGCTCGACCAAGTCGACGCAGTAGTTCAACAGCCCTTCGCGGTCACGCGAGTGTTGATGATCGAAACGAGCCAGGTCGTACCAGACCACCTTGGTCCCATCGGGCTCCACGCAGAAGGGATGGGCGACCTTTCCTCCTTCCCGCACGAACCAATCGGGGTGCCTTTCGACCAGCTCGGAGTCCAGGGCGCAGTGATTGATGACCAGGTCGATCATCATGGACAAGCCAAGCCGCTCCGCCTCCGCGACGATCGCACGCAGTTGCGCCTCGGGTTGGATCGCGGCCGTCGGGGACAGAAAACTCTTGTCGATCGCGTAGTAATCGGCGATGGAATAGAGACTGCCGGAGCGCCCGGTTTGCTGGATCGGATTGATAAAGACCCAATCGAAGCCCATCCGCGCGGCGCGCGAAAGGTGCGGCTGCCAGTTGTCGAAATGCCCGGCGAGCCGCGGAAACAGATTGTAGATTTTCATGCAGTGCTTACGTCCTTGCCGCGGTCTGACGCGGCCTTCTAGCGAGCCTCAATCCGGCGCCATCTGGTATAAACATTTCCGGCAATCGCCTTAAACCGCGTCCAGAGCGAAATGTCTCGTCTTGCGGCCTCGTCCGGCTTCGTCACCCGCCGTTTCCCCGGGTGTTGAAGGTGACGTTCCAACGCTCGTCGGTCGGCTCGACCGGGATGGCCGTGAGCTCCAGGGTGCCGACCTCGCTCACTGCGGCCTGGAGGCGTACCGCCACCACCTCGCCCTTCTTACGCTCCTCGGTCGGCAGCGTGGTCTGGATCTCCTCCAGTTCTTCGAGCTCCTCATCGAGCCACTCCTCGAGCAGTTCGCCGACCTCGTCCTCGCGCCGCACGCTCGAGCCGAAGAAACGGAAGCGGACCGGCTCGCCGACCACCAGACCGAACTCCTGCGGCGGGGCGACGGGTTCCGACCCTTCCTCCAGCCCGAAGGGGACCAGGCAGAGTGCCTGCAGCTCGGGATCCATCCCGGGGATCGCGGGCATGGTGCTCTCCACCCCCACATAGTAGGTATGCGAGGTGCCGCCACGGATCCGCACCCCGCCATGCCGACGGGCGTGGGCGTAGAAGGCGGCCCCGCGGGCCACGGCCAAGTCGAGGTCGCCGGCCTCCAGCAGGCGCGCCGGCGGCGCGTCCTCGGCCGTCAGCCACTGGTTGAGTACCTCCAGCACCCGTTGGCGCAGCACGTCCGCCTTGAACACCCCACCGTTGAAGAGTACCGCGGTCGGGTGGAGGAAGCTCGCCTCCGGGTGCTGGGCGACGAAGCCGGCCAGGTCCTCGGTCGCTCCGGCCTGGCGACCCAAGAAGGCGGCGAGGTGCCGGGTCACGGCCGGGTCCTGCGCATAGGGCAGACCCACCTGGGTCAGGGCGCCGCGCGAGCGACCCGCCGGGCGGCTAGCGGCGGGGACGGCCGGGAAGAAACCCTCGATCAGGCTCGTCTGCACCTCCTCACGGGTCAGCTCGGTGCGGATGCTCCCACCGATCAGGCGCGACCCGCGACTGGGTACGACCACCGGGATAAGTTCCAGCTCGGGATCGGCGAGGAGCGACTCCTTGGCATGTCGGCAACCATGGGTGAGCGCCTGCAGCTGCCAGCGATCCAACTCGACCCCGGACTGGGCGAGCTTCTTTCTCAACAGATAGGCCAAGGACAGATCCATGTTGTCGCCCCCGAGCAGGATATGCTCGCCGACGGCGACCCGCGTCAATTCCAGCGCACCCTCGTTCTCGGTCACGGCGATCAGCGACAGGTCCGTGGTCCCGCCGCCGACGTCCACCACCAGGATCACATCGCCGACACGGACCTGGTTGCGCCAATCGCCCTTGGTGTCGTTGACCCAGCTATAGAGCGCCGACTGGGGCTCCTCCAGGAGCACCAGGTGCTTGATGCCCACGGTCCGCGCCGCCTCGGCGGTGAGCTCACGCGCCGCCGGATCGAATGACGCCGGCACGGTGACCGTGACCTCCTGTCGGTCCAGGGGTGCAAAGGGATGGAGCCCGTTCCAGGCGTCGCGCAAGTGCGACAAGTAGTGGACGCTCGCCTCGAAAGGGGACACCTGCGGGACCTCGTCCGGGGCGCCCGCCGGCAGGATGGGTGCCTTGCGGTCGACATCGGGGTGACAGAGCCAGCTCTTGGCGCTCGAGATCAGTCGGATCGGCGTCATGGTGCCCTGAGTCCGTGCCAGCTCGCCACCGATGCGGCTGGGGTCGCCACCCCAGGGCAGGGCCAGATCGCTGCTTCTGAACTCATCCTGGTGCGGCAGATAGAGGAAGGAAGGCAGCAAGGGCAGCGATTCGACCGTTCCGGCCGTCACCAGCTGGGGGACCGGGACCAGCGCCTGGACGATGTCCTCGCCCTCGCTCTTCTCGGAATCCACATAGGAGAGGGCACAATGGGTGGTGCCCAGATCGATGCCGACGGCGTAGCGTGTCTCGCTCACAGCTCCACCTCCGCGGCCGCAAGGATGCGCAGATCATGACCACTGGCGACCTGTGGTAGCCGCGTCTCGACGACGCGCCAACCGCGATGTACCAGCGAGCCGGTAAAGGGCGGGTCACCGACCAGGTTACCGGTCGGGCGAATGGAGGCGGCGTCGAAGCCTTGCTCCAGCGTGATGCGACTGCCCTCGGGCTCGTCGCGCACCGGCGCGATCTTCAAGTGCTCCCGCAGTACCCGTTGGCACCCCTGATGCAGGACCCGGGCGGCCGCACCCACCTCTTGATCCGAGTAACTCTTGATGTCCTCCTGCAGAAAATCGAGCAGGCGCCCTTCCTTTTGCAGGAGTCCGAGCAGAAGCAGGGCCGAATCCGGTGGCGCCTTCTCCAAGGCATCCGGTAACGGCTCTCGGGCGGGGGCCGTCTTCGGGGTCCGGCGTTTCATCTTGTTCGGGGCGGTGGCCGCCGCCCGCTCCTCCCAGAGCTGGCGCGCCCGCCCGAGGGCCGCGGATACCTTCGGCGCTTGTGCCCTGGTCCAAGTCCAGCTCGCGCCCCCCGCCTTGGCCAGGGTGCGGTAAGACCTCGCCAGGGCGCGAGACACCTTGGGTGTCTGTTCTACCACCCAGACCCAAGTCGCGCGCCCCGCCTTGGCGAGCGCCTTGGATGACGTCGCCCAGGCGGCGGACACCTTGGGCTCCTGGTCCTTGATCCAGGCGGGGACGGTACGAACAAGGTCCGCCTCTTTCAGTGTTTGGCGAACATGGTTCAGAGCAGTGGATGCCCTCTGCAGATAGGAAGGCGCTGGAGAGGCCATGCAAGGTTCCTCATTGCATTGATGTTGCAGCGATCAGTGTCAGAGTGCGGATCCATCTGCTTGGCCTCGTGCCCCGCTTCCGCGTGGCTTGAAGCCGAGCCAGAACCCGAAGCGCTGGATCCGTCACCCTTCCATTCGCGTCCGCGCCGGACCCCGGGGATCCAGCGCGGACAGACAATGGCATAATCATACAGCGACTGAGCGCCGGAAGAAGGCGTGTTCGGATGAAGATCGAGAACCCGGGAGACTCGCGAATCATGACCCTTGGGACCGCCGATGGGCTGTCGACCCGAGAACGCCGGCAGATGATCGCCGTCGCCGCCTATTATCTGGCCGAGCAGCGAGGCTTTGCGCCAGGCGGGGAGGAGGCGGACTGGTTGCATGCCGAGCGGTTGATCGACGCCATGATCGCGGCCGGTCGGCTGGAGGGTCTGACCGGGCCCGACGCGGGGCGGGCGGCGATTCGCAACGCGTTGCGCTTGCAGAGTCACCCGAGACCCGCGACCCGCTCGTCCCCTGACCAACCGCAGGTGCGACGAGGACGCTTGTGAGGGGTGGCCAAGCCTTAGGCGATTGACCAGGCTCGGTCGCCTTGCCGTGACGAGGAGCAAAAAAAAGCGCGGCGGGCGCCGCGCTTGAAAATTACCACCAAAGGAGGATGGAGGAGTGCACCGAAGCGCGAAGCTTCAGTACATCACCAGTTTCTTATATGACGCGGGGTTTGTCAAGTCTCGTCGACCTTTTCTTGCGTCGATCCTCCGCGCTCGTGTCGGGAAACACAATCCATGAATCCAGAGAAGGTCGTCTTCGGCTTCTTCATCGTGCTGGCCCTGACCCTGAACTTCGGTTTCTTCGTCGGTGACATCGACGATCCCAATCATCATCATGCCTGGGAGTTGTTTGTCGTGATGGTGGTCAACATGATCGCGACCGTCCTCAAATACGGCGACCGCAGCCAGATGGGCGCCGTGCTGCTCGCGACCAGCCTGGTCGCCATGCTGCAGCT
>JANQGF010000050.1 GCA_028277465.1 Chromatiaceae bacterium
CCCCGGAGCATGGAACAAGAGCCGCAGCAGTTTGCAGGCTCGTCGCGGCGAGGCGCCGCTCCCACCAAATCGAGCGGCTGGGGTGCTGTTCCACGGTAGGCGAGAGCGAAGCCCAACAGGCGCCGCCTTGGGATTCGTTCCTCACCCCATCCGACGGGTAGGATCTTGTCCGGAGATCTCCTAAATGCCTTGGTTGCTGTTTCGGCGCGGTCATGACCGCGCCGAGAAACCTCACAGTGAAGGCTGTCTCGTATCGGGCAGCGTCAGACGGGGACATGGGCGCAGAGCGAAGCCTGCAAACTTTCCGCATCGACCTGATCCGTTACCAGGGCGTCACCCAGTTGAGGCAAGAGCACGAGCCGCAGCTGACCCTTCTGGACCTTCTTGTCGACGACCATCAGCTCCAGAAAACGGCCAGCTGTCATCTCAGCCGGCGGCCCAATGGGAAGACCTGCACGAGCGACCAGCCGACGGACCCGCTCCAGATCAGCGTCAGCCAACCAGCCCAACCGTCGCGACAGGTCCGCCGCCATGCAGAGACCTGCCCCCACCGCCTCGCCATGCAGCCAGGCACCATAGCCGACGCCTGTCTCGATGGCGTGCCCGAAGGTATGACCCAGATTGAGGAGCGCGCGCTGTCCGGATTCGAGCTCATCCGCGGCGACGATCTCCGCCTTGATCTCACAAGAACGCCGGATCGCGTAGGCCAGGGCGTCGGCATCCCTGGCAAGCAATTCCGCCATGTGCGACTCCAGCCAGGCGAGGAAGCCGGCATCGCGGATCAGACCGTACTTGATCACCTCGGCCAATCCAGCCGAGAGCTCCCGCTGTGGCAGCGTGTCCAGTGTATCCAGATCGGCGACCACCGCCCTGGGCTGATGAAAGGCCCCGATCATGTTCTTGCCAGCCGGGTGGTTGATTCCCGTCTTGCCACCGACCGACGAATCCACCTGCGCGAGCAGGGTCGTCGGCACTTGGATGAAGTCGACCCCGCGTTGATAGCAAGCCGCAGCGAAGCCGGCCATATCACCGATGACACCGCCCCCGAGGGCGATCAAGGTAGAGTCACGGCCAAACCGCGCGTCGAGCAGCGCGTCGAAGATCCGGTTCCAGACCTCGAGGGTCTTGAATTGCTCTCCATCGGGCAGAATGACTTGCTGCACCCGGTAGGCCGCCAGGGCCTGTCGGACGGGCTCCAGATAGAGCGGGGCGACCCTCTCATTGGTCACGACCATGAGCTGGTCGCCTCGGATGTGCGGACCATAAAGGGCGGTCTCGGCGAGCAGCCCAGTGCCGATATGGATGGGATAGGCGCGTGCGCCCAGCTCGACCTGCAGTGACTCGTTCATCAGGACGGCCTTCTCAGATCGCCTCGGACTCGAGCCGACGGTAGATCTCCTTGACGACCGAGTTGGTGCCACGCTTCTCGGTCGAGACCACCATGTCTGCTAGCTGGCGATAGAGTGGCTCGCGCTCTTCCATCAGCTCACGCAGACGTGTCATCGGATCTTCCGTGTCCAGAAGCGGGCGGTTACGGTCCCTCGCCGTGCGGGCAAATTGCTGCTCCGGACTGCAATGCAGATAGATGACCACCCCCCGGGCGGAGAGATCCTGGCGATTCTCTGGGCTGAGGACGGCACCGCCACCAGTGGCGAGCACGATCCTCTCCTCGTTCACCAGCTCCCCGATGACCTGGCGCTCTCGGGCCCGGAAACCCGCCTCGCCTTCGAACTCGAAGATGGTCGGAATGTCAACACCCGTACGACGCTGGATCTCCTGATCGCTGTCCTTGAAGGTATAGGAAAGGAGATCGGACAGTTGCCGTCCGACCGTACTCTTGCCGGCACCCATCGGGCCGACGATGAAGATATTCTGAACGCGCATCATAAAGAGATGATATGCCAGATTTACGGCACGCGAGCAAGGCCGCGGGGCCCATTCCCGCGCACACTGGAGAATCAGCGGGCTTCACAGAGGGACCGGTCGGAGCCGAGATCGAGCCGGGGCAACCTGCGAAGACGGCATCTCGCCGCTCATCGCACTCGTCTCGGTAGAGTGTGAGGCCCCGAACGTGCGAAAGAAACGTTGCGCTCGCAGCTCAGCGGAGATCGCGGTGGCACCCTGGCGAGGACGAGGCCTACTCGAACGGCCTCTCCTCGTCCCTTCGATCGCCTAGCGGCGTGCCAACTCGCCCTTGAGGATCTTGGGTGTCACGAAGATCAGGAGCTCGGAATTGTTGTCCAGGCGGGCCTCCTGCTTGAACAAACGGCCGAGCACAGGGATATCGCCCAGCCAGGGAACCTGCTCCTTGTTGAAGGTCTTCTCTCGTTCGTAGACCCCACCGAGCACCACGGTCTCCCCATTGTCGACCAAGACATTCGTCTTGACCGAACGCGTATCCACTGGCGGGACACCGAGCACGCTCTGAGTGAAATCCGGTGCATCCTTGTTGACCTCGAGGTCCATGATGATGCGATCGTCCGGCGTGATCTGAGGCGTGACGTCCAGTTGCAGCACGGCCTCCTTGAAGGCCACGTTGGTATTGCCTTCGCCAGTGGCCTGCTGGTACGGAATCTCCGTACCCACTTTGATGGTCGCTTGATGCTGGTCCGAGGTAATGACCCTGGGGCTCGAAATGACCTCACCCCGACCCTCGCGCTGCATGGCCGAGAGCTCTAATTGAAGCAGGTAGGAGCCGACCTTGCCGACGAGAAAATTGATCGAGCCGGAGGGGTTGAAGATGGTGTTGGCGGGCAGGTTGGTGATGAGCGTCTGATTGCCCGCATCGTCGATCAGGCCCGAATTGTAGCGCGTCCCCGTATCCACGTTGAGTCCGAAGGGCCCCTTGTCGAAGCCGGTTACCTCGAGACTACCATTCTGCCCACCAGCGATCAGGAGCTCGTTGTTCTTGAATGAGCCCATCGAACCGGAAACGCCGAATCGCACACCCAGGTCGCGAGCGAAGTCGTCATTGGCGATCACGACGCGCGATTCGATCATGACCTGCCGGACCGGCACATCGAGCTTCGCCACGATGCGTCTGATCTCTTCCAGTTTGGCGACCGTATCCATGACCACCAGGGTGTTGGTTCGCTCGTCGAAGGTCACGGTACCGCGGCTGGAGAGGATCGAGCCCCGCTCGAGCAGGCTCCCGGGTCCACCGGCCCCGACGACTCGGCGCGAGGTCGCCGCCCGCTGTCTCGCGGCACTCGAGGCGCCCTTGATGAACTGAGCGATATCCGACGCCTGGGCATAATTGATCTGAATGAACTCGGTTCGTAACGGCGCGAGTTCCTCGATCTTCTGCATGGATTCCATCTCGAGCTGCTCCTGGGCGGCCAGCTCTCTCGATGGGGCGACCATGATGACATTGCCGGTCTGGCGCATGTCCAGACCCTTGGTCTTGAGGATGATATCGAGCGCTTGATCCCAAGGGACATTCTTGAGACGTAACGTGATATTGCCCTGTACGCTGTCACTGGCGACCAGGTTCAGATCCGTGAAATCGGCCAGTACCTGAAGGACCGCACGTACTTCGATATCCTGAAAATTCAAAGAGAGACGCTCACCATCGTAGACGACCTTCTGCCGCGCGATCTCCTCCTTCTCGGCCTGGGTGAGGGGGCGGAAGTCGAGGGTGAAGAGCTCGTCGGTCTGGTAGGCCATGTACTCGTAGTCGCCTTCCATCTGGACTTCCACCTCCACATTGTGGCCGTTCGGCCTCGACTCGATCGCCATGACCGGCGTGGCGAAGTCGACTACGTCGAGCCGGCGGTAGAGACGCCGAGGGAGCGCGGTCTCATAGAGATCGATGAAGACTCGGCTTGCCTGCTCGCGCACCGCGACCCGGGTCTCGGCGCTGGGCAGACGGATCATGACCCGGCCCTCACCGCTCGTGCCGCGACGGAAATCGATATCACGAACGGTCGGCCCTGGCCCGGCTCGTGTCGAGCGCACCGGCGGGCTCCAAGGCTGAACCGGTTCGGTCGTCGCGGGACCGGGTCGGGCCGCGGTCCGAACGGCTTGGGCTCGGGGCGGCGACCCGGGAACAGCCCTTTGGGTATCCACCTTGATGGTGACCCGGCGACCCGCCGTGCTGACCTCATAGGGGACGGGGTCGGTCAGATTAAGCACGACTCGGGTACGATCACTTGCCTCGACTGCGACCAGGCTATGCACGACTCCAACCCCGATGGGGACCGCCTTGCGATCGAGTCGACTGGAGACCCCCGGAAAATCGAGTGCGATACGCGCCGGTGAATCCGTGGCGAAGGTCTCGGGTGCGGCCACTGGACCGTCGAGGTCAAGCTGAACCTCGACCCGATTACCCGGGAGCGCGGTGAACTGAACGTCCTTCAGACTTGCGCCCATGGAGGGGATCGCCAGGATGGTCAACAGGGCCAGACATCCAAACCGGCTCACCAGGGAGATCACTCGACCGGCCGATCCGGGACGCGGCCTGATCCCGATGCCTCGTTGAAACAGGCTGTTCATCACGGTCTACCCTCCAGGGGTTACTTGGTCAGCGCAAGGGTGGCCGCGCGTTCGCGCCACTGGCCAGGCGCATCGCTGACGATCTCGGTCAGCTGAATGGCGTCGCCACCGACATTGGTGATCTGCCCGTTATTCATGCCCATATAATTGCCCGTCGTCACACGGTGAAGAATCCCTTCCTTGGTTCGAACCAAGCCGTAGCGCGTACCGTTTTGTTCGAGTGTGCCCACCATGCGCAGTGAATCCAGCGCATAGCCTTCGAGCTCCTCCTTGCGTCGTGTCAGGTCCGGCGCCAGCTCGCTGACCGGCGCGATCGGCTCCTCCGGCTCGGTTTGGGCGTCTGGAGTAAAGGGATCGCGACGCTCTCCGGGCTCGTAGACGAAGGTCCTGATGGGTTCGATCTCCGGCAGCGGCTTGACGGGCCTCGGTGGGCGCGCCTTGACGGCATGGGCATAGGCCTCGAGCTCGCCCATGTCTTCCAAGCCACAACCCGCCAGCAGCAGGGGTGGCAGCAGCAGCAGATATCTCGTCAAGCGATGACGGCGTTTCATTCTGCCCGCCCCTCGTCTAGATAGCGATAGGTCTTGACCGTCGCCTCGAGTAACCGCTTGTCGCTCTCGGCCCCTTTCTTGGCACCCTTGCCCGAGATCTCGACGTTGTGGATCGTCACGATGCGCGGTAGGGCCGCGAGTCCGCTGATGAAGCGTCCGAAGTCATGATAGATCCCATTGACCCGAATGCGGATGGGAAGCTCGGCGTAGAAATCCTTCGTCTGCTCGGTCTGCGGCTGGAAGAGCTCGAACTCGAGACCATTGGCCAATCCAGTCTGCGAGACATCGACCAAGAGAGAGGCCACCTCGGTCTTGTTGGGCAATTGGCGCAACATGGCGCCGAAGGATTCCTTCATCTCGGCCAACTGCTGGCGGTAGGCATCCAGGTTGGCCGCCTTGCGTTGCTTCAGCTCGAAACTGGAGCGGAGCTCGCGCTCGGCGGCCTGCTTCTTCTCCAGCCGTGCCAGCTGGTCCTGGGTATCCAGATAATACACGAGCCATCCGAGTGCGATACAAGCGATCAGGACGGCAATCACCTTGATCGGTGTCGGCCACTCACCGTAGCTATTCAGATCGAGCTGATTGAGTTCACTTAGCTTCATGACCGGATCCCTCAACGGTTCTTCTTGTCGCGCTTCTTGCGTTTCTTGCGCTTTTCGGGCTTCGAAGGCGGCGAGGATAGCGGCTCGGAGGAACCCTCTGGATTGCTTTGGTTGAATGCGAGTCGGAAGTGGCTGAGTCCAGTCTCCGTCTTATCCTTGTTCTCGATCAGCATGAGGCGCGGCTTGCTGATCCAATCGGATCGCTCCACGTTGCTCATCAAGGCCGAGACCCGAGCGTTCGATTGGGCACGCCCCTCGAGGACCACCGAGCGACCACGCTGTTCGATCTTCGTCAAGTAAAGACCCTCGGGGATCGCCGTCACCAGCTCATCGAACAGCCGGACGATCTCAGGCCGACTCTTCTGCAACCGCTGAATGATGTCCATGCGCGCCAGCAGGTCTTCCTTGGTCCTCTCCAGGTCCTGGATCTCCTTGATCTGGAGGTCCAGCTCAGCGATCTCCTTCTCGAGAAACCGATTCCTTGTCACTTGAGCGTCGATCATCGCCTCGACGAAGAGGTGGACCACGACGGCAAGGCCCAGGGTCACCCCAAGGGCGACCCCACCCGCGGTCAAGAAGTCCTTTCGACGCTGCTGGCGCCGGGTTTCACGCCAGGGGAGCAGGTTAATGCGCGCCATCTAATCGTACCCTCGCAAGGCAAGGCCGACCGCGACCATCAATCCGGGCGCCTCCCGCATGAGCTCCTGAGACTTCACGCGTGGCGACAGTGACATCTGGCTGAAGGGGTTGGCGATCAGGGTCGTTACCTTGAGCCGTTCCTCCACCAAGGCATCGATCCTCGGGATACTGGCGGGACCGCCAGCGAGTATGATCTGGTCGACCCGGTTGTAGTTCGTCCCCGAGTAGAAGAATTGGAGCGCACGCCCGATCTGTTGCGCCAAGGCCTCTTTGAAGGGATTCAGCACCTCGGCGTCATAGGTGTCGGCGACGTCACCATCGAGGATCTTCTGTGTCGCCTGTTCACGCGACAGGCCATAGCGGCGCTGAACCTCATCCTTGAGCTGCTGACCACCGAAATTCTGTTCACGTGTATAGATGATCTCGCCATTGTGGAGGACATGCAGTGTGGTTGCGCCGGCACCCACATCCACGACCGCGATCGTTCGATCGCCACGCTCGTCCGATCCGACCTGCAGGAAGCGCGAGCAGGTATTCTCCATGGCGAAGGCCTCGACATCGACGACGACCGCCTCCAAACCGGCGATCTCCAGTGCGCTGACGCGATCCTCCACGTTTTCTCGCCGGGATGCCGCTAACAATACATCAACCATCTCCGGGTTGTTCGGCGACGGTCGAACCACGCAGAAGTCGAGATTGACCTCCTCCAGCGGATAAGGGATATATTGATCGGCGTCGAACTGGATCTGGCTCTCCATCTCGTCGTCGGTCAGCGCGACCGACATGGGAATGACCTTGGTAATGACCGCCGAGCCCGCCACGGCGACGGCCGCGCGTTTGGTCTTGGTTCCAGCCCGTGCGACCGCCTTGCGAATCCCTTGTCCGACCGCCTCCGGATCTGCGATCTTCTTCTCTACCACTGCGTTGGCAGGCAAGGGCTCGATGGCAAAGTGCTCGACCCGGAACAGGCCATTCCCCGAGCCCGAGCCCCGCGTGATCTCGATCAATTTCACCGCGGTCGAGCCGACATCTACGCCTAAGAGGGAGGTATTTTTGCGATTGAGGCCAAACATAAAGATCTCGCTGGTCTATGTCCGTCGAGTTGTGAGTGACCTGCGTTCTCCGAGAGCGGCTGCGAAGCGGACGTTATCTCCGGCCGAATTCGCGGGCAGCGGATCTCATTATAGCCTCATCGATCCTGCGGGATGGGAGTTCGATTCAGTGATTCGTGACCGAAGTTAAAAACTGGGGAGAGGTTCGATGGCGGGACGAGATCGCTCGATCACCCTGAGAGAGCGTATGGCCTATGAGGCCGCGCGCATCATGGTCGAACAGCGTCTGAACGATTTCGATCGGGCGCGCCGCAAGGCGGCCGAGCGCACCGGGATCTTCAACCGGCGTCATTGGCCGTCCAACGAGGCGGTCCAGCAGGCCATATTGACGCAACGTCGGTTGTTTCTGGGTCCCGCGCATGTGCGTGATCGTCAGGACTTGCACGACATGGCACTCCAGGCCATGCGAACCTTCGAGGCCTTTTCGCCGCGACTGGTGGGGGCCGCGCTGACTGGCGCAGGCGACCGGCAGACCGGCATCGAGCTCTTCCTTTTTGCCGAGCGGTCCGAGGACGTCCTCTTCGCGCTGCTCGACCAGCAGATCCCTTGGGAGCAGAGCGAGAGAGTGCTGCGCTATCCTGACGGACAGCGCTGCCCCCACCCCGCCTTTCGCTTCATGGCGGGCGAGATCCCCTTTCAACTGATCGTCCTGCCTCTGCGGGCACTGCGCAATCCGCCCCTGGACCCGGTCACGGACCGGCCCCAGAGAGGTGCAGATCTACTGGAGGTCGAACGGCTCCGGGCCGAGGCCGATTCCGCTTACCGCTTCGAGATCGGCACGTAATCCCGCTGTGTCGGCCCGCAGTAGATCTGGCGGGGCCGACCGATCCGGTTGTTTGAATCGGACAACATCTCCATCCAGTGGGAGACCCAGCCGACCGTGCGCGCCACCGCGAACATGACAGTGAACATGTTGCGTGGGATCCCAAGCGCCCGATAGATGATTCCCGAATAGAAATCCACGTTCGGATAGAGCTTGCGCTCGACGAAGTAGTCATCGCTCAGCGCGATCTCCTCCAGTCTCATGGCCAGATCGAAGAGCGGATTATCGGCATCCGCCAGCTCTTCCAGGACCTGGTGGCAGACCTCACGGATGATCTTGGCACGCGGATCATAGTTCTTGTAGACCCGATGCCCGAACCCCATCAGGCGGAATGGATCGTCCTTGTCCTTGGCCTTTTCGATATAACGCTGAACATTCTTGACATCCCCGATCTCGACCAGCATGTCCAACACCGCCTCGTTGGCCCCCCCGTGGGCCGGCCCCCAGAGCGAGGCAATGCCTGCGGCGACACAGGCAAAGGGATTGGCGCCCGAGCTGCCCGCCAGCCGAACGGTCGAGGTGCTGGCGTTCTGTTCGTGGTCGGCATGGAGAATGAAGAGAAGGTTCATTGCCTTCTCGGCGATCAGCCCGGGCTTGTAGTCCTCACAGGGCGTGGCGAACATCATGTGCAAGAAGTTGGCGCAGTATCTGAGGTCATTACGCGGGTACATGATGGGTTCGCCGATGCTGTGCTTGTAGGCAGCAGCGGCGATAGTCGGGAGCTTCGCGATCAGACGGTGGGCCGAGATCTCGCGGTGGCGCGGTTCATTGACGCTCAGCGAATCGTGGTAAAAGGCCGAGAGCGAGCCGACGACACCGACCAGCATGGCCATGGGGTGCGCATCGTAATGGAACCCGTCGAGAAAGTTCTTCAGGTTCTCGTTGAGCATGGTGTGGCGGGTGATGATCGTCTCGAAGCCCACCAAGGATTGCTCGTCCGGTAGCTCCCCGTAGAGCAGGAGATAGGCGACCTCGAGGAAGCTCGCCTTGGTGGCCAACTGCTCGATTGGATAGCCGCGATAGAGGAGGACGCCCTGTTCGCCATCGATGTAGGTGATGGCACTGTGGCAGCTGGCCGTTGACATGAAGCCGGGATCGTAGGTGAAGATGCCGGCCTCTTTGTAGAGCGAGGAGATATCCACGGCGGCTGGGCCGATGGTCCCTTCCCTGAGGGGAAACTCGTAGCTCTCACCATTCGCATTGTTGATGATGGTGGTCGTTTCGTTCGCCATAAGCTCACTCCTAGCCAGGCCGCCGGCGGTGCTACAGTACCTTACCTGGCAGCTCGTTTCGGGTTTAGAGTCTGGTTTGACGGTTGTTCGGCTCAATGGATCTCGCTCAAACGCTCTCTCTCGGCACGCACGGCCGTGGCGGAACGTTCGAAATCGGCACGCTCGTCCGGGTTCAGAGCGAGCTCGATGATCGACTCGACGCCCTTCTCGCCAAGGATGCAGGGAACGCCCATGGCGATGTCGGTCTCGCCGTACTCACCCTCCAAGAGTGCGACGCAGGGAATGACTCTCCGCCGGTTGTATGCGATGGCATCCACCATGGCCGCGACCGCCGCGCCAGGGGCATCGTAGGCACTGGATCGCTTGCGCAACGCGAGGATCTCGGCCCCACCCTTACGTGTTCGCTCGATGATGGATTCGATGCGGTCTTGCGGGATGAAGTGAGCAATCGGAATACCATTGATGGTGCACAAGCGCGTCAGGGGCACCATGGTGTCGCCATGGCCACCCAACACGATCGTGGTGATATCCCGAGCGGAGAAACCGGTCTCCAGAGCGATGAAGCTCGCCATGCGGGCGGCGTCCAATACGCCGGCCTGACCGAAGATGCGGCCCTGCCCCCAACCTGTCCGTTGGGCCACCCGATAGGTCAGCGTGTCGACTGGATTGGAGACGAGGAGGACCATGGCGTCGGGCGCAAAGGCCATGATGCGATCGGTCACCTCGTCGATGATCCGGACATTGCTCTCCAGCACGTCGGCACGCGACATGCCGGGTTTACGTGGAAGACCTGCCGTGACGATGACCAGCTCCGAATCCACCAGGATCTGGGGATCATTGCTGCCCCGGATGCGACAGTCGAACCGGAAAAAGGGGGAAGTCTGAAGGATATCGAGCGCGATCCCTTCGGGGAGGCCCTCCTGCACATCGAAGAGCACGATCTCGCGAGCCAAGGCCTTTTCGGCGAGCATCTGCGCCGTCGTCTCTCCGACTCGACCAGCACCTACGATTGCGATCTTGTTCATGCGCCTCTTCCTCCGATCACTGATTACCGTGGAACAGCACCCCAGCCGCTCGATTTGGTAGGAGCGGCGCCTCGCCGCGACGAGCCTGCAAACTGCTGCGGCTCTTGTTCCATGCTCCGGGGTTCCAGAGACACGGCATGACCGTTAGCCATGATTCCAGGACTCATACCCTGCGCTCGGCGAGAGGTTCCGTCGGACTGGCAACCCTGAACCAGTCGCCGCCAGTCAGCTCTCGGGCATGGGGCACAGACAGGGCATCTCAGGCGATTTCTGTCAATTCTCATCCCACCTGGCTTGTCTTGACGCCCGCCTTCTGCGTCGCGCCAGCAGTCACATAGGGCAGCTATGCTCCTGCCGGTGCTCCTTGAAGGCAGA
>JANQGF010000346.1 GCA_028277465.1 Chromatiaceae bacterium
GCGATGCTGGTGAGCAAAGGACGCGAGGTTCCGGCTGCATAGACGAGGAAGGCGAAGAGCACCGGGTTGACCACGTCGGCAATCAAAAAGGGAACGAGAATGGCGGCGGTCTCGATCATCGGCTGCGGCTCCTGTCGCGGATCAAGGCTGTCAAAGCCTTTCAGACTATACTGGCCTCAAGTCACCCGTGTCTCCGGCCGTGAACTGGACGGCTTCATTCCGGACCTGGCTCGGCTGCGCATCCAAGTCTTTCGCGAATACCCCTATCTCTACGAGGGCGACCTCGATTATGAGGCCCATTACCTACGTACCTATAGCCAGGCGAGCGGCAGCGTCGTGGTCCTGGCCCTCGACGGTGAGCGCGTCGTCGGCGCTTCGACCGCCCTGCCGCTGAGCGAAGAGACAGACGCGGTCAAGGCACCCTTGCTCGGCCGGGGCTACGATCCCAGGCAGGTGTTCTATCTCGGCGAATCCGTACTGCTGCCCGGGTACCGAGGCCGCGGCATCGGGGTGCGCTTCTTCGCCGAGCGCGAGGCCCACGCGCACGCCTTGGCCGAGTCCCCCGATAACCCCTTCGGTCCTCTGCGGTGGGTCGCCTTCTGCGTTGTGGAACGCCCTGCCGACGACCCGCGCCGCCCAGACGACTACCGTCCCCTCGACGCCTTCTGGAACAAACGGGGATACCGTCGGCAAGAGCACCTTCGCACCCAGTTCTCGTGGAAGGAACTCGGCGAGACCGCCGAGTCCCCCAAGCCGATGGTGTTCTGGCTCAAGTCCGTCCCTCGGTATTAAACCGCGTCTCCAGCGATGTCGATGAAACCCCCAAAGCCAAGCACAAAATGAAAACGACGCATCTCGCTCTGGACGCGGTTTAGGCCGAGCCGACCCATCTCATCCCCCAGATGAGCCGTCGCTCGCCCCGGCGCGACGACCAGCGGGGTCGCAGCGAACCGATGGAACCGGGCCTTATCGTTTCGCGAACTGCGCGCGGTGCGGCTGAGGAACATCGGCAGCTCTCGGTCGCGGCCTCGCAGATCCCCACCGACACCACGCGCGCAGCATCGGAGGGGCTGAATGACCTGGGGCAGCACGGCTGGCGCGGATATCATGCGATCATTGGAGGCTGACCAACCAAGAGGGACAGCTTCTCGATGCGATGCCTCATCGTCACCGCGCACCCTTTGGCCGAGAGCCTCTGTGCCGCGACGACACGCTACCTTGCCGAGCGCCTGCAGGCCGCCGGCCACGACGTCTCGCTCAAAGACCTATACGCCGATCGGTTCGACCCAGCCTTATCGGCTACCGAACGGGCCAGCTACTATTCCGGCCCCTTCGCCGGCGAGTCCGTCGCAACCGAGACTCAGCGCCTTCGCGCCGCCGAGGGGCTGGTCCTCGTGTTCCCGACTTGGTGGTTTGGGCCACCTGCCATCCTCAAGGGCTGGTTCGATCGCGTCTGGGCACCTGGTGTCGCCTACGATCACGCGCCCGGCTTTGGAACCATCGAACCGCGGCTCGGCAATCTGCGCGAAATGCTGGTCGTCACCTCGTTGGGAGCACCCTGGTGGGTTGATCGACTCGTCATGCGCCGGCCGGTTCGACGCATCCTCAAGACCGCCTTGGTCCAGACCTGCGCGCCGCAATGCCGCTTTCGCATGGTGTCGATCTACAAGAGCGAGCGCCTGACACAATTACAGGTCCACCGCTTCTGGCAACGCATCGACCACATCCTGTCAAGGTGGGAGACGGCCTCCCCAAACTAAGGCGATTTCTGTCAATTCTCATACCACCCGGCTGGTCTTGACGCCCGCCTTCTGCGTCGCGCCAGCAGTCACATAGCCCGGCGATGCTCCTGCCGGCGCTCCTTGAAGGCAGACGCCAATCCGGCGCCATCTGGTGTGAAGGCATAGGCACCATGCAGCCGAAGATTCGGCAGGGGTGCCGTGGTATTCGCTTTCTTCGAAGCGACGGGCACCTGGATGCCGTTGACAAAACCCGCTCCTCGGATCTTGGCCGCGAGATCGGCCACATGTAGGCCCAGCCCGATCCCGAGTTCTCGTCGCTCGTCGCGCCAGAACGACCAACCGACCGAGGCGAAATAGACCTCGGTCCGAAAGTCGGCCGCCGCAAGCACGCCGGCCGGAACGCGGATATCGCCGAAGAGAATGTCCGTTTGAGCGAGCTTCGAGCCGTCCTTCTTGGCGCCCAAATACTCCAGATTCAGCCGCTGAAACGACCGTTGACGGCTCGAATGACTCCAGCAATGCTCTTTGGGCCCCGACATCAGGTACTCGGAGCATCGAGCAACGCATAGGATGCTTGCCCCGGTATTGCACAACATCTCCATCCGCCAACACCACGAATCAGCCCTCATGGGTGGACGATTCCCGACCAAGGTCACACGCTCGTTCGTCTCTCGCCGACTTCGGTCGCTGCTGATGCTGGGCTCGATCCTGCAAGCAGCGGCGGCAGCGCCATTGAGCTACGAGGTCGACTTGACCCCTCTCCAAGACCGAGAACTACAGACGGCACTGGAGGCGAGCTCCAACCTGCTTGCACTGGCACAAGCGCCAGAGCAACCCAGTGCCGCCGGCCTGGTCCGTCGGGCCAAGCAGGACCGTCAGCGTATGCTGACCGCCTTGCGATCCCGCGGTTATTACGCTGGCGATGTTCGCGTCACCATTGCCGGCAACCCCTTGCATCTCGACGACCTGATCGAACAGACCGAGGCCATCGTGGGCGACGAACCGATCGCGGTCGTGGTGCAAGTCGAACCCGGTCCGCTTTTTCTCATCGGCCGCTTCGAGGTTCTGGATGCTGCGACCGGCCGGCCGGACCCCCGGGTGAGAGTCGACCGCTCCAGGCTCCAGATCGGTCTCGGCGACCCGGCACGGGCAGCGGACGTCCTCCGCGCCGAGGCTGCTGTGATCGAGCAAGTAAGCCAACGAGGCTATCCCTTCGCACGGGTCCCGGCGCGCCATGTCGTGGTGGACCACGCGACCCGGGAAATGGAGGTGACACTGGTGGCCGAGCCCGGCCCCTTTGCCCGGTTCGGCGCGATGAGGATCCAAGGGCTCGAGCACATGGATGGCGACTTCATCCGCGACCTTGGTGGTATCGCGCCCGGTGATCCTTATTCCCCCGAGAGCATCGACCGAATGAGTGACAAACTCGCGGAGCTGGAGGTCTTCTCCCGCCTGCGGGTCGAGACCGCGGACGCGCTGGACGAAAGGGGCCGCCTTCCGGTCACTCTGATCGTCAAGGAGCGGCCACGCCGGATGATCGGGATCGGAGCCGATTTCAATACGTCGGAAGGATTCGGTGCACGGTTCAGATGGCGACACCGCAACCTCTTTGGTCGGGCCGAGAGCCTGCAGGTGCAGACCGAGGTCGCGCGCCTCGGTGAGAATCCGCCAGAGGACGTGGATTACGACTTCAACCTTCGGTACACGAAGCCCGGCTTCCTGGCGCGGGATCAAACCCTGAGTGCCGAGTTCTCCGGCGGACGGGAAACCCCCGACGCCTACCGCCGCGAGGCGCTCGAGTCATTCGTCGGGCTCGAGCGGCGTCTCACCAAGACCCTCAAGGGCTCCGCGGGCATCCAGGCCGAACGCAGTCGAGTGGACGACCCCAATGCCTCCGAACCGCTCTATTTCCTTAGCGTCCCCATTAGTCTCCGGCTCGACACCTCGGACGATCTCCTCGACCCTTCCCGCGGTCATCGCCTTGCACTCGATCTCAGACCCTATTTCGTGGACCGGACCTTTCTGCGCACCGAGCTGGCAACCGTCGCCTACTTCGCCGTCGATCAAGAGAGCGACCGGGTCTTGGCGGCACGCGTGCGACTGGGCAGTATCCTTGGCGAGGAACTCTCTTCCGTGCCCAGCGACAAGCGGTTCTTCGCCGGCGGCGGTGGATCGGTCCGGGGCTTCGCCTCTCAGGCGATCGGACCCCGCACGCCGGATGGACGACCCCGGGGCGGACGTAGCCTGCTCGAGATCGGGTTCGAGGCACGGCTTGGGATTAGCGATAAGATTGGCCTGGTACCCTTCGTCGAGGGCGGACAGGTGTTCGAGAATGCCCTCCCCGACCTCTCGGAGCGGCTGCAATTCGGCGTCGGTCTCGGCCTGCGTTACCTCACGCCGATCGGACCGCTGCGCTTCGACCTGGCCTTTCCCCTCGACAAAGCCGAAGACGACGATTACCAATTCTACATCAGCATTGGTCAGGCCTTCTGACAGGGCGCCGCGATCGGACGCCGACGACCGAGCACCAGCGCAGGCAAGCTGGCGATGAGGTGCAAGACCCTCCGCCAAGGTCTTTCGGCCCTGCTGATGACGGCCCTCACCCTGGCAATCCTCGGCGTCGCCTGGCTGCAGACCGCATCGGGCAAAGGCTGGCTGGCCCATGCGATCGAAGCGGGGGTCAGCACCCCGAACCGCAGGCTCGAGATCGGGACGCTCGAGGGCGCCATCCCTTTCGCCCCCGTCGCAACCGACGTCCGTCTTTCGGATTTGGCGGGACCCTGGCTCAGTCTGGATCGCGCCGCCATTCGGCTAGATCCCCTGGCGATCTTTCGAGGGGTCGTCCGCTTGGAGTCGATCGAGTTGGGGCGATTGGAGATCCCACGCCGAGCGTACCCCACGCCACACCATGACGATCGGGGAGGCGCACTACCGACCGCTTGGCCGGCGTTCCCGATCCCGGTGACGGTTGATCGCCTGACCCTGACCGAGCTCGCGCTCGGCGCACCCATCCTCGGCGAGCCGACGAGCTTCAGGATCCAAGCCGCAGCGCGGTTCGGTCATCCCAAGGTCGGATCAAGGCTGGACCTCAAGATCCGCCGCACTGACGAGGCAACCGGCAACCTCTTGCTCCAAGCTCGTTATGTCCCGGAGGGCGCGCGCCTGACGTCGAGCATCCGTGTCGAGGAGACCGAAAGGCCCATACTGGGACGCCTGCTGGGCCTGGATGGGCTGCCGGCGCTGAGCATCCATCTCTCGGGTGACGGACCACTCGACCACTGGCGGGCCGAGTTGAGGATCGACGGCGGGGATGGCCTCGAGGTCAAGGCGCCGGTGGCCATCATGGCCGAAGACCGGGGCCATCGGATTCTCGTCGACGCGCACGGCGATCTCGCCGCGCTCGCCAGCGAGCGGCTGCGCCGCCTCGTCGAGCCGGATATCTCGCTGCAGGCATCCCTCTTCTTGGGGGCCGACCATACCTTGAGACTGGAGCAGATCGCGCTTGTTGGCGGCTTGGGTACGGCGACCCTGGCGGGTGAGCTGAACCTGGCGGACCTGGCGGCCCGCTTCCTGGTCAGGCTCGATACGCCCGATCTCGCTCGGATCCATGAGTGGGCAGATGAGACCGTCGCTGGTGGAGCCAGGTTGGCGGTCGCCGCCGACTGGGACGGCACCACGGCAACCGTCCTGGCGGGTGCCGAGCTCCAGCACCTGTCCACCCGCGTCCCCGCCCTGAATGACCTGCTGGGTCCCTCCCCGCGGCTCTCCCTTGCCGCTTCGTTCCAGGCCGACAAACGGATTCACCTCCACGACCTGGCGCTGTCCGCCCGGGCCCTCGAGCTGTCGGCCTCCGGCGCACTCGCTGACGAGACCATGGTTATCGATTGGCAGTCGTCCTTGCCCGACCTCGGAGTCCTTCACCCTGCACTGGCAGGCGCACTGACGGCATTCGGACGACTGACGGGAATCCCCGATGATCCGGGGGCGACAGTGCGGCTTGTCTTCACCGACGCCGACTTGGGCGGCTATCCAGTGCCCAGGGGACGACTCGACCTCTTGATCGCGGACCTCCTGACTCGGCCGGTGGGCGAGGTTGCCCTGACGGCAGACATCGCCGGGCTCCCGGCACAGTCGAGCGCCGCGCTTCGGGTCGAGGAAGAGGCCGTCGTCATCGACCCCCTCGCGTTGCGCCTCGCGAGCCTCACGGCGACCGGCGCCGTGACGCTGGATCCAGGCACGAGGACGGCCGATGGCGGGATCTTCGTGCAGGTCGGCGATCTCGGTGACTTGGCGCCAATCCTTGGCACTCCGCTCTTCGGCCACGCCGAGGCGGAGTTGTCGCTTTCCCGATCAGCCGGTCGACAAGTGGTCGACCTCCAGGCCACGGCCTTCCGCACC
Organism: Chromatiaceae bacterium; assembly: GCA_028277465.1. Taxonomy (GTDB): domain Bacteria; phylum Pseudomonadota; class Gammaproteobacteria; order Chromatiales; family Chromatiaceae; genus JANQGF01. The sequence goes on from JANQGF010000346.1 coordinate 6,141, forward strand.
GGTCTGTCCGAATCGGTCAAGATCGAGCGGGCGAATCTGTCACTCGAGCTGACCGACCCCTTGGGGGCGGTCGCCGTCGCGGCCCAGAGTCAGGCCCAGGGGGTTCAGGTCGGGGCATTGGCACTGGATGGCGCGACGGCGACGGCAGAGGGCCGGTGGGACGGACTGGCGCTTGCGCTCGAGCTAACCGGCGAGTCCTTTGCAGCGAGCACGCGCGCAGAGCTGACGCTTGCCGACCGGTTGACACGGATCGAGGTTGCCGACCTCCAGGCAAGGTACGCCGATGTGCGGGCCGCACTCGCCCGCCCAGCCCGGGTGACGATCGGTCCCGAGGGCGTCGGGATCGCTGATCTGGTCTTGGAAAGCGAAGGAGGCCGTCTCACGGCGGAGGGGCGCTTCGGCGACGCGTCAGACCTCGTCATTGGGATTACTGACCTCCCCCTTGGGCTGGCGCGCCTGGCAACGCCTGACCTGGATCTGGCGGGTCGGCTCGATGGCAGGCTCGCGCTGAGAAGAGCAGGTCGTACGCCCCGTGCGTCCGGCGAGATCCAAGCCAAGGGCCTCACCCTTGGCGTCCTCCGTGAAGCCGGTATCCCCCCGCTGGCTATCGCGACGACATTGGGCTGGAACGGCGCGACCTTGAGCCTGCAATCGAGGCTCACCGGCGAACCGGCCGCACCCATCCAGGCCTCAGCGGATCTGGCGGCACCTGCTGATCCGGAAACCGGCCTTCCCATCATGGACCCGAACGCGCGCCTCACCGGCAGGCTCGTCGGGGATCTACCGCTCGCGTTGCTCAATCCCTTGCTGGCCGCCCGCGGTGACCGCCTCGATGGGACGCTCGCGCTGGACTTGCGCCTATCCGGCCGACTGGCGGATCCGCGCATCGGGGGCAGACTCTCGGTAAACGGCGGCAGCCTCCGCAGCCCCTTGACCGGACTCTCGCTGCAGGACATCCGGCTGCGCGGCCAGGGCGATGGTGATCGATTGACGGTCGCCGAGCTCTCGGCCAACACGCCCGAGGGCGGCTGCATCCAAGGCTTGGGAAGCATCGGCATCCGCCCCGAGACTGGTTTCCCGATCAGCCTTTCTCTCGATCTCGACGACGCCCTGGTCGTCGACAACGACGTTGTCCGTGCCAGCGTACAGGGCGCGATCGGCGCTTCCGGTAACCTGGTCCAGTCGCTCGACTTGGATGCTCGGCTGGTGATCCGGGAGGCGGAGATCAGGCTGCCCGATCGGCTCCCCCCATCGATTCCCACACTGGAGGTCGTCGAGGTCAACGTCCCGCCGGAATTGAAGGAGCGACGTCTCTTGTCTGGAGCCAAGCGCGCGGATACCAGGCCACCCATCCCGATCTCGCTGGATCTGGCGATCCGCGCCCCTCAGAGGGTCTTGGTGCGCGGCCGCGGGCTCGACGCCGAAGTCGCGGGCGAGGTCAGGGTCCAGGGTCGGGCGGACGCGCCCGACATCAGGGGTGGATTCGAGCTGCGCCACGGCTCACTCGAGATGCTGGGTCGGCGGTTCGATTTCGACGAGGGGATGGTCACCCTACCGGAGGACGGCAGCCTGGATGCCGAGGTCCGCTTCGTCACGCGCACCAAACTGAGCGACGGATTCGCGCAGATCCGTGTCTCCGGTCGCGCCTCCGCACCCGAGATTCACCTCGAGTCGGTCCCCGAACTCCCGCCGGACGAGGTCCTCGCCCGGATTCTCTTCGGGGATCGAGACCGCTCGCTGAGCGCCCTCGAGTCGCTTCAGTTGTTGCGCTCCGCGCTCGAGCTCACCGGGCGGAGGACCAACCCAGGGGTGTTGGAGGGTCTCAGGAGACGGCTCGGGCTGGACCAGCTCGACATCAATCACCTGGACAGGGATGCGGGCAGCCCGGCCTTGCGGCTGCGCGGACGCCTCGCTGAGGCGATCGAACTGGGTGCCCAGCAAGGGTTGCGTGCCGGTTCCGGGCGGGCAAGGGTCGAGATCCAATTGACGCCAGGCATCTCGCTCGAGACCCAAGTCGGAACGGAGAACACTGGCCGCACAGGCGTGCGTATGGAATGGGAGTACTGATCATGAGATACGTCGTATCGGCGGCGAACGGGGAGATTTCGTGGCCCTACTAACGATCATGCCGCGGTTTCTGCACCCCCCTGAAAAATGAGCCTCGGCACCTGGAGGGTACGCAGTGCGTACCCTAGCTGTATGCTCACGGTAACCCGTATATGGTCTCCTCCCGTTTTGCAGGGCTCTGTGAGTCGCGTTGCAGGGACAGGATAACTGCTAGCGCGACGCCGAAGGTGGTCGTCAAGACAAGCCAGAGGGATATGAGAGTTGAAGGAACGCTCCTAAGGTTGCGCGCGCCGCATTTCTACCCGACTCCGTGCGCAACGCTCTATCGTTGCTTGCGCTGCATCGCTGCTTCTGTACGGTTAGCTCAGCGGCGGCGCGCGGGAATCCAGGTTGGCTAGTGATTCCAGCCGGGTCGATATCCATTTGTGGACCTTTTCGTCCGGTTCCGAGTCGGACTAAGTGGTCAATTTACCTTACCCCTGCTATGCTTCTTGTCACGCGTTGTTAGCGCTAGACGCGGCGCCGTGGACGCAGCTTGATCGTATTGGATCGTAGCACCGCGTCGTTCGTTCAGCGAGACACGGTAAAGCCAAACCTATCGTAAGGTAGGGACGGAACGTTACGGGTGCTGTCGATTCTTCGCACATCGTCGAGGATCACAGGAGAGCCGGACTGCCGAGGGCAACCATCGTCTAAGGTTGCGCGAGGCGTCCGGCTTTTTCTTTTGTGCCCGGACGCAGAGCATTGAGAGGCGGTTTCTTCTTTGGACAGGCGATGGATCTGCATGAAAAGGATTTCCCTTGCTTGGGCCTTTGAACGCGGCGCGGTTTTTGCCGCGTGCGATAGTTGGATCGGTACTTCATGGATGGGATGGATGGGGCCGCTTAGCTTCTCCTGGGCGGCCTCCAGACGGGCGATGGCAAAAAGCGAAACAGTGGCCCAGACTCGGCATGCGATGCTGCGTCGCGGCCGATTGCTCTAAAAGGAGAGTGGACGCATGAGCGCCTTGCAACGGTCGCCTCTTGTTGCGGTAGCGGGACTCCTTCTCTTGGTGGCGAGCGCCACCTACGCACTGCCGCCACGAATCAGTTGGGATCCTGATCCGCTCGTTGCGAGCATCCCGACCGGAGAGGAGGTGACTTATGCAGTCACGCTCACCAACACGGGGTACTTCCGCATCCCGGCCACGCGTCAGCTCGAGATTGCCGCCAAAGGGCTCATCGCCCCGTACGTCACGATCGAGCAGCCAGATTTCCCGCGTGTCTTTCGCCGGGGTGATCAGGTCACGTTCGATGTCACATTTCAGTTTCCGGACGACGCGACCGGGATGTTTGAAGGTGAAATGGTCCTCCAACGGACATGGCGAGGGCGGGTGCTGAAGGTGTGGCGCGCCGAGGCGCTCCCAGTGCGGATCGAGGTCGGTGCCTCGAATCGTCCGCCGGTTGCCGATGCCGGACCCGACGCCAATGGCTTGGTCGGACGCGAGGTTCGCCTCGACGGGAGCGCTAGCTATGACCCGGATGGCGATCTGATCACCTTCTTCTGGGCCCTTGCCCACATCCCGGTCGGCAGCAGCCCTGCTAACAACATCCCTGTCGGCAGCGGTCCTACCGCTGCGCTGAACGACCCCACCGCTGTGAGGCCGACCTTCACCCCCGATAAGCCCGGGGAGTACGTCTATGAGCTGACTGTCAGTGACGACGAGGCTAGCAGCGTAGCTGACACGGCTACGGTCACGGTTGCCGAAGACGTTGCAGCCCCTAACGCCCGCGCCGGCAAAGACCAATGGGCCAACATCACGGACACCGTCTTCCTCGATGGATCGGCGAGCTCTGATCCGAAAGACCTGCCGCTGACGTTCGATTGGACCTTCTCATCAGTTCCAACGGGCAGCCAGCTGCAGGATAGCGACATCATCTCGGCAACCAATCCGCAGGCGCAGTTCGCCCCCGATACGACCGGCGTCTATGGACTCGGTTTGACTGTCGACAACGGCATTCTGACCGACGGCGACGACCTCGTCATCGACGTCCGTGACCTGAGCATTCCTCCCAATGCCGACGCCGGCCCCGATACAAGCGTCAGGCTCGGCGACGAGGCGACCCTCGACGGCAGCGCCAGCCATGATCCGGACAACGCCCCGAGCGCGCTCTCCTATCTGTGGAGTCTTGTCGCCCGGCCCGACGGCAGCGCACTCGGCTCGCCGGATATCGCCGACGCCGATCAGCCCATCGCTCGCTTCACGCCTGACGTCGAGGGAGCTTATGTCGCCCGCCTCGATGTCGATGACGGCGCGTCCGGAGACGGCGACAACAGGGTCGTCGTCGCGGACGGTACCCCCCCGACCGTCACGATCAGCTCCCCCGGCGACGGCGCGGTGATCGACACCCGCAGACCGACCATCAGCGTGCAGTTCAGTGATGACGGGAGCGGTGTCGACGTCAGCAGTTTCGCGGCGCAGCTTGATGGCAGCGAAATCGGTCACTTGTTTGACGTGGACCGGTCTGGCGCAACGTTCCAAGTCGCGGCGGAACTGTCGGCAGGACCTCATACCCTGCTCGCGGCAGTGGAGGACCGGGCCGGAAATCCGGCCGAAGCACGCTCTGATTTCAGCGTATCTGTCTTTCGAGCCTTGCCGGGGGCGAGTCCCGCGACTGGGCCTGTTCCACTGACCGTTAACTTCACAACCAACGCCGAGTACAGCGACGGTGCGATACGGAGGTACCGCTGGGACTTTCAAGGCGACGGAATCTTCGATACGAGCGATCCAGGCGAGCGAAACTACACCTATACCTACACATCCCAAGGTGTATTCGATGCCGTCCTCGAGGTGCTGAACGACCAGAACGAGACAGCCGTCGCGTCCGTCAGCATCACGGTCACCGGGAATCCCCCATCGGCTACCGCGAGCATCGATCCCTCAAACGGCCAAGTGCCGCTTACGGTCAACTTCACCGGCGTCGGTAGTGACGCCGATGGCCAGATCGTGCTGTACGAGTGGGATTTCGAGGGCGATGGGGTATTCGATTTCTCGTCCACGAACACTGGAAGCACGAGCTACACCTACTCCTCGCCTGGGACCTATGATGCCGTTTTCCGTGTAACCGATGATGATGGTCTCACAGCAACTGCAAGTGCAACCGCGACTGCGGTGAGGGCTGGCCCCCCTGGGTCGCCAACCGCGACGATCACATCTCCGGGCAGCCCCATAAACTGTAATGCACCCTGTTCCGTCTCCTTCAATGGGACAGGAAGCGATAGCGACGGCACCATTGCGCAGTATGAGTGGGATCTCGACGGTGACGGCATTTACGATGTCTCGTCGCCCACCTCAGCTTCGGCAAACTTCACCTACACTGCCCCCGGTCTCTATGTCGTTGCCTTCCGGGTGACGGACAATGACGGGCTAGCCGGCGTCGACACAATCGAGGTCAACGTCACCATCGACGCTCAGCTGTCGCTATCGACAGACACCTGTTCTGCACTCGTTGGAGGAGGCGCGGTCGACGTCCGCACAACGATCAGTGGGACAACGCCGGTTACCATATTCCTGAAGAATAGGGCCGGTGACCGAGTGCGAACGCTGGTCGATCGCGAGAGCCGAGCCGCCGGTTCCTACACCGACACCTGGGACTGTACGGCTGATTCCGGCACATTCGCAACCGAGGGCATCTACTTCGCAGTTCTGGAGTACGAAGACGTTAACGGTCAGGCGCGAACGCTCGATGAGTCCGAGACCAGCGGCGGCCAACTGTTCAACCCGAGTTGGATCATGGAGGGATCGAGCTGCTTCAGCTGCCAGTACGTCTTCCAGCCGCTGGAGGACGACTTCCTCGATGTCGACATGACCCTGAATCGTGCGGCCGAAGTGACCGTCTCGGTGCGAGTCTTTCGACTAGCCGACGAGGTTGCCCGCTTGATGGACCGCAGGCCTCTCGGCAGCGGTGTACACCGCCTCAAGTGGGATGGCTCCAACGCGTTCGGCAACTTCGCCCATCCCCCTCCGGGACGCCAGTTCATCTTCGGGGTCACTGCCTTCACACTGCCCAACAACGGCATCTTCGTCGAGGGTGCGCCACGGATCACCAACTTCGCCGTCGAGCCGAACTACTTCGACCCGGCGACGCCAGACTTTCTGACGCCGGACGCCCCGACCGCCACCGTCACCTTCGACGTGTCGGAAGATTCCACGGCCATCCTGCAGGTCTTCCGTGCAGGCTCCAACCGGTTGATGAAGACCAACAGCCAGCCTGTGACCGCCGGCACCCAGACGCTGGAATGGAATGGCCGTAACGAGGATGGGATCTTCGTCGACAAGGGGGACTACCGCCTCGCGCTCAAGGCCGTCGACGCCCAAGGTAGTCAATCGCTGGTCCGCTACATGCGCGTGCGTGTCTTCTACTGAGCAGATAGGTATTGGGGAGGGATCGAGGCCATGAGATTCCAGTTCGTTTCGCGAGCCGTGGGGCACACTCGGGTCTGGTTGATGGCCTCGGTCATGGTTGCCCACCTCTCGGTGATCCTGATGTCCAGTCCGGCCATGGCCTTGACCGTAGAGGAGTACTGCACGCTGTCCCGCGATCTGATGGCGCTCTCTGTACAGGAATGGCAGGAGAAGGCACAGGTTGCGGGCGAGAATCAAGACGCCTCTGGGGAGGAACTGAGCGGCGCCCTGCAGGCAGTGGAGCAGACGTATCGACCGCAACAAGAGCAGCTCTATACGAGCTACGCAACAACCTACGATGATTACATGCGTTTCATGGGCACCAACAGCTGGGCCGTCAATCGCTACTTTCAGAACAACCCCGGCCTGATGGACGAGATCGAAGACCTCGGTGGTCAAGTCGACGGCTATGCCCAGCAGGTCGAGGCGGTTATGGAGACGAAGCGGGAGGCAATGCAGTGATGGGTACCACACGCGATCTTTTCGGCATTGCTGCCGTTCTTGCGCTCCTTCTCGCTGTCGCCGTCTCCCCGCCAGTAGCGGCCTACGATACGCCTCCCTGGGATACCGGTCATCAAGGCTTCGATCCGGATCCGGGGGACGACGAAAAGGACAACCCCACGCCGGACGACGAGCAATGCCCTTTGGGCAACCCGGTAAATGCGGCGACCGGCGACAACATAGAGCTTTACACGGACTTTGACATCCCGGGGCCCGGACCTAAGCTCGGGCTGACCCGCACCTACCATTGCCAGGACCGTATCAATGGCCCCTTCGGCCGCGGTTGGCACAGCAACCTGACGACCAGCGCGTTGGCCGTCACAGACGGCGACCAGACCTATGCGATCGTGCGCCAAGGCGACGGTAAGCGGAAGCGCTTCACTCGCAATCCGGACGGAACCTTTGAGGCAGCGGCAGGTACTTACCAGACGCTCGTCCTGAACCCGGACGGGAGCATCACGCTGACCGGGCGCCACGGGGATGTCGAAGAGTTCGACGCCGATGGCCGTCTCACGGAGCGTCGTGATCGTTACGGGAATGCCCTGCAATTCACACATGACAGCACTGGGTTCCTGACGAGTATCGCGGACGACGCTGGGCGGACCTTGAGCTTCACCAAAGGGGCGGACGGCAGAGTCGCCACCGCAACGGACCCCCTAGGCCGGACCTACTCCTATAGCTACGATGCCAATGGCGACCTGGTCGGCGTCACGGACCCGATCGGCGGCGTCATGAGCTACACCTACAATGCCGACGGCGACCTGTTGACGGTCGTCGATCCACGGGGAATCACCGTCGTCACGAACACCTACGACAACCAGGACCGGGTCAACCGCCAGGTCTTCGCAGACGGTGCGACCATCCAATTCAACTACGTCAGCGAGACCGAGACGCGCGTCACCGACGAGCGCGGCAACACCAGCATCTATCGTTTCAACGACACCGGAAACCCGATCGAGATCACCGACCCGCTCGGGCGTGTCACCCGCTCGACCTGGGACGCGAACTACAACCGTACGAGCGCAACCGACGGGCGCGGCAATACCACGATCTATGAATACGATAGCGCGGGCAATCTAACCAGGATGACCGATGCACTCGGCCAGGAGACCACCTACACCTACGAGCCCACCTTCAACCAGGTGGCGATCGAGACCGATCCGGACGGCCATGTCACCACCTATGCCTACGATGCCTCGGGCAACCTGACCAGCATCACGGACGCCCTCGGCAACGTCACGACCATGACCTACGACGGCCGTGGCCTGCTCGCCTCGACGACGGATCTGCTCGGCAATACGACGGCCTTCGAGTACGACGCTGCCGGTCATCTTACCCAGATCACCGATGCCCTCGGACAGCAGACCGCCATGACCTACGACGCGGTCGGCAACCTCCTGAGCCTGACCGACGCCAAGAGTGACACCACGCAGTTCGCCTATGACGCGCTCAATCGCCAGACCGCCATCACGGATCCATTGGGCGGGGTGACCCAGACCGCTTACGACGCGAACGGCAACCGAACCCAGATCACCGACCCTTTGGGCAATAGCACGGCCTTTGACTACGACGCCCGCAACCGGTTGACCCAAATGACCAATGCTCTCGGGCACACGGAAGGCCGCGCCTATGACGCTAAAGGCAATCTTACGGCCCTGACCGACGCCAATGGCAACACCACCGCCTACACCTACGATGCCGCCGATCAGCTGACCCAGGAGACGCGGCCCGGCAACGCCATTCATGCCTATGAGTACGACAACGCGGGGAATCAGACAGCGACGATCGACCCAGCCGGTGTCCGTATCGATCAGAACTTTGATGCGATTAATCGTCTGGTGGCCCGCCAGCACAGTAGCCGCGAGCGGGAGATCTATGCGTACGACGCCCGCGGCAACCGCACCCGCATTGAGCGCCGCGACGCCGCCGACCAGATGACCTTCGGCGAGGACACCCAATACGACGCCCTCTCGCGCCCGGTGCGGATCACCAGCGCGCTCGGCCAGGTCACCACCTTCGATTACGACGCCAATGGCAACCAGACCGGCACCACCGATCCGCTGGGTCGCGTCACAAGCCAGAGCTTCGACGCCCTCAACCGCGTGATCCAGATCATCGATGCTGCCTCCGGGCTCACCGGCTTCGACTATGACGCCGTCGGCAACCTGACCGGCGTAACCGATCCGCGCTCGTTGGCAACCACCTACACCTACGACGCGCTGGATCGCGAAGTCGCCCTCGACAGCCCGGATACCGGCCTTGCGCAGTCGACGTACGACGCCAACGGCAACCTGATCGGACGCACCGACAGCCGCGGCATCGCCGTTGCCCACACCTACGACGCGCTCGACCGGCGCACCGCGACGCAGTATCCCGATTCGACCGAGGACCGTGCCTTCCGCTATGACGAAAGAACGAACGGCAGGGGCCGCTGGAGCGGCTACGACGATCAAAGCGGCTCTGTCGATTTCACGTATGACGCCCGCGGCAACCTGATCGGCGAGAGCCGGACCGTCCAGAACCAAGGCTACGCCATGGGCTATGGCTACGACGGTGCCGATCGCGTGACGCGGATCGATTACCCCAGCGGTCTCCAAGTGACCTATGCCCATGACGGTCAGGGACGCATTGACAGCATCAACTCGGATGTCGGGCCCATCCTAGACGACATCACCTATCTGCCCTTCGGCCCGGTGGACAGCTGGAGCGATGGCTCGGGCGCCCAACGCACTCTGACCTATGACGCCAACTATCGCCTGACCTCGATCAGCGTCCCCGGACTACTCGAGTGGCGCTACAGCCATGACGACGCAAACAACATCATCGCCCTGGCCGACGACCTGGACGCTGGGAGAAATCAGACCTTCGTCTACGACGCATTGGACCGGCTCGCCGATGCCGCTGGCGGCTATGGTACCTACCAGTTCACCTTCGATCCGGTCGGCAACCGCCTCACCGAGGACGACGATGGCCAGCTGACCCAATATGCCTATGGCGGCGACAGCAATCGCCTGCTCAGCGCAACCGGGGCTGATGCCGACAGTTTCACCTATGACGAGGTGGGCAATCAGATCGCCGATGCGCAGTTCACCTCGATCTACAACCAGGCCAACCGCTTTGTCGAAGTCCAACAGGGTGGGATCGCCGTCGCCCAGTATCTGTACAACGCCGAGGGCCAACGGGTCGCCAAGACCGTCGGTGCGACGGCGAAACATTTCGTCTATGGACAAGAAGGGCAGTTGCTCGGCGTCTATGACGGCTCGGATGGCTCCGTCATTGAGGAGATTGTCTATCTGGGCAACACGCCGGTGGCGACGGTGAGGGGTGGACAGGTCTATTTCGTCCATACCGATCATTTGGGGACGCCGCGGGTTGTCAGCGATAGCACACAGCAGATCATCTGGCGTTGGGACAGTGATCCGTTTGGGGAGGCAGTGGCGGGTGAGGATCCTGATGGGGATAGCGTGGCGTTTGTGTTTGGATTGCGGTTTCCGGGGCAGTGGTTTGACGCGGAGACTGGTCAGCATTACAACCACTTCCGGGACTACGTTCCGACTGCGGGTAGGTACATCGAAAGTGATCCGATTGGTCTCGAAGGTGGATTTAATACATATCTTTATGCCCACCATAATCCTATCAATAACATTGACCATGATGGCCAGAGCACCCTGGTACTGCAGCAAGGCTGGAAACTGATTTTCGTGCCCCTCCCGGGCGCTAGGGTGGCCGGGGGTATCATAATAGTTGTCGGCGGCACGATCTTATTGAATGAAGTATACCAGAACGTCCGATCAAGGGGAAAGAGTGACCCGATTTCTGGCAAGAAACCGATTAATCCAGGTCGAAATCGCGACGGAAAATGCAAGCCCTGTCCGCCGGATGAGTTCTGGGAGGCACCTGGTAGTGCGCATGGTTCGACATGTGGAACTCACTGGCACGGAATTGTCTGGAACCAGGATCCAGCCACGTGCATGTGTTTTCCGAAACGGGTAAGTGGTCCGAGTCGTGACAATCTCCGGTAACCGCAGATGAATGACGATGTAGACATTGATGAAAGAATGAAGCAGTTTCGTCTTGCTAGCCGCGAGATCTTTAATCGCTTTTTTCACATTCCGGAGCCATACGAAAATGATGGTTGGTTACTGGAGGAGCGCTTTTCGGACCTGCAGGTATTGTTATTCGAAAAGCTTGTCTCGGAACCAGCGAAGCTAAGTACGATAAGATATGGAATTGTTCAGAATGAAATAGCTGTGACATTGAGTTCTGTTGATGTCGCTCCCATAATGATTAACCGAGATGTTGATTCGGGATACTGGGATTATCCGGTCAAAGAGGTTACTAAAGAAGCTAGTCTGTTTTTTGTTTGTTTTTTTGACTGGGATCAACTGGATTGCCGGGATAATCAGTATGTTCGTGTTCAAATCGACCGTTGGCCAGCGCACCCAGATGCGGTCGGGAGGCATGCGCTCATCGAATCAAGATACGTCCGGTTCTTGAAACCGGCGTAGCCGCCCCAGTTTCGTGATATTCGCCGCTACTTGCGAATTGCGCAGGTTGCGGGAAGAGGGTCATGCGAGCGGGATCAGGTCTTGCGTTTCGGGGGTACGAGGGTAGCGCGGGGGTAGCGGGTCAGGTTTTGCATTTCGACAAATCAGTAATCTGCCTGATTTTCAGTTGGCAATAGGGTTCTGCTGACAGTCTGCGCAATTCGATTGAGTTTCGAGTGTCGGTGGGAAGGAATTGTGCCTCCTGTCATCGGAATTGCCGTGACTGAAGTGTGGCCCCAGCTATACCCGTTATAGGCACAAACTGAGCATTTCTCATATATAATCTCAGATATCGTCGACAACTAACTAAAATGAAAATATACTCGTCGCTGCAGTTTTCCGACATGGACCTTTCTGCGACGATGATCAGAATCGAGTTCTCTGAGCAGGACCGGAAAGATATCAAACGCTTGCGTTACGGGCATCCACACCCGAGAGTCCGCCGACGAATGGAGGTCTTGTGGTTGAAGAGCCAGGGCCTTGCGCATCAAGAGATTTGTCGGCTTGCGCAGGTGTCTAGCAACACCTTGCGGGAGTACCTTCGGATGTTTCAATCAGGCGGGGTACGTAAGCTCCTGGAGCTGAACTTCTACGCCCCGAAAAGCGAGCTAGAGCAGTATCGCTATGAACTCGAAAGCTACTTCCTCAAGCATCCGCCTGCTACCATCAGCGAGGCGTCAGCCAAGATCCAAGAGCTGACCGGGATCAAGCGCAGTCCGAGCGCAGTCGGGAGGTTCCTCAACTCGCTCGGCATGGCTCCGAGAAAAGTCGGGAACATCCCATCAAAAGGCGATCCAGACGAGCAGGAACGCTTCCGAATCAACGAGTTGGAGCCACGACTCGAAGAAACCAGGCAGGGGAAACGCGCTTTTTTTGTCGATGCCGCTCACTTCGTCTTAGGCGCTTTTCTGGGCACGCTGTGGTCATTTTCCCGCCTCTTCGTCAAGGCTTCTGCCGGAAGGAAACGCTTCAACGTTCTCGGCGCTTTGAATGCCATCACACACGAGCTCGTGATGGTCGCGAACGACAGCTACATTACTGCGGACAGCGTCTGCAAGTGGCTACGAAAGATCGCGAAGTTGAATCTCGATGTACCTATTACTCTAGTAATGGATAATGCGCGCTATCAGAAATGCAAGATGGTTGTGGCGTTGGCTGATCAGCTGGACATTGACCTGCTTTTCCTTCCAGCGTATTCCCCGAATTTGAACCTGATCGAACGGCTCTGGAAATTCGTTAAGAAAAAGGTCTTATATTCAAAATACTACCCGACCTTCGGGGAATTCAGAAACGCTATCATCGACTGCCTAAACCAAACCCACACCGCTTACAAGACTGAACTGGACTCATTGCTTGCACTGAGGTTTCAGGTATTCAAGAAATGTGAGGTGGTGCCTATATGAGGTATAGTTCTCTCATGAGGCGACTTCTAGGGACGACGCAAACTGCGGCAATCGGACTTCTGGCAAATGCGGAGGTCAATTAGCAGAATTCGACCGCACGGTCTACTGCGTAGTTTTGGAGCATTGCGAAAGCGCTGTGTGAGTGGATATGAATTTTTGTCGTCAAAGAGTTGTCGCCCTAATTGCCTTAACGTTCGCTGTTTTCTCTGCGGCAGATTACGGGTATTCATCGGAGAATAGACGAGAGGGAAGAGTCGCTTTTGTTGCGCTTCAGAAGATGAACTGGGACCTGTTCCAGATGGATCTGGCGACCGGGAAAACAGAACAGCTCACCTCGACAGCCATTGACGAGCTCACGCCAGCATTGTCTCCTGATGGCCCGGAGGTGGCCTACGCGAATAGCGATGGCTATCTACAGCTCATCGATCTGGCGACAAGGCAGGTGCAGAGGCTTCCCTTGCCTCCAGGTCAATATGCTGCACCGGTCTGGTCTCCTGACGGCAATTCGCTTCTATATATCGCGTATGACCTGTCAGAGAAGGAGGAGAACGCCGAGATCAGGCGCTATTGGGTCGAGACCGGGAAGACCGAGCCTGTGGTCATCCAGCGGGGTGTCCAGGATTCGCCTGCCCTGTCCCCGCTGGGCGACACCCTTGTCTATTCCGCCACCACGACCGTCACCGTCCCAAACCTGGGCACCAGCCTGCTGCGCCAACTGTGGCTTGTGTCTCTGGTCGACGGAACCGCCAGAACCCTATTGCCAACAAAGGGCGAAGATACGGAACCGGCGTGGTCCCCGGATGGAACGGAGATCGTCTTTTCCTCCGACCGTGCGGGTCAGCCGGACCTTTGGCTGATCGATGCCGATGGTGCGGGGCTGCGCCAGCTCACGGACACGGCCCATGCAGAGATGCACCCGACCTGGTCTCCGGATGGAGAGCGAATACTCTATGTTGCTGTTAGGGAGGGCCGTATGGGCCTAGAAATCATCGACGTTGGCACCAGGCAAGTGGAGCTGCTGCGGCCCTTCGGAGAACAACAAGTCGATATCCGCGACCCGGACTGGAGGTGATCTGGTGTTTCTGAAGCGACCGCGAGTTCCGATCTTGGCGCGGCTCTTTTGGTTCATCGTCCTTGCGGCGATCGCCCCGGTCTCCGTCGGGCAGCAGCCACCAGACGCGAGTCCTTCGCAGAGCTTGAGCATTTACGACGTCAGCATCTTGAAGGGTTCCTTCGATCCCTCGCGGGGGGAAGGCGTGGAGCTGAGCTACGGACTGTCCCGTACTGCCAAGGTCACGGCCAGGGTCTTCGACCCCGACCGCGATCTGATCCGTGTGCTGAGCGAGAATGTCGAACAGGGCCAGGGACTGCACCAGGTCACCTGGGATGGCAAGGACCTGGATGGACAGATCGTCCCCAACGAGGCCTACTTCTTCACCCTGGAGGCAGCAGACGCGGGCGGTGCTCAAGCGGTCTACGACCCGATCACCTTCAGCGGCGGCGAGCCGTTCGAGATCACCGAGGGGCGCGTCGATCGCGAAGGGGGAACCCTGTCGTACCGGCTATCGGTCCCGTCGCGCGTCAACGTGCGCGCGGGTGTGGCGAGCAGCGCCCTGTTACGCACCCTCGTGGACTGGGAGCCACGCGTCGCCGGGGCCATCACCGAATACTGGAATGGTAAGGACCAGGACGACCTGATCGATCTCTGGGAGCTGGAGGATCACAAGATCGTCATCAGCTACTTCACCTTGCCGGAAACCAGCGTCATCACCTATGGGAACGATGCCGCCGACTATCGCACCTACAAGCGTGGCCTGAGCACCCCGAGGCCCAAGAAGGCCGATCGCCCGATGGCCAACCAGCGGCGAATCTCCCCGCATTTCCTGGCCTCCCGGCTCGACGACCGGCAGCTCGCGGCAACCTTGAGCTTTCCCGAATTCGACACACCCGAGGAGGCCATCCCGGAAGTCAACGGATCAGTTGTCGTTCGCGTCGACGTTCCGAGCCAGAAGGATCGAGCGATCCTGCTGGGACAAAGGTTCGAGATCATCCTCTTCATCGACACGGTCTACTACGCGGAAGAAGAGCGGGGTTACATCCCGTTCAACTATCCGCTGGACCTGAGCGGCGTGCCCGAGGGTGAGCACGTGCTCACCGCCAATATCATCACACCCAATGGCCAGTTCGCGATTGCCAGCCGCAAGCTCAGCGTCGTCAAGCAGCCATGAAGTTCAGGTCGGACGTCTTCTCTTTTGTCCATCGTACAAGGCAGGTACCGAGCTCCGCAGATGAAGGTCATCGGGCCGCTCCGCGCCGCGGTCACGCCGATACGGCCCGACAAAGCGATTGCCGACGTCGTCGGAGCTTGAGCTCAGAAGGCTTGTGAGATAGGAAGACTGATGCGTTTATGGATCTTGCCATGCTTATTCCTCATGTCCGTTAGCACGGTCGTCGCCGAGGAAGTCGTCATTTACACGTCGCTGGACCAGGTGTTTTCCGAGCCCGTTCTGCAGGCATTCGAGGAGGAAACCGGCATCCGCGTCCGCGCTGTCTACGACGTCGAGGCATCGAAGACGACCGGGCTCGTCAACCGCCTCATCGCCGAGAAGCCGAATCCGCGTGCCGATGTGTTCTGGAACTCCGAAGTCGGGCGCACGCTGGTGCTGAAGGAGAAGGGCATTCTCGCCCCCTACCGCTCGCCGTCGGCGGCGGGTATCCCAGAGCAGTTCCAGGACAGCGAGGGCTATTGGACCGGGTTCGCCGCGCGGGCGCGCGTGCTGATCTACAACACCGATCAGATGACGGAGGAAGAGGTCCCCGCGTCGATCTTCGACCTGACCGAGCCCGAATGGAAGGGCAAGGTGGCGATGGCCTATCCGCTCTTCGGCACGACCGCAACGCATGTCGCCGCCTGGTACGCGGTGCTCGGGCCCGATCGCACCGAGGAATACCTGCAGGCCTTGAAGGCGAACCAGGTCCTGATCGTCGACGGCAACGCGACCTCGCGCGATGTGGTCGTGCAAGGCGAGGTTCCGTTGGGGTTCACCGACACCGACGATGTCAACGTCGCGATCCAATCCGGCAAGCCGGTCGGGATGACCTTCCCCGATGAAGGTGGCTTGGGCACGCTGATGATCCCCAACACCGTGGCCCTGGTCGCCGGCGCGCCGAACCCCGAGACCGGCAAACGCCTGATCGATTATCTGCTGTCGAAGGACGTCGAGCGCCGCCTGGCGTTCTCGGATTCGATGCAGATACCGGTCCGCGACGGCATCGAGCGACCGGCCCATGTGCCGCCGTACGACCATATCGATGCGATGCAGGTGGATTACGCGGACATCGCGGCGAATCTGGAGCCGGCGATGCGATTCTGTCGCGAGCTGTTCGTGCGTTGATCGATGCGGTTGCCGCGGTGGGGCCAGCTGCTAGTCTGGCTGGTCTTTGCCGGCGTGGTCTACCTGCCAGCCGGGCAGCTGATCGTCGAGGCGGTGGCGGGGAGTCGGCCAGACTCGGCCATCGATGCCCTGTTTCTGACTGCGAGTCAGTGGTCCCTGCTGGGGCGGAACGTGGCGCTGGCGGCGGGGGCCAGCCTCCTCGCCGTTCTGATCGGTGTGCCCTACGCCCTTCTCTGCGAGAAGACCGATTTGCCCGGGCGGGCGTTCTTCTCGCTGGCCTACCTCGTCCCGCTGCTGATTCCCCCCTATCTGCACGCGATCGTGTGGGGCCGATTGCTGGCGCAGAATGGTCCCGTCAACCAGTTTCTGATGGACCTGCTCGGCTTGTCGTCGGCGCCCGTGGACGTGCACAGCCCGGGCGGCGCCGTCGTCGTGCTCGCGCTCGCCTACTTTCCGTTCGTGACGCTGCTGACGATCAGTGGGCTGAAGACGCTCGATGCGAGCTACGAAGAGGCTGCACTGATGCATCGAGGGACATGGCGGACGGTGACGCGGGTGACGCTCCCGATGATCCGGCCGCAGATCGGCGCGGCCGCGCTCTTCGTCTTCGTGTTCGCGATCATCGACTTCGGCGTTGCCGATGTCCTACGAGTCCAGGTCTATCCGGTGGAGATCTTCATCCAGTTCAGTGCCTTGTATGACGAGCGGTCCGCGATCATGCTCAGCCTACCGCTGCTGTTGGTGACGGCGCTGGCGATCGCGCTGCAGGTGCACAGCATGCGCGGACGCTCGTACGTCAGCCTCGAGGCCGGGCGCGGGACGACCCGGTGGTATCGACTCGGACGCGCCCACGGTGTCGCGGCGGCCTCTTGCGGCGCGATCCTGCTGCTCAGCGTGCTGGTGCCGGTCGGTGCATTGATCGACGCGGCGGGTCCCGTCCAGACCTATGTGAAGGCGCTTGACTCGTCGCTGGAGCAGATTCTCATCAGCTTCGCCATGGCGGTAGTGGCGGCTGTGGTGATGACAGGCCTGTCGGTCGCGGTCTCGCTGGCGCTGTTCAGCGCAGAGCGGTTCGGACGCATTGTCGCCGAATACCTGAGTCAGCTTGCGTTCGCGATCCCCCCGATCGTGCTCGGTATCGGCATGATCAAGCTCTGGAACAGGCCCGAAACGGGTTGGCTCTATGGCAGCGCCCTGATCGTGGTCCTTGGCTACGTCGCCCACTTCGTCCCATTTACGATCAGGGCGGTCTACTCCAGTCTCCAGCAGCTCAATCCGAGCCTGCTGGATGCCGCCGCGCTGACGAAACGGTCCAATATCCTGGTCGGCTGGCGAATTCTTCTGCCACTGCTGCGTAACGGACTCCTGACCGCGTTCTTCATCGGCTTTGTGCTCTCGATGGGCGAGCTGGGTGTGACGCTACTCGTGATTCCTCCGGGTACGGAGACCATACCGATCAAGATCTACAACTTCATGCATTATGGCGCCGAGCAGACCGTCGCCGCGCTTGGCTTGATGCTGATCGCCATGCAGCTACTGCTCGCGATCGCGCTGTTCGGCATCGGGCGCTGGTTGGGTCCCAGGTCGAGATGATTGCGACATCCGGACTAACGAAGGCGTTTGCGGGTACGCGGGCCTTGGATGGCGTGACGCTGAGCGTTGGGCTGGGCGAGACGGTTGTCGTGCTCGGGCCTTCCGGTTGCGGCAAGACCACGCTGCTGCGGCTCATCGCAGGTCTCGAAGGGGCGGATTCTGGGGAGATCCGGATCGACGGGCGAAGCGTTGCTTCTTCCGAGGTCTGCGTGGAGCCTCGTCAGCGCCAAGTGGGTATGATCTTTCAAGATCTTGCACTGTGGCCGCACATGCGGGTCCTGGAGCATGTCTCTTTCGGGCTGGCGTCGGGCTGGCTGAAGCGCCGCCGCGCCGTCGAACTGGGATTGGCGGTGCTGCGCTGGGTAGACCTGGAAGACCACAAGGATCGCTTCCCGCACGAGCTCTCCGGCGGTGAGCGCCAGCGCCTCGCCATCGCCCGTGCCCTCGCACCAGGTTATCCTTATTTGCTGATGGACGAGCCGTTCAGCAGCCTCGATCCACTCTTGAAGGATGAGATGATGACTCTGTTGTGCCGGCTGCGAGAGGCTCTTCGTACAACCATGGTTTACGTGACGCACGATCTCGATGAAGCTTTAAATCTGGCGGATCGCATTCTGATGATGAAACAAGGGCGCATCGCCGGGGAACTCATGTCGGAGACGATTGCCGCCATGTCGCGAGAGAGTCTATTGGAATGGTACAAAGACACCTTGCGAAGCTAACGGTGCCGTTCCTATTCCTTCTGCTTGGGCCCCACCCAGTCGGGGCTCAAGACGAGCGCGGCGAGCACATCTACGTGACCTGGACCCTCTTTGAGCCTGACAAATGCGCCGCAGTCTGGCTCATCAAGCGCCATATCGATCCAGACGCCCAATTTGTCTTCTTCGAGCGTGACGAGTCGCCACCGCCGGGCATTGGGCTCGACATCCCCGAAGCCCAGTTCCGCCGTTACCACAACCGCTGCACCTATGAGACCCTCTTCGACCACCATCGGCTCGTCGATGAGCGGCTGGCCTACATTGGCCGGATCATGCACGACATCGAGGTGAACGTTTGGGAGCGTAAAGCCATGGAGGAGACACCGCGAGTGGAGCATGAGGTCATGCAGCTCTTCTCGGAGGACGATTTACAAGGCAATGTCGACGCCTGTCTCGAGTATTTTGACGCGCTGTACTCGAGGCTTTGATCCACGCATTGCCCCAAGAGCGAAGGAGAGGCATCGGTACGGCACATGGCGATTGACTGCAACTGTCGCTGCGCGAAGTCCATGACAAGGAGCGGGATCCGCTGCTGCAGCGACATCTTCGCCACAGGATCTTGCCTTGGTAACATGGATGCAATCCGCACTGACCGAGGCCACACCGACTCGATCAGCCTTCCCGACATGGAACGGGACCGCCCGGCATTCTCAGGCGTCGAGGCGACGGACGCTCCCCTCCAAGTCTCTCGCGGCGGAGATGACGATCGAAGCAACGAAGGAATACCAGACCGGGATGAAGATCTTGCACGCCTTCTGGCTCCCGGA
>JANQGF010000370.1 GCA_028277465.1 Chromatiaceae bacterium
ATGATTCAGAAACAACCTACACACCGTAGGTTGGGCAAAGCGGAGCGTGCCCAACAAGGGCGGCTCAAGTTGCACCACTTGTTTCTGAATCGTTCCTTATCATTGGCCGCTAGTCTTCGCCGGGACTGGCGACGGGCGTTCATGCTTCAGAACTGGCAAAGAGACGGCTTCGACCCATTGGCGAACCAATAGGGGTAACCGATATACTGAGTCGCTTTCCTCACCCCTCGCCGAAGGAGCACGACTTGAGTCTCGCAAACGAGGACTTGTCGACCTTTCAAGGTCTGATCTTCGCCCTGGAGCGCTATTGGGCCGAGCTCGGGTGTGTCGTCGTCCAGCCCTACGACATGGAGGTGGGTGCCGGGACCTTTCACCCGGCGACCTTCCTGAGATCCATCGGGCCGGAACCTTGGCGCAGCGCCTACGTTCAACCTTCGCGCCGACCGACCGACGGACGCTATGGTGACAACCCGAATCGACTGCAGCATTACTATCAGTATCAGGTGGTCCTCAAACCCTCGCCGATCGAGATCCAGGCGCTCTATCTGGATTCACTCCGCTGCCTGGGAATCGACCCGCTGGTGCACGACATTCGATTCGTCGAGGATAACTGGGAGTCACCGACCCTGGGTGCCTGGGGACTCGGATGGGAGGTCTGGCTCAATGGCATGGAGGTCACCCAGTTCACCTATTTTCAGCAGGTCGGCGGATTGGATTGCCGACCCGTGACGGGCGAGATCACCTATGGACTCGAGCGCATCGCCATGTATCTGCAACAGGCTCAGAGTGTCTATGATCTGGTCTGGAGCCGTTCACCGGCCGGGGTCGTCACCTACGGCGATGTCTTCCACCAGAACGAAGTGGAGCAGTCCGTCTACAATTTCGAGCTGGCCGACACGGAGGCGCTGTTCGCTCAGTTCGAGGTCTGCGAGCGAACGAGCGCGGGGCTGGTCGAGAAAGGCCTGCCACTTCCCGCCTACGAGCAGGTCTTGAAGGCCTCGCATACCTTCAATCTGTTGGATGCGAGGGGTGCCATCTCGGTCACCGAGCGGCAACGTTTCATTCTCCGCGTTCGGACGCTATCGCGGGCGGTGGCCCAGACCTATTTTGACCGGCGGGAAGCGCTCGGCTTCCCCCTCTTGACGAGAGCGGGAGACGACCTTGAACGGACTGACTGACCTGCTGGTCGAGATCGGCACGGAGGAGCTCCCGCCGATCGCCTTGCCCAAGCTCTCGGCTGCCTTCGCGGAGGGGTTTCAGTCGCAGTTGGCGAGCCATGGAATCGCCTACGAAGAGATCGAGCCTTTTGCGGCGCCGCGGCGACTCGCGCTCCTGGTGCACGGCATCCAGACACGCCAACCGGACCAGGAGATGGTGCGACGTGGACCCGCGATCCGGGGTGCCTACACGGAGTCCGGAGAGCCGACGGCAGCTGCGCTCGGGTTTGCCCGTTCCTGTGGGGTCGAAGTCGATGCGCTTGGTCGGGAGGAAACGGCGAAGGGGGCCTGGCTGGTCTTCCGGAGCCGTCGTCGGGGTGAGGACACGGCCCGGCTCGTCCCCGCCATGGCCGAGGCCGCCTTGGCGGCACTCCCCATCCCGAAACGCATGAGGTGGGCGGATCGGGAAGAGGAGTTCGTGCGCCCTGTCCATTGGGTCTGTCTCCTGCTGGGAGACACACCAGTCGTCGGGTCGGTCCTGGGACTCGAGGCCGGTGTCCTCACCCAGGGGCATCGGTTTCATCATCCTGACCCGATCCGGCTGGATGCGGCGGCCGATTACGCTCAGGTACTGAGGACCCGTGGCTATGTGGAGGCGGATTTCGGGCGCCGTCGCGACATCATCCGCGAGCAGATTCATGCCTTGGCAAGCGCCCACGGGCTGATGCCACGGGTGGATGCGCCCTTGCTCGACGAGGTCACGGCGCTGGTGGAATGGCCGCAAGCCCTTCTGGGTCGCTTCGATGCCAGCTACCTGAGGATCCCCCCAGAGGTCTTGATCGCGACCATGCAAGGGAACCAGAAGTATTTCCCCTTGGAGGACGCCGATGGGAGGCTTCAGGCCTGTTTCATTGCGATTGCGAATCTGGAGAGCCGGGATCCGGATCAGGTCCGGGCCGGAAACGAGCGGGTGATCCGCCCCCGTTTCGCCGATGCCGCCTTCTTCTGGTCGCAGGACCTCAAGCAGCCCTTGGAGGCCTATGCCGAGCGGCTGGCAAGCGTGGTGTTCCAGGAGAAGCTCGGCACCCTGGCGGAGAAGAGCGCACGGGTCGGAGCGATCGCCCGTTATCTCGCCCCACTGGTCGAGGTGGATCCCGAACTGGTCGAACGTACCGCTCGCCTGGCCAAATGCGATCTGGTCACCTCCATGGTGTATGAATTCCCTGGCCTCCAGGGCGTCATGGGCCGCTATTATGCCGAGCACTCCGGCGAGGATCCTTGCGTAAGCCTCGCGATGGAGGATCAGTACCGGCCTCGCTTTGCCGGAGACTCGCTTCCAACGAGTGCCTGTGGCAGGGCATTGGCCGTCGCCGATCGGGTGGATACGCTGGTGGGCATCATGGGGATCGGCCTACGCCCGACCGGCACCAAGGACCCCTATGCCCTGAGACGTGCCTCCATTGCCGTCCTGCGGATCTTGATCGAGACCCCGCTGAACCTGGATTTGCGAGAGCTGCTGCAACGCGCGGCAGCGGGATTCGCGCCGGGCGTCTTGAGCGAGGATGTCATCGAGGTCACACTGACCTACATGCTGGAGCGGTTGCGTGGCTATTACGGCGAGCGCGATGTCGCCAGCGACACCTTCGACGCCGTGATCCAGACCCGGATCACCAACCCTTGGGATCTGGACCGTCGTATCCTGGCAGTCGCGGCGTTTCGGCGGCTTCCGACCGCCGCATCGCTGGCTGCCGCCAACAAGCGAATCCGCAATATTCTGAGCAAGGGGAATTCGGGTGACAGCGAACCGGGCCGGGTCGAGCCCGCATTGCTGACGGATCCGGCCGAGATCCGGCTCGCGGAGAGGATCCAAGAGCTCAGGGGCCGGATCGGGCCCTTGGTGGAACAGCGGGACTATATGGGCATCCTGGAGACCTTGGCGGATCTCGGAGATGAGGTCGATAACTTCTTCGAGACCGTGATGGTGATGACGGATGACCTCTCGATCCGCCGCAACCGGATCCGGCTGCTGGAATCGCTGGCGGAGCTCTTCCTCGAGGTCGCGGACATCTCCCGGCTTCAATCTTGATGAAGAGTCCAATGGCTGACCGGGCGGTGATCTTGGATCGGGATGGGGTCATCAACCAGGATGCCGAGACCTATATCAAGTCACTGGCCGAATGGATCCCCCTGCCGGGGAGTATCGAGGCAATCGTCCGCCTCTCCCATGCCGGCTACCGAATCGCCATTGCGACGAATCAATCCGGGATCGCGCGTGGTCTGCTGCCACTATCGGAACTCCTCAAGATGCATCAAAGGCTCCGCAACCTGGTCGCGGCACAGGGCGGACGAATCGAGATGATCGCCTTTTGCCCCCACGCACCCGATGAGGCTTGTCGTTGTCGAAAGCCGCAGCCTGGGTTGCTGGAAGAGATCGCCAGCCGTTTGAACATCGGCCTGACCGGCGTACCCTTCGTCGGCGATTCCATGGGTGACATCCGTGCCGCCCACGCCGTGGGCGCGGTGCCCTATCTCGTCAGGACCGGCAAGGGCGAACGGACCTTGGCCAGCCTCGGTGAAGACGAGAACCGATCTCTACTGGAAGAGGTCCAGGTCTACGCGGATCTGGACGCGGCTGCCGATGCGCTGTTGCAGTCTGGGTATCGGCCATGATGCTGCTCCGCTCCTTGCTGTTCGAGCTCTTTCTCATCGGATCCAGTGTCGTCTATTCCTCCCTGATCCTGCTGTTGGCACTGGTCGCGCCACCGACTCTGCTGGCGAGACTCGGCAGACACTGGGCACGCGCGAATTTTGCTGCCCTGCGCCTGCTCTGCAATCTGGATTACCGCGTCCAGGGGTTGGGCCAGCTACCGGACGAGGCCTCGGTCGTCCTCTGCAAGCATCAATCGGCCTGGGAGACGATCGCGTTACGGTTGATTCTGCCGCTCGATCAGAGCTGGGTCTTGAAGCATGAGCTGATGCGGATTCCCATCTTCGGCTGGGCACTGGGTCTCTTCCAGCCGATCGCCATCGACCGCTCCGCCGGGCGCGGAGCCATGAAGAAGCTGATTGCCAAGGGTGTCGACCTCCTGAACGACAACCGGTGGGTCATCGTGTTTCCCGAAGGGACCCGTGTCGCGCCAGGTGCTCGTCATCGATACGGGATCGGGGGTGCCTTACTGGCTGAGCGCAGCGGTCGCTCCGTGGTCCCCATCGCGCACAATGCAGGCCATTTCTGGGGGCGCCGGAGCCTGGTCAAACGTCCCGGAACCATCGATCTGGTCATCGGACCCACTTTGACGAGTCGCGGTCAGAAGGCGAGCGACATCAATCTCGCCGCTCAGGAGTGGATCGAGTCCACAGTGGCGAAGCTTCCGGATCCCTTCGGCTCAGAGACAGGTAGAAGATCGCCGCAGGGATTGAACGTGGCGGGCCATCCTGCATCGCACGGGAAACGTTGAGCCAACAGCGGCCCTCTCACCATGTCGAGCGTCGATCAGGAATCGACCTGAACCGCGTCCCACCGATCGTCCGTGATCGCTGTACGGCTGGGTGCGGTTTAGATGTCGAGATTCTCGGCGTTCAAGGCGTTCCGCTCGATGAAGAGACGACGCGGCTCGACCTGATCGCCCATCAAGGTCGTGAAGATCTGATCTGCGGCGACGGCGTCCTCGATCGTCACCCGCAATAGACGGCGCGTCTCGGGGTTCATGGTGGTTTCCCAAAGCTGCTCGGGATTCATTTCACCGAGCCCTTTGTAGCGTTGGATGCTGTAGCCCCGCTGTGCCTCCGAGAGTAGCCAGCGAATCCCCTGGGCCAAGTCGGCGACCTCCTTACGGCGCCCGCCTCGGGTGAGATAGGCACCGGGCTGGAGCAGACCCTCGGTCTTCTGTCCATACTCGAGGATCTTGGCGTAATCGGCCGTCTGGAAGAACTCCATGGGTACGATACGAGTCTCCGGAATGCCATGAATCAGCCGGATGACCTCGATCGAGGTAGGGGTGCCGTCGGTATCGGCCCCCAGACGGAGCTGATAACGGACAGACGAGGCGTTGCGTCGATTCAGCCGGGACTCGACATGAGCGCGCCAGCCATCGAGACGCCCGATATCCGCCGCCACCTCGTCGTCCAACGCCGGCGCCTTCACCAACTCCTGCAAGAAGGCGGACTCGTAGCGGGTCTCCAAACGCTTGATGATACCCACGATGACCTGGTACTCGCGGGCGAGCGATTCGAGTGCCGTTCTCGCCACGGGCTCGGTGTCCGAGGCGACGTACAGGTCCGCGTCGTCCAACGCCACCCTCAGCATCGCCTGATTGAGTGCCGCTTCGTCGAGCAGATAATCCTCTTGTTTGCCTTTCTTGATCTTGAACAGCGGCGGCTGGGCGATATAGATGTGGCCGCGCTCGACCAGCTCAGGCATCTGACGGTAGAAAAAGGTGAGCAAGAGGGTTCGAATATGCGCGCCGTCGACATCGGCGTCGGTCATGATGATGATCCGGTGGTAGCGCAGATTGTCCGGGTCGTACTCCTCGCGGCCGATTCCGCACCCGAGTGCGGTAATGAGGGTTCCGACCTCCGCGGAGGACAGCATCTTGTCGAACCGGGCCTTCTCCACGTTCAATATCTTTCCCTTCAAGGGCAGAATGGCCTGAAAGATCCGGTCCCGTCCCTGTTTGGCGGATCCGCCTGCTGAATCACCCTCCACCAGATAGAGCTCGGACTGGGCCGGGTCCCGTTCCTGGCAATCCGCTAGCTTGCCGGGTAAACCGGCAACGTCGAGCACCCCCTTGCGACGCGTCATCTCGCGGGCCTTGCGGGCCGCCTCGCGCGCCCGTGCGGCCTCCAGCATCTTGTTGGCAATCACCTTGGCCTCGTTCGGGTGTTCTTCGAGGAAGACGCTCAGGTGCTCGGCGACCAGTGACTCGACGATCGCCTTGACCTCGGAGGAGACCAGTTTGTCCTTGGTTTGGGATGAGAATTTCGGATCGGAGACCTTGACGGAAAGGACAGCGGTCAAACCCTCCCGGGCGTCATCGCCGACCGGTCGAACCTTCTGATTTCGATCCAGTCCCTCACGCTCGATATAGGCATTCAGGGTGCGGGTCAGTGCCGCGCGCAGACCGGCCAAGTGGGTCCCGCCATCCTTTTGCGGGATGGTGTTGGTGTAACAGAAGATGGTCTCCTGGTAGCTATTATTCCATTGAATCGCCAGCTCGACGGCGGTCGATTCGCGTTCGGCGACGAAGTGGATCACGGTTGGATGGATGGGCTCTTTGTTCTGGTTCAAGTTCTCCACGAAGGCCCGGATTCCACCCTGATACTCGAAGCAATCGGTCCGACCCGTCGTCTCGTCCTTCAGTGAGATCCGCACGCCCGAATTGAGGAAAGACAGCTCGCGGAGACGCTTCGCCAAGATGTCGTAATGAAAGCCGAGGTTCGAAAAGACCTCCGACGAGGGATAGAAGCGGATCTCGGTACCCGTCTCGTTCGTTTGATCGATGGCCTTCAAGGGGTACTGTGGAACGCCCTCTCGATACTCTTGCTGGTAAAGATGACCGCCACGCCTGATCCGGAGAAAGAGACGTTCCGACAGGGCGTTCACGACTGAGACGCCGACACCATGCAGCCCCCCCGAGACCTTGTAGGAGTTGTCGTCGAACTTCCCACCGGCATGCAGGACGGTCAGGATGACCTCGGCCGCGGAGCGATTCTCTTCGGCATGGATATCCACGGGAATACCCCGTCCATCGTCGAGCACGGTGACGGAGCCATCGCCGTGAAGTGTCACGGTCACGGTCGTGCAGTAACCGGCCAAGGCCTCGTCGATGGCGTTGTCCACGACCTCGAAGACCATATGGTGGAGTCCGGTCCCGTCGTCCGTGTCGCCGATATACATGCCAGGCCGTTTGCGAACGGCATCTAATCCCCGGAGTACCTTGATGTTCGTCGAGTCGTAGGTCATGTGAAGTGAGTCGAGCCAGAATAGGGTGAAGGAGGTTACCGTCCGCCGACGGCAAGGTCTGAAACGGTCTCGGTGCGCAGGGCGGGAACCCGCGCCTGGAACCCGATACATGGCGCATCGACGAAAGGCCCGCATGGTACCTATCCGGAAAACGGCCACGCACCTGAGACACCAATTATACGGGAACGGCAAATCCTAAACCGCGTCCAGAGGGAGATACGTCGTTTTCATTTTGTGCTTGGCTTTGGGGGTTTCATCGACATCGCTGGAGACGCGGTTTAA
>JANQGF010000114.1 GCA_028277465.1 Chromatiaceae bacterium
ACATCCACCGCTGCCATATGCTCATCCTCGACCGCCACCCCAGGAATGCCCAAGCATACTGGCAACGATGAAATCAGGAAACAGTTGATGGACATCTCCCAAGCGGGAGGTGAAGGCGCAGGCGAACGAGCCTCCGGGGGGCGGTCGACATGGTCTCGATCATCGCCTCATGCTAGCGAATCAGGTCCTGCCCAGGAAGCGCTCGACTGCCGTTTCGAGATCAAAGGCTTCACCGAACCTTGCCCATCGCCCGTATCGCGGTTACGCTGCCCGCCATGAACGGTCTGGGGTGGTTGTATCGACCGATTGCGTTCTGGGCAAGCCGAAGGACCGCGCCTCTTCGCGCCGCGTGCGGTAGACTCGGCCGTCTGCGCACCCGACGGGGTACGAGTACCGATCGGCATCCTCGCCTGTCGTCCAGATCGGGCGCAGACGCCTTTCGCGTATCACCCGCGCGGTGACCGATGGGCTTGACGGAGGTCGGTCCCATTGAGCGGCGACCGACCGCGCCCCTGGACACCCGAACCCACGAGCTGCGGCTTCAACTGCCATCCGAGTTGAGGCCGAGATGCTATTGCGCGCTGCACGAGACACGTCGCGCCCCGGGTTATCGGGACAGCGGATGGGCCTCCGGGTTCTTCCACTCGGCCGTCACCGAAACCATGCGCAACGATGGAGCCTAGAGGATGAGTGAGAGCGCCTTACTGGTCGAAAGCCTGCAACTGATGGGCATCGGGATGGGCATCGTCTTCAGCTTTCTGGTGCTGTTGGTCGGCATGCTGCGCCTCATGTCGTCGCTCGCGCTACGCTTGGCGCCCTTGGAGTCGTCTCCGGCCCAGACCCCGCCGTCCTCGGTCCCCGCTGACGAATCCGACGACCTGATCGCGGTCATCGCGTCGGCCGTCGCCCGCTACCGCAGGCGTCACTGAGGCCGAGGGTCTCGAGGCCTCCGCCAACCGATCCGTAAGGCGATTGCCGGAAATTCTCATGCCAGATGGCGACGGACTGGCGTCTGCCTTCAAGGAGCGCCGGCAGGCGCATCGCCGGGCGATGTGACGGCTGGCGCGACATAGAAGGCGGGCGTCAAGACAAGCCAGGTAGGATGAGAATTGACAGAAATCGCCTAAACCCTTATCGAGGCGCCTCGACGAAGCGTCGAGAGCGTCTGGTGCTCGCAAACTCGTACAAGCTGCCATGAATCAGAACATTCCACTTGGTATCACCGACGTCGTGTTGCGCGACGCCCATCAATCCCTGTTGGCGACCCGCATGCGCATCGAGGACATGCTCCCCATCGCCGCCAAGCTGGACCAGGTCGGTTACTGGTCCCTGGAGTCCTGGGGCGGGGCGACGTTCGATGCCTGCATCCGCTATCTGGGTGAAGACCCCTGGGAGCGGCTGCGTCAGCTGAGGGCGGCGATGCCCAATACGCCGCAACAGATGCTGCTGCGCGGGCAGAATCTGCTCGGCTACCGCCACTATGCCGACGACCTGGTCGAGAAGTTCGTCGAGCGTGCGGCGGTCAACGGCATCGGGGTCTTTCGTATCTTCGATGCCATGAACGACCTGCGTAATCTGGAGCGGGCGGTTCATGCCGCGCTGGCGACCGAGGCCCATGCCCAGGGCACCATGTCCTACACGGTCAGCCCGGTGCACGACCTGGACTACTGGGTGGACATGGGCCGCCGCCTGGAGGACCTGGGCTGTCATTCGATCTGCATCAAGGACATGGCCGGGCTGCTTCGGCCCTATGTGGCCGAGCAGCTGGTCGGTCGGCTGAAGGCATCCTGTTCGATCCCGATCGCGATGCATTGCCACGCCACGACCGGGCTCAGTACCTCGGCCATCGTCAAGGCCGCCGAGGCGGGGATCGACATGGTGGACACGGCCATCTCCTCGATGAGTAGGACCTACGGCCATTCCTCGACCGAGTCCGTGGTCGCCATCTTTCAAGGCACGGATCGTGACACCGGAATCGACCTTCAGCTGTTGGAGGAGATCGCCGCCTATTTCCGCGAGGTCCGCAAGAAATACGCGCGCTTCGAAGGCTCGCTGAAGGGCGCGGACTCCCGGATCTTGGTGGCCCAGGTCCCCGGGGGAATGCTCACCAACATGGAGAACCAGCTCCGCGAGCAGGGCGCCGGAGATCGACTCGACGAGGTGCTGGAAGAGATCCCGAAGGTCCGCGAGGAGCTCGGCTATCTCCCGCTCGTCACCCCGACGTCCCAGATCGTCGGTAGTCAGGCCGTGCTGAACGTGCTCATGGGCGAGCGTTACAAGAGCATCACCAACGAGACCGCCGGGGTGTTGCGAGGCGCCTATGGGGCGACCCCCGCGCCGGTCGATCCCGAGCTACAGTCGCGGGTGCTGCAGGTGGGCGAGGAGCCCATCACCTGCCGTCCCGCGGACGACCTGACCCCAGAGCTGGATCGGTTGACCGAGGAGCTCGAGGGCATCGCCCGCGAGCGCAAGCTTCGCCTGACCGATGCGGTCGCGGACGATGTGCTCATCTATGCCATGTTTCCGCAGGTCGGCCTCAAGTTCCTCGAGAACCGCGGCAACGCGGCGGCCTTCGAGCCCCCGCCTTGGGAAATCGACGACCGACCTTCCGCCCCGGCGCCGAGTGCGCCGACCGCGAGCGTGCCGGCGACCCCGGCAGCGGGTCCCGAGCGCTATCGCGTCGAGGTCAACGGCAAGACCTACGATGTCAGCGTCTCACCCCAGGGGGCGGTCGAGTCGGTCGCGCCAGTCGCGCGCGAAACCCCCTCGCCCCTGTCCGTCGCGGCACCCGCTGCCGAGACCTGCGTCATCGAATCCCCACTGGCCGGCCATATCGTCAGGGTCAATGTCGCCGTTGGGCAACAGGTTGCGGCCGGCGATGTGGTGCTGGTGCTCGAGGCCATGAAGATGGAGACCGAGGTGCGGGCACCCTCGGCCGGCAGCGTCGCCGAGATCCACGTCAAGGAAGGCGATAGCGTCGCGCTTGGCGCCCCACTGCTCGTCCTGGGATAGCGGCATGGAAGAAATGGTGCGACTCTGGCAATCCATGGGGATTGCCAATCTGGAATGGGGCCAGGGCCTGATGATGGCTATCGGGTGCCTGCTGATCTATCTGGCGATCGCGAAGAAATTCGAGCCCCTGCTGCTGGTGCCGATCGGCTTCGGCGCACTGCTGAGCAATATCCCCATCGCCGGGATCGGGGGCCCGGACGGCATGCTCGGGCAGATCTATACGGTCGGTGTGGAGACCGGCGTCTTCCCGCTCTTGATCTTCATGGGGGTGGGAGCGCTGACGGATTTCGGCGCGCTGATCGCGCGACCCTCCACGCTGCTGCTGGGGGCGGCGGCCCAATTCGGCATCTTTGCCACCCTGATCGGTGCCGTCGCGCTCAATTATCTACCCGGATTCGACTTCACCATCCAGGACGCCGCCGCGATCGCCATCATCGGCGGCGCGGACGGACCCACGGCCATCTTCCTGGCCTCGCGGCTGGCACCGGATCTCCTCGGGGCCATCGCCGTCGCCGCCTATTCCTATATGGCGCTGGTTCCCATCATTCAGCCGCCGATCATGCGGGCCCTGACCACCGAGCGCGAGCGCGCGGTGGTCATGCAGCAGTTGCGCCCGGTCTCGCGCTTGGAGCGGATTCTCTTTCCCTTCGTGGTGCTGCTCCTGTGCGCGTTGCTCTTGCCCTCCGCCGCGCCCCTGATCGGCATGCTGACCTTCGGCAACCTGCTGCGCGAGTGCGGCGTGGTCGAGCGTCTGAGCCGCGCCACCCAGAACGAGATCATCAATGTGGTCACCATCATGCTCGGCCTGGCGATCGGCTCCAAGCTCTCGGCCGACAAGTTCCTCGCCGTCGAGACACTGGGCATCCTGCTGCTGGGGGCGCTGGCATTCTGCATCGGTACCGCCGCCGGGGTCCTGATGGGCAAGCTGATGTACCGTGTCACGGACGGCAAAGTGAACCCATTGATCGGGGCCGCCGGGGTTTCCGCGGTCCCCATGGCCGCCCGGGTCGTCAATAAGGTCGGACTGGAGGCGGATCACCACAACTTCCTCCTCATGCACGCCATGGGGCCCAATGTGGCGGGGGTCATTGGCTCGGCGGTCGCGGCAGGGGTCCTGCTCGCCTTGACCGGCAGCTGATCGGGAAAAATGGGCTGCGACGAGTCGGGGGCCCCATGTTCGGTTCTTCCGGCATCGCCGAGCGGACCCCGGGCACATCGGCGCCTAGCTCGGTTAGGCGCCGAGGATCGCGCCGTGGATTCGGCGCGCACTGACGCCGACCCCCATCGCCGCCACCCCCATCTTCGAGCTCGATAGACTGAATTAAAGAAGGCTCATTGTGGGTTTTGAGGACATGGTAAAGTCAGGCATCTGCCTCAACACGTACTCCCCCGATGTGCCGCCTCAACGACTTGATCGACGAAGAGA
>JANQGF010000124.1 GCA_028277465.1 Chromatiaceae bacterium
CCCGGAGCATGGAACAAGAGCCGCAGCAGTTTGCAGGCTCGTCGCGGCGAGGCGCCGCTCCTACCAAATCGAGCGGCTGGGGTGCTGTTCCACGGTAACCTTGCGGCTCAGATGCGGATGCCGTCGCGCCGAGCCTTGCTGGTGGGTGCGGCCGCTCAACATCGACAACCCCAGGCCGGCAGGGGTGGCTCGATTGATCCGAATCGGGCCTTTGACCAGTCGTGATCGGTCGCGGAGCCTGGTATCCTCGCGTCAATCCTGCTGCAATGCAGCAACCATGGGGAGCCACACAGCCGATGTCACTCAAGCCGTTCGAGAAGCTGTTGGTCGCGAATCGCAGCGAGATCGCGATCCGCGTCTGTCGCGCCGCCGCCGAGCTCGGTATCCGCACCGTCGCGGTCTTCGCCGAGGAAGACCGCCTGTCGATGCACCGCTTCAAGGCCGACGAGGCCTACCAGCTCGACCGCACGAAGGGGCCGGTCGGGGCCTATCTGGATATCCCGGGCATCATCGGCATCGCCGTGGAGCAGGGCGTCGACGCGATCCATCCGGGCTATGGATTCCTGTCCGAGAACCCGGGGTTCGCGCGGGCCTGTGCCGAGCACGGCATCGCCTTCGTCGGCCCCCGGCCCGAGCTGCTGGCGCGCATGGGCGACAAGACCGCGGCCCGCGAGCTCGCGCACAAGGCCGGTGTGCCGACGTTGCCGGGCACCGAGGAGCCGGTCGAGGATCGCGACGCGGCGCTGGAGCTGGCCGCGGGGATCGGTTTCCCGCTGATCATCAAGGCCGCCCACGGCGGCGGCGGGCGCGGCATGCGGGTCGTGCGCGAGCCCGAGGCCTTGCCGAAGCTGCTCGAAGAGGCCAGCACCGAGGCCCGCAACGCCTTCGGCAACGGCGCCGTGTTCCTGGAGCGCTTCATCGAGCAGGCCCGGCATATCGAGGTCCAGGTGCTCGGCGACCGCCACGGCAACTGCGTGCACCTGCACGAGCGCGACTGCTCGGTGCAGCGCCGCCACCAGAAGGTCATCGAGGTCGCGCCGGCCCTGGACCTGGACGACGCGGTCCGCATGGCGCTGTGCGACGCGGCGGTGCGGCTGGCGAGTGAGATCGGCTACGACAATGCCGGGACGGTCGAATTCCTGGTCGATGCCGAGCGCGGGGACTGGTTCTTCATCGAGATGAACCCGCGCATCCAGGTCGAGCACACGGTGACCGAGGAGATCACCAACATCGACCTGGTGCGCTCGCAGATCCTGGTCGCCGCGGGCCGGGAGCTGCACGGCCCGGAGATCCGCATCCCGCCCCAGCCCGAGATCCCGCGCATCGGCTGCGCGCTGCAGTGCCGGATCACGACCGAGGACCCGGAGAACCATTTCGCCCCGGACATCGGCCGCATCCTGACCTACCGCTCGCCGGCCGGCTACGGCATCCGGCTCGACGCGGCCATCGCGACCACCGGCGCGCTGGTCTCGCCCTACTACGACTCGTTGCTGGTCAAGTTGACGGTGCGCTCGCTGGACTGGGAGAACACGCTGGAGCGCATGCAGCGCGCGCTCGGCGAGTTCCGCATCCGCGGCGTCAAGACCAATATCCTCTTCCTCGAGAACCTGATCCAGGACCCGACCTTCCGCGCCGGCCGGGCGACGACGCAGCTGATCGACAGGACGCCGGGGCTGTTCGAGCTGACGCCGCGCCGCGACCGGGCGACCAAGCTGCTGAACTACCTGGGCGAGACCATCGTCAACGGCAATCCGCACGCCAAGGGCTACCGGCCCGGGGGCGTGCTGCCGGAGGCACGGGTCCCGGCCTACGACCACAGCGAGCCGCCGCCCCCCGGCACGCGCCAGATCCTGCTCGAGCGTGGGCCGAAGGGCCTCGCCGACTGGGCGCTGGCCCAGGAGCGGCTGCTGGTCACCGACACCACCCTGCGCGACGCCCACCAGTCGCTGCTCGCGACCCGCGTGCGCACCCGGGACATGCTGCGCATCGCCGGGGCCATCGCCCACCAGGCGCCGGGGCTGTTCTCGCTGGAGATGTGGGGCGGGGCGACCTTCGACACCGCGATGCGCTTTCTGAGCGAGGACCCCTGGGCACGCCTGACGCAGTTGCGCGAGCGCATCCCGAACATCTGCTTCCAGATGCTGCTGCGCGGTGCCAACGCGGTCGGCTACTCGAACTACCCGGACGCGGTCGTCAGGCGCTTCGTCGAGCACGCCGTCGAGTGCGGCATGGACATCTTCCGCATCTTCGACAGCCTGAACTATGTGCCGAACCTGCTGCCGGCGATGGAGGCGGTGCTGAACG
This sequence comes from Chromatiaceae bacterium, assembly GCA_028277465.1. Classification (GTDB taxonomy): domain Bacteria; phylum Pseudomonadota; class Gammaproteobacteria; order Chromatiales; family Chromatiaceae; genus JANQGF01. Next base: position 2,305 of record JANQGF010000124.1, read on the forward strand.
ACGGCCGCGCCGTGTGCGAGGCCACGATCTGCTACACCGGCAACCTGCTCGACCCCAAGCGTGACAAGTATGACCTGGCCTACTACATCGACATGGCCAGGGAGTTGGAGCGGGCCGGCGCCCATTTCCTGGCGATCAAGGACATGGCGGGCCTGCTGCGGCCTTACGCCGCGGATCGGCTGTTCCAGGCCCTGAAGGCCGAGATCGGCATCCCGATCCATTTCCACACCCACGACACCTCCGGGCTCAACGCCGCATCGGTGCTGCGCGCGGCCGATGCCGGTGTCGACGTCGCCGACGGGGCCATCTCCGGGATGTCCGGGTCGACGTCCCAACCGAATCTGAACTCGCTGATCGCGGCACTGGAGTTCACGGCCCGCGACACCGGGATCGACCGCGCCCCGCTGGACGCCATGTCTCATTACTGGGAGCGGGTGCGGACCTACTACAAGCCCTTCGACACCAGCGCGCCGCACGGCACCGCCGAGGTCTATCTGCACGAGCTGCCGGGTGGCCAGTTCACCAACCTGAAGGAGCAGGCCGCGGCCATGGGGCTCGCGGACCGCTGGGGCGAGGTCGCCCAGACCTATGCCGACGTCAACCAGCTGTTCGGCGACATCGTCAAGGTCACGCCGAGCTCGAAGGTCGTCGGCGACATGGCCATCTTCCTGGTCACCCGCGGCATCCGCGCTCAAGACGTGCTGAACCTGGCCCCGGGCGCGCTGCCGTTCCCGGAGTCGGTCGTCGACATGCTGGCCGGCGGGCTCGGCCAACCGAAGGGCGGCTGGCCCCAGGAGATCCAGCGTATCGTGCTGAACGGCCGCCCGGCGATCACCGACCGGCCCGGCCTGCACGCCGAGTCGGTGGACTTGGAGGCCCTGCGCGCCGAGTTCGCCGAGAAGATCGGCCGCGAGCCCAGCGACGACGACCTGCTGTCCTACCTGATGTACCCGCAGGTGTTCCTGGCGTTCGACCAGACCCGCAGCACCTATGGGGACCTGTCGGTTCTGCCGACGCCGGCCTTCTTCTACGGTCTGCGCACGGAGGAGGAGATCGCCTGCGAGATCGAGCCGGGCAAGGTCCTGTTCATCAAGCTCGTGCATGTCGGCGAGCCGGACCGCCAGGGCCGGCGGGCCGTGAACTTCGACCTCAACGGCGTGCCGCGGATCATCGAGGTGCAGGACCGCAGCATCGTCGTCGAGGAGCGGAGCCACCCGAAGGCCAACCCGGACGACCCGCGCGAGGTAGGGGCGCCGATCCCGGGCAAGATCTCCGAGGTCGCGGTCACGGTCGGGCACCGGGTGCGCAAGGGCGACCCGCTGTTCACGCTGGAGGCCATGAAGATGTACACCTCCGTCACTGCGCCTCTGTCCGGTGTCGTGCACGGCATCGAGGTCGCGGAGGGGGATGTGGTCGAGGTCAAGGATCGGTTGTTGGTGCTGCGGTGAGGCATCGACGGGTTGGTGGAACCGCTTGCGCCGTCGGGGTTTGCAGCATTGCGCAGCGCGCCGGTAGGAGCGGCGCCCTCGCCGCGATCGGGCGTTGGGGCATGGTCCAGCGCAAGATCGTCATACGGGGTGCCGTGGCATGACCATTCCAGTTCGACTCGACCCCGAGACGGAAACCGCACTGCGCGTCGCCGGTTCGAGACCGAAGGAGCCCCTTGTCCGCCTTCGTTCATGAGGCGATTCAGGAGAAACTGGCGCGCGATCGCGGCGGGGCGCCGCTCCCACGTGATGCTGCCGCATGATGCGCGATACCGACTCAACGGATCGGGCGAACCGGTGATCGAGGCCGCCCTTCCCAGGGCAATCGCACCAAGCCGGGCCAATATCGGTGAGCGCTGACGAGCACCAAGCCCCGGGACACGTGAGCGAGGCGCCGCTCCGACTGAGAACAGCCAGGCAGGGAAGGCGAGGCCACGCTTGTTGGGCGCGTCATTCGCCCCAGAGGCAGTCGGGATAGCCGTAGCCCCAGCGCCAGGGTAGACCGCTGCACGGGCCGCCGCCGAAGCGAACCGCGTCGAACATGGCCTGCGCCACCAGGGCATAGGAGCGATCAACTTGCGCTTCGGTCAAGCCATAGCTTTCCATCAGGGCCTTCGCGCGGTGTGCACCGGTCTCGATGACGCACTCTCGTAAGTCCTCATCCGCCTCGAACCGCGCCCGGTAGCCCTCCTCCGCGGTCGCTGCGCCCGCAGCGGCGTGGTAGGCGCGATCGTGAGTGATGCAGCAGTCTTCCCAGGGTGGGCGCTCCTGATGGATCTTCGCGAAGCTCGGCAGGACATCCGAAAGGACTTCCCAAGCCATCGAGAGGCCGCCGCTGCACCCATCGGTGACGAACGGAGCCGGCTTGTGGCCGACCTTGTCCATCACGTCTGTCAGCCGGCGATGTGCCGCCATCTCTAGCCGCAGCCGGATTGCGAAGGGGTCACCTGGGAGTGGCTCTTCCGCCGCTCCGGCCGAGGGCAGCAGACCGAAACATAACGCCAAAGCGACCGCCACCCTGGTCTCCCGACAGCTATGCATCGGCTGCCTCGGCGGTGAGCCGAAGATGCTTCAGCCGGAAGAGGTCGCTCAGCCAGAGCGTCAGTCGCTCGGCTGCGGAGAGACCATTGCGTGCGTCCATGATTGCCCGCGCCAGCGCCGGTTCGTTGGTGATCAATCCATCTACGCCCATCGAGATCAGGCGCGACATGGTCAGTGGGTCGTCGACCGTCCAGGCGTAGACCCGCTTGCCCTGCTTACGGGCCCGACGGATCAGGTGCAAAGAGACCTGCCCGGTATTGAGCGCCAGGAAATCCGCCTCCAACGCCGAGAGGTCGCCGATTGCGGTCGCTGCCAGCACGCCGTAGGTCCAGTGTGGCCGGAGCCTTTGCATCTCTTGAGCGCCCGAGATCTTCAGCGACATGACCGCGATCTGGTCCGACATGTCCACCTCGTCGACGATCCGCGCAACCCGCGCCTCGAGCTCGACATCGTGCCCATAGTATTTCAACTCGATGAGGACCCTCCCTCGATCTTTGACGGCCAGCAGCACGTCACGCAATGTCGGCGTTCGCTCAGACGCGTAGGCGGGATCGAACCAGCTGCCGATGTCGATCTCGGCAAGGTCGTCCATCGTGGCGTCCCAGACCTTCAGATCGACGCCGGCCGATTTCATGAAATCGCTGTCATGCGCGACCACCACCTGGCCGTCGGCCGTTTCCTGCACGTCGATCTCGACCCAGTCGGCGTGATCCTCAAGCGCCTTGGTGACCGCGGACATGGTGTTTTCCGGACGCGATCCGGCCGCGCCCCGATGGGCGATGATCTCGACGCTCCGCTCGGCGCTGACGCGACCCAGAAGGTCGTCTCCGAAATAGACCCCGCCGGCTATTGCAGCCACCGCCACGGTCAGCACAAGGCGCACGGGCACCGCCTGACGCGGATCGGGATCCACCGCCGCACCCGGCAGAGTATCGCCCGGCTCATCGCTGGTCACGCGGCGGTAGAGGTGGTCGAGCAGCGCGGCAAGTGCGCCGTTCGCAAGCGCCGAGACCACGGCGCTCGCCAGGCCCCAGACCAGGAGCAGCGCGAGGGTGAACAGCGCGACGAGTCGCAGGTTCGCGCCGAAGAGATACTGGATGCCACCAATCAGGAGACCTGCGACGGCAGCCACCAGCGCAGCCAGCAGGCCGCGTACGACGGCCCAGGTCAGGATCCGGCCGACGACCTCGAGGCGTTCACCCTGCAACCCCTCGGCACTCTCGCCGAAGGAGCGTCTCGGCGCCACGCGTCGGAACAAGAGGAAATGCAGAGCGACCGCCCAGCTCGATAGCCGCGAGATGAGGATGACCGCCAAGACCAGCGCGATTGCGCCGATGATCGCGACCACGATCAGAAACGCCGGCGGCTTGTAGGTCAGATAGTAGTTGATGTCGTATTGGCCCAAGGCCACCCAAGCGACCAACGCGCCAACGAGCAGGAAGGGCGCCGCGATCAGCAGCACGCGTAAGGTAAGCCGCGCACCAAAGCTCAAGAGCCCGCCGAAGCGCCTCAGAACGAGCGACAGCCCCGACATCAGTGCCCGGACTGCGCTGTGCTCCCGACGGCGCAGGGTGTTGGTCATCACGGCCACGTCCAAGACACTGGCCAAGATGGATAGGCTGACCAGCGCCAGCGCCGCGGCGAATCCGGCCGGGGTGAGCAGAAAGCGGGCGATGTCCTGGTCGGTGAGTGCACTCTGGCCGGATGTCGCGATCGCGGCTGCGAGCAAGAGGCTCGAGAGCGGCACGATCACTGCTGCAGCGACCAGTCGAAGCGCCAGATGGATCACCGTGAACGGCGCCAGATAGCCCCACGACGAGGAGTATGCGACGGCCACGTCTCTCAACAGTCTCATTGCTCGCCTCGCAAGCCAAGTGCCCTAAACCGCGCCTAGGAGCCTGTCCGACTTAGGCTGAATCGGCTGCGGAAGCGGGAGAACGGCCCCTTTCGCCCCGGTTTCTCGTGACATAGAATCCACTATGCGCCTCGAAACCGGAACGAAATGGCCTCGCTCTCCCACTCCCTCGCGTCGATCCCCCTAAGTCGGACAGGCTCCTAGCGCGGTATGCGAAGTCTCTTGATTGGATCAGCCTTGGCAGCCACAACAAGTATCGGAGCTGTCGCGGTTTATAAAGATTAAAAAATATAAAATTCAAACCGCGTCCCTGCCAAGGCCAGTGAAGCCCTCAAAGCCAGACACAAAATAAAAACGACGCATCTCGCTCTGGACGCGGTTTAGCTCTTTGCGTCGTGTCATCGGACGCGGAAATCACTAACGCTGGCCAGTACGATCGCCCCTGCCGTCGTCACCCTGACCAGCCGCGGCCAATGCCGCAGACCCTGGCGGATCCGTGATCAGACGCGTGCTGCTGCGAAAGGTGAGATAGGCCCAGAACCAGTCCCACATGACCGAGACCCGGTTGCGCACCCCCACGAGCAGGAAGACGTGCACCAGACCCCACAGCCACCAGGCCAGGGCGCCGGACAGGCGCAGCCAGCCGAAGTCCGCGACGGCGGCCTTGCGGCCGATGGTGGCGAGACTGCCCTGATGGCGATAGGCGAACGCAGGGGGGGCCGATCGTCCGGTGACGCGCGCCCGAATGACCCGGGCCACGTACTGGCCACCCTGCTTGGCGGCTGGTGCCAGACCCGGAACCGGCCTGCCCGCCCAGGCGGTCGCCAAGGCCGTGTCTCCAATGGCGAAGACCTCCGGGTGACCCGGCACCGATAGATCCGGCTCCACCTCGATCCGCCCGGCCCGGTCGGCCCGCGCGCCGAGCCACTGCGACGCGGGCGAGGCCACCACACCCGCCGCCCAAAGCACGGTTCGCGCCGCGATGGGCTGACCGGCGACGGCGACGCCCTCGGCATCGATGGCCGTCACCCGACTCTCGGTCACCACCTCCACCCCGAGCCGCTCCAGGGCCGCGGTGGCTCGCGCCGAGAGGGTCTTCGGGAAGGTCGGATGATCTTTCCCGCGGCGCAGGACACCTCGGGCAGCACGCCGCGACGCTTGAACTCCCGAACCGCCTCGCGGGCACAGAGGAACTGCCCGGTCAGATTGACATCGCCATGGCCTCGATGCCGCAGCGGCGCTTGATCTCGGTGACCGCTTCCTCGGCCTTGTCGGGATCGGTGACATAGTTGACGACCATGTCCGCACCCGCATGGCCCAGGGCGACGGCGACTTGTTTGCCGATCCCGGAGCTCGCCCCGGTGACCAGGGCCTTCTGCCCCCGGAGGACGATCTGCTGCTCCAGCGAGGGCATGACGACGGGCGGATACTGGGTTTGCTGCTGCTTGCTCATGATTGACGACCCCCGTGGGTGGCAACGCGACGCGGCCTGCGAGACAGTGTTCGGTGACCGCGCATCAAGCAGTGAGGGCGATAGGCTGCGGGTCCTGAACATGACGCCAGAACTCCGGAATATCGCGCCGATACCGACGCATCACCAGGTTGGCCAGCAGACCTGTCCAGCCGATCTGGTGCGCTGCCCCCAGCCCCGTCTCGCCGTGGAAGTATTCGTAGAAGTGATAGAGGTCGCGCCAATCGGGGTCGGACTGAAAGGGGCTGTCCTTGCGCAGGGCCGGCACGACGCCATCCGGCCCGCGGCGATAGAGGTCGACCAGCCATTCGCTCAGCAGGTTGGCGATCTCTTTGAGATTGAGTCGCTGCCCGCCGAGGCAGGGCACGGACACGCTGAAGTTCGGTCCCAGGAAGCGGTGGAACTTCTCCAGGGCCTGGATCAGCGAATAGTTGGTCGGCATCCAGATGGGACCCCGCCAATTCGAGTTGCCGCCGAACAGGCCGGAGGTCGACTCGCCCGGTACGTACTCGATCAGGGCGCGGCCGATTCCGGGGATGTCGCCCAGGTCACGCTGGGTCGCATGCAGCCGGCTGACGCTACGCACGCCATAGGCGGAGAGGAACTGATCCTCATCGAGGAGGCGCTGAAGGATCCGCGGCAGCATGGTGTGATCCACCAGAGACAGCAGGTGCTCGCCCCGCTCGTTCTCCCAATCCGGACACTCGCAGACATAGCTGCCCTGAAAGAGACCGCCCCTGTGCTGCAGCAGCCTGGCATAGAACCGCGGTGCCCGGTCGAGGAGGCGTTTGTGCACCACCTCGGCCGCGAACAAGGGGATGAGGCCGACCCAGGAATAGACGTCGATGCGACGGGTGGCACCATCCGGGCCGATCAGCAGGTCCTTGAAGAAACCCGCCTCTGCATCCCAGATCCTTGGCGAAGTCGACGTCCATGAGGGCGAGCACCGGGCAATGGTAGGCCAGATCCCAGGCGGCGAACCAGGGGTACTCCCAGACGTCCGGCATGGAGATCACGTCCGCGGCACGCAGGTGTCGCCAGTGACGATTGCGCCCGTACTTGCGGGCCTCGGGCGGCGGAAATCGATCGCCCTTCAGCCATCGGGTCACGTCGTAGGCGAAGAACTGCTGGCTCCAGATCATGCCGGCCAGGGCCTGCCGCATGATCTGGTGACCCTCGGCTGAGGCCTCCGTCAGCAGCTCGTCGAAGAAGACGTTCGCCTCGAACTGGCGCACCGAGAACACTCGCTCCTGCCGCGCGAAGGGCGTGTCCTCGGCCGCGGCCGAAAGGACCAGGTCGATCCGCACCCGGTGTCCCGGGTCGACCGTCCGCCGCGTCCAGGCGGCAAACTTGGTCCCCCGCCTCGCCGGGTTGACGGCCGATTCGTTACCCTCGACGACCCGGCGGTGAAAGGCGTCCTTGACGTAGGGACTCTCGCTCGGGATCCCCCATAAGCGTGCCGTATTGGTGTCGTTGTCAGTGAACAAGGACTCGGCGGGCTGGGCGCCATAGAGGTGATAGGTACCCAGGCTAGGGTGTTCTGCCGAGACCGCCCAGGCCGTGCCGGATGGGGCCGGGGTGGCCCAAAGCCCGGGCCGCTCGCTCTGCGTCAGCCTGTCCCCGCCGCGGGGCTGCCGGGGTGTCGGTTGGGCCGAGGGACGAGGCCCCAGGAGACCTCGAGCGCTCGGCCTCCCGAGGCGGTCGACCCAAACTCCTCGGGTCGTCGCTCAGTCGCCACCAGGCCTCCAGCGTGCAGGCCACCGACCAGCCCTGTAGCGGGGCGCCCCTCGGGGTGTGGGGCGGATCGCCATCGAAGATCTCGCTCAGGCTGCCGAGGCCGGCATCGCGCAGATGGTCGGCCATAGGCTCCAGACGCGAGCGGGCGAGCCGTGCATTTCCGGTGACCCGGTACTCGGCGAGCGCGAAATGGCCCAGCAGCCAGCCCCAGACCGTTCCCTGATGGTAGGCCCCGTCCCGCTCCCGCACCCCGCCGAGGTAGCGCCCGCGATAGCCCGGATCTGTAGGCGCCAAGGAGCGGAGTCCATAGGAGGTCAGAAGCTGCCGAGCGCATGCCGCAACGACCTGCGTCTGTTCCTCGCGCGACAAGGGCGAAGCGGTCAGGCTGACGGCAAGAATCTGGTTGGGTCGCACACTCGGGTCGTCGCCATCCGGACCGTCCAAGACATCGAGGAGCCCGCCTCCATCGGAGCGGACATAGCGGCGAAAGCCGGCCGCAGCCCGCTCGGCCAGCCGGGCGTAGGGTCCGGGATCCGCCCCGAGCCCTGCGGCGAAGCCCTGCATGGCGACCAAGGCGTTGTACCAGAGTGCATTGATCTCGACCGGCTTGCCGATGCGGGGCGTGACGACCCAATCGCCGACCTTGGCATCCATCCAGGTGAGCTGCACTCCCGGCTCGCCGCCTCGGATCAGACCGTCGACCGGGTCCATGGCGATGGCATAGCGGGTGCCGTCACGATAGCCGCGCACGATGGACTCGAGCACCGGGAACACCCGGGTCAGCGCCGCGCTGTCGCCGCTCGCCTCCACATAGGCACGCCAAGCCTCCAGATACCAGAGGGCCGCGTCGACCGTGTTGTACGCGGGCACCGCGCCGGTCCCCGGGAACATGTTGGGAAGCATCCCGCCCTCGACGAAGGGCGCGAAGGTCTCCAGGATGCGTCGCGCACTCTCATGCCGGCCGGTGGCGAGCGTGAGGCCAGGCAAGGCGATCATGGTGTCGCGGCCCCAGTCACCGAACCAAGGATAGCCGGCGATCGCGGATTCACCGTCCGGCGCCTGCGGCAGGGGTCGGGCGAAGAGGAAGCTGTCGGCGGCGAGCACCAACTGTTGGACCCAGTCCGGTGCCTGCACGAAGGCGGGGTTCGCGCGCCGAGCGCGCTCGATCAGCTGGGCTTCGCCTGCCTGATGCTCGGCCATGGCGCGGCGAAGATCCATGAGCGGCAGCTCGCCGACACCGGCACTGACACCGCACCAATCGCCAGGCTCCAGCGCCAAGAAGGCGTGACCGACCTGTAGATGATTGTCCCGATCCTCCAGACCGCGCTCGCGCTCGAGCGGCAGATCGAAGCCCTGGATCCAGACCGGCTCGACCCGTATCGACCCGCCCTGGGCCCGGATCTGGAGATCGAACCAATGGGCATGGTCGACCCGAAGCACGGCGCCCTGCAAGCTGAGCCGCGGCTGGATCCGCCCCACCTCGCTCACCGCATGGTGATCGCGTGCATTCACCAGCAGGGCGACGCGCAGCCTCAGGGCACGTTCGCCCCTGACCAAGCACCACGCGACATGGGTCCAATCGGCACCGCGCTGCATCCAGATACGCTGCTCGATCAGAAGATCGCCGAGCGCGAAACGCCAGACCGGCATGCGGCCTTCCAGCTGGAAGGATTCGATATGGACCTGACCGGCTGGGGCGACGCTGCCATCCGTCCAGCGATTGGCGAACAAGGGCCACTCGCGGTCTCCATCGATGAGGGTCGCGTCGGCCTTGGCGAACACCAGAGAGCGTCCCAGCGGCGGTGCCAAGGTCGCCGTCAGCAGACCCTGATAGCGGCGCGTCAGCGAACCGGCCAGGGTGCCGGCGGCATAGGAGCCGCGGCCGTTGGCGAGCCACCACTCGCGGCGCTCGGCCTGCTCGAGCGTCCCGCAGATCTCGCGACCGAAGCGCACGACCGAGGGCAGAGGCACCACCGGTTCGGGTGCAGCCTGGGACCTATTCTGCGGGGAGCGCTCGAGACAGATTCCCGCCATCATCCCAGACGGCGGCCGATGAGGGCATCCAGCGAGAAGCGTCCCGGGCCGAAGGCGAGGAGCACGAGCAGAAGCGCGCCCCAGGTGAAGTGGTCGTTGATCGCCGCCGGGCACTGGAATTGGAAGAGGGCTGGATAGCTGATCACCGCCACCAGATTGACCACGAAGAGCGCTAGCGCCGCGGGGCGCGAGAGGAGGCCGACGAAGAGCAGCAAGGGAAAGACCAGCTCACCGAGGGTGCCGGCCACCGCCGCAACCTCAGGCGACAGCAGGGGCACCGAGTACTCGTCGCGGAACAGGAAGAGGGTGCTGTCCCAGTTGCCGATCTTGGTCAGCCCCGCCTTGAAGAATTGCCAACCGACATAGAAGCGGATGGCCAAGGCGAGCAGGCTCCCGCCCCAGTCGCCGAGGGACAGATAGAAGCGATTGGTCAGCCCGTGCATCTGAACCAGTGCGTTCATGCGTCTTTCTCCCGATATGTCCTGTGAAGGGGGTAAGGTGAACTCTGGAGGACCCCGATGCCAAGCCTACCCTTTCAAGTATGATCCTCTCTGGAAACCACCTCAGTCGCGGCAAAGAGACCTGCCTCCAGCCAGCGTGGCAGCGCGGAGGCGGGGTCGAAATCGGGATCGGCATCCGCGGCCTGTTCCAAGGCGGCGCCCAAAGCCGCACCCTCTTCAAGCAGCTGCAGGGCAGTGAGCTCGCCGAACGAGAGCGGCATCACTTGGGAGCGCCAGCGCGGGCGGCAGACGACATAGCGACTCCTTTGCGCGATGTCTCGCGGCAAGGGCGGTCCATCGGGCTGATGGGCCTGCCAGATGGCGAGGATCGACCAGCGCGAGCACAGCAGGGTGCAACCCTCGCGCAGGCGCAGCCTCAGGCCATCCAAGACCTCGGCGCCCATTGCCGCGAACGCCGCCAAGCTCAGGGCCAGGGCATCGACGCCATAATGGATGCGATGCAGCGCCCATTCGAGGCGCGCCATATCGGGTAGGTAAGGGAGGTCCGCCACCGGTGCGAAGTCTTCGAGAAAGGTCGCCAGACCAGCCCCGAAGCGATTCAGGTCACCTTCTGCATGTGGCCTGGCACGACCGAACTCGCGCGCCATCGCACGGAAGAAATCGTCACCGACGAGCTTGCGCAGAACCGGATAGGCATTGCCCAGGCTCTTGTCCCAGTTCGCGGTGAGATTGCCGCGATAGAGTGCGAAACGCCGCGCCGAGCGCGCCGGATCACCGCGAAACAGCTCTGCCGGATTGTCGCCTGCGGTCAATAGGCCGGTGGCGAAACGCGTCTGCAGGTGTGCCAGCTCAGACATCCGCCAACTCCCACCGCTGCGCCTGTGTCTGCGCCAGTACCTGACCGGCGAGGCGCCGGGCCGTCTTGGCCTCGGCGATCAGCACGGGCAGGGCCGGGATGTCGGTATCCCATTCGATCAGTGTCGGCACCGCCCCGAAGCGCGCGACCGCGTCCCGATACAGGGCCCAGACCGGGTCGGCCACGGGTGCACCGTGATGATCGACCACCACGTCTTCGGTCACCAGGTGCCCTGCCAGGTGGATCTCGCCCACCACGGCCGGATCGATGGCGGCCATCGCTGCGGTCGCGTCCTCGCCGTGGTTGCATTCGTTGACGTAGAGATTATTGACATCGAGCAGCACGCCGCAACCGGTGCGCCGTGCCACCTCGTTGAGAAACTCGGCCTCACCCAAGGTGTCGGCAGCGAAACGCAGGTGAGTGGAGACGTTCTCGAGCAGGATGGTCCCAAGTCGCCCCTGCGCCCGATCGACGCGCTCACAGACCAGCTGCAGCGCCTCGGTGGTCAGAGGCATCGGAAGCAGATCATTCAGATGACGGCCGGGCACCATCGCCCAGCTCAGATGCTCGGAGATTCGTGCCGGCTCGAAACGACTGGCGACTTGCCGGACCTTCTCGAGATGGGCGGCGAAGTGCTCGTCGGTCGCGGAGCCTAACCCGAGACCCACACCATGCAGGCTCAGCGGGTAATCCGCGCGCAGAGTCGCCAGCACATGCAGATCCAAGCCGCCGGCACCAAAGTAATTCTCGGTGTGGACCTCGATCCAGTCCAGACTTGGGCGCTGTTCAAGGAAGTCGCGGTAGTGACAGGCACGCAGCCCCACACCGAACCCCTCGAGTGGTCGGGTCCCTGGACTCATAAGTGGTGATTCCAAAACCGATGGTTGAAAGGCGATGCGGTGCTCGACACCGCACCACCCGGGTACGAATCGACCCCTAAGCGATGGCCTTAGGCGATTTCTGTCAATGTTCATACCATCTGACTTGTCTTGACGCCCGCCTTCGGTGTCGCGCCACCAGTCACATCGCCCGGCGATGCTCCTG
>JANQGF010000131.1 GCA_028277465.1 Chromatiaceae bacterium
CGGTTCCCGGACCCATCGCCGCGTGTCTGACCCGGGGTCTGCCACTGGTGCCCATCCGTCTCGTCCTGGGCATTGAGGCGCTCCCAGACCGACTGTCCGAAGAAGCCCTGCTCGTCCTCAGGGAGCAGCTCCAGGATACCGGGGAATTCGCGAATCAGCTGCAGGAGGCCGGACTTGCGATGACGCAGATCGAGCAGGGCCAGCTTCTTCAGGGTCGAGGCGCGACCCGTCAGCAGCCGCACGATCTCCCAGGACCCGCCGTTGGGCGTGCCCAGCATCACCAGACGCCCGCCGAGCGCGCGCACGCGCCGCCATAGACCAGGGCGCTCGGCAATCATGGCTCGGGCCACCAGCCCACCCATGGAGTGCCTCACCGCCCCTCGCCGACCCACGGGACCCCACCCGCACTCGGCCCGCGAAGGGCAGGACGGCCTCGCCGCGAAGCAGATCTTCGTTCTGCTCCGTGCCCTTCGCGGTCCCAACGGCCGGACCTCGGATCAGTGGTCAGCGTTTCGCCGGCGCGCGGATGAGCAAGAACAAGGCTGCGAGCGTCACCATGGCGCCGGGCAGCGAGGCCAGGTGCGGCCATTCGCCCAGGAAGAGGCCGGCCGCGAGACCGGCGACGAGCGGAGTCAGCAGACTCAGAGTGGTGGTGATGAGCGCAGAAAGACGCGCCGCGGCGAGACCGTAGGACAGGGTCGGGAGGGCGGTGGAGACGAGGCCGAGCGCCGTGACCAGCAGCAGCTCGTCACCGGACGGCCAGCATGGCGCCGAGACCGAAAGCAAAGGCAGGCTGGCGACCAGTCCCCAGAGACAGGCCATCGCCGTCAGCGCGAGCGGGTCGAAACGCCGTCCCTCGAGCGCCTGCGAGCGCAGCCCGACCGCATAGAGCGCGGACGCCAGGGCACAGCCGAAAGCGAGCGCATGGCCCGCGATCCCGCCACCCGTGGTCGCCGCCGGCGCGAGATAGAGCACCAGGCCGAGCAGGGCGAAGGCGACGCAGGCGGTTTGACGCGCGCTCGGGCACATTCCGCGCAGCCATTGCAGGGCGACGGCGATCGCGGGCGCGGTCCCGATGATCAGCGTCACCTCGACCACGGGTGCGCGGACGAACGCCTCGGTGGCGAACACATAATAGAGGCCCATCGCCAGCGGCAGCGGCGTGCGCAGGACGGCGAGCACGTGCTCGCGGCGGACCAGCAGAAACGGCAGCAGAATAGCGAGGCCGACGGCCAGGCGGCCGGCGACGATCATCCCAGGCGGCATCTCGGCCAGCAGACGGACGAAGATGCCGGTCAGGCCCCAGGCGATGGGCGTTACCACGGCCGCCCCCAGCCCGATCCCGTCGAGCGCGAGCGGCGCGCCGGAGGATGGCTGGCTCGGATAGGGGCCGCTCATCTCGGCGAACCCATGCGCCGGAGCACCCAGCCCCTGCCGGCGCGCACACTCGATCTGGCAATTCCGCACATGGCCTCGCCCTCCAGGTCTCGGACGGGTGGCACACTAGCCTCTGGAGGCACCCTCGTCTTGAACGATCTTGGCGGGCTCAGCGTCGTGGCGAGGGATGACCGTGATCGGCGCGGTAGCGCCCCGGTGTGACCCCAGTCAGACGCTTGAAGGCACGGGTGAAATGGGCCTGGTCGGCGAAGCCCGCCAGCTGGGCCACGGCCGCGATCGGCTCGCCACGCACCAGACGGGACTGGGCGTACCTCAGTCGGCACTGTAGATGCCAGGTATGCGGCGGCAGACCGATTTCGCGGGTGAAGGCCCGCGTCAGACGGAAACCGTCGAGCCCGGCCGCGGCCGCGAGCTCCGTGAGCGGAACACCCCGATCCAGATGCGCCGCGAGGTAGTCCAGCGCGCGACGCACCGCCTCGGGCTCGCGGCCCACCCGCACGATTGGCGGTCTCGGACGCGCGTGCCGCTCGAGGAATCGCGACACGACGTCCAACAGACGGCTCTCGAGCTCCAGATGCGCCGCACCCCGCGCCAGGGCGTCGTGGGCCCCCGTCAAGGCGCCCGCGAAGTCGCGGTCTTCGATGATCACCTCGGACCCGAGACCCGAGAGTGGCCGTTCGGTCACCTGATTCAGCAGGCTGTCGGGGATGATCAGGACACGGTAGCGCCAGCCTTCCGGCGCGGCGGGCGAGACCGCATGCACGGTGCCGGCCGGCATGGACACGATCTGGCCAGGCGCGGCGACGAAGCGCTCGCCAGCGTGCTCGAGTCGCTGCGCCCCGTCCTCGATCAGCGCGATCATCAGGCCGTCGTGCGTGTGGCGCGGGAAGACATGATGACGAAAGGTCCCGGTGAGCACCTCCAGACCCGGGACCTCGAGGAGCTGGCGGCTGCGCGGAAGGTCAGTCCGCTCATCGCTGAACATAGTGGCTCCAGCCACGCAGCCATCAGGAGCCATCGGCATCACGCGGCTCAGCTGCGGGTCGCGTTCTACTCCGGCGAGCCGATCCGTCGCTCGGTCATTCGCTCATCTCTCTGGCCCCGGCGAAGATCCGATAGGCCGGATTGTCGGTCTCGTCCCAATAGCGATAGCCAAGCCGATCCAGCGAGCACCGGAAGTCGGACTGATCGGCAGACGGGATCTGTGCACCCATGAGGACGCGGCCATAGGCGGCACCATGGTTGCGATAGTGGAAGAGGCTGATGTTCCAACGTTTGCCGAGCGCGGTCAGGAAGTCGAGCAGTGCCCCAGGACGCTCGGGGAACTCGAAGCGGATGAGGGTCTCCTGGTCGATCCCTGGGGCGTGACCGCCGACCATGAAGCGGATGTGGAGCTTCGCGGTCTCGTTGTCGGTCATGTCGAGCACCTCGAAGCCACGCTCGCCGAGTCGGGCGGTCAGCTCGGCGCGTTCTTCATCGCCGCGACTCAGCTCCACGCCGACGAAGACCTGCGCGCGACTGGAGTCGGAATACCGGTAATTGAACTCGGTGATCTGGCGTTTGCCCAGGGTGCGACAGAAGGTCAGGAAGCTTCCGGGCCGCTCGGGAATCTCGACCGCGAACAGGGCCTCGCGTCGCTCGCCCAGCTCGGCGCGCTCGGCGACGTGACGCAGCCGATCGAAATTGATGTTGGCACCGCTCTCGATCGCGATCAGGTGGGTGCCCCGCGTGCCGGTGGTCTCCACCCAACGCTTGAGCCCGGCGACGGCCAAGGCCCCGGCGGGCTCGGCGATGCCGCGGGTATCGTCGAAGATGTCCTTGATGGCGGCGCAGATCTCGTCGGTGCTGACCAGCACCACGGTGTCGACCCGTTCCCTAGCGATGCGAAAGGTCTCGGCACCGATCTGCCGCACCGCGACCCCGTCGGCGAACAGGCCCACCCTGGGCAGTTCCACCCGTGCGTCGGCGCCGAGTGCGGCATGCAGTGTCGGCGCCTCCTCGGGCTCGACACCGATGACCTGCACCTCCGGATTCAGCCATTTGACATAGGCGGCGACGCCGGCGATCAGTCCCCCGCCGCCGACTGGAACGAAGATGGCGCTAGGCGGGTCGGGGTGCTGGCGCAGGATCTCCATCCCGATGGTTCCCTGGCCGGCGATCACGTCCGGATCGTCGAAAGGATGCAGAAAGGTGAGTCCCTTCTCCGCGACCAGCGTCATCGCATGGGCACAGGCCTCATCGTAAGAGTCGCCATGCAGCACCACCTTGCCGCCGAGCGCCCGGACCGAGCGCACCTTGATCGCCGGCGTCGTAAGCGGCATCACGATGGTCGCGGGCAGGCCGAGACGGCTCGCCCCGAGCGCGACACCCTGGGCGTGATTGCCGGCACTGGCCGCGATGACGCCGCGTGCGCGCGACTCGCCATCCAAACGGATCAGCTTGTTGTAGGCCCCCCGCAGCTTGAAGGAGAAGACCGGCTGCAGATCCTCGCGTTTGAGGAAGACATGGTTGCCGAGACGGCTCGACAACTGGGGCGCGAGAGTCAAGGGGGTCTCACGGGCAATGTCGTAGACGCGCGCCTTGAGGATCCGCTCGACATAGGAATCGGGCATGCGGGGTCTCGG
>JANQGF010000365.1 GCA_028277465.1 Chromatiaceae bacterium
GCTTGAAATAGGGGCCGCTATTCCTGCGCCCGCGCGCCTTGCATCTGGCCGCTTCTCGCCGCGCTGAGAACGCAAAATAAGGTGAAACGAGGTACTAGAGGTGAGCTCGCGGTCAACCGAGGAGGCGAAGTTGCGATGCCCAATGTGATGATTCGAAAGAACGACGCGGGGGACCTGCTCTTCTACGTCGCCAAGAAGGACATGGAGGAGACCATCGCCTCCGTGGAGACGGATACGCCCGAGGCATGGGGCGGTGCGGTGGAGCTGACAGACGGGTCCCGTTGGTATATCGACCCCATCAGCCCGCCCCCGCTCTTCCCCACGACCTTGCGCTTCAAGCGCAGCGACGACTGATCGACGAGATCCGCTCGCCCGCCCCTCGATCGGGGCGGCGCGGCGGTCCAGAAGGACAGTCCCTAACTGGAGGTTTCATATGGCCCTGAAGATCGTCCGCGAGCTCTGTACCGCCTGTGGTGACTGCGAGCCGCTCTGCCCGACCCAATCGATCTCGCCCTGGAAAGGGGTGTACAAGATCGACGCCACGACTTGCAGCGAATGCGAGGGTGAGGGCGAGCCAGGGTCGCCCCAGTGCCTCGACGCCTGTCTGGAAGACGATTGCATCGTGCCCGTGTGATGCGTGCAGGGGTGAGGGACCGCCCTGCCCGCGAGGAAACCGACCATGACCAAAGGCTCCATCTCGGACGACATCGCACTGCGGATCGCGCTTGCCGCCCGTACCCTGCCGGAGACGGATACGTCCCGTTTGATCCGGGTGCTCGTGGCGGCCGTTGGGCGGCCGCCGACCGCCGAGCGGCTGGCCGCAATCGATCTCGAAGACCTGAAGCGAGCGGCGGGCGGCGAGCTCGCCGAGCTCGACCCAGAGGCGCTGCGCGCGGCGCTCGCCATTCTCAAGGGCGAAGGCACTCATGCAATGGATCCGCCCCCTTCGGTCGAGTCCTATGCCGAGGGCGACATGCCGGGCTCCATCCGGGTCGCCTGTGCGTCCAATGGGGGCGAGCAACTGGACGGACACTTCGGGACCGCGCCCCATTTCCTCATCTATCAGGTCTCCGCCACCGAGAATCGACTGATCGATGTCCGCCATCCGGACGGGACGAAGATGGTCGGCGACAAGAATAGCGAACGCGCCCGTCTGATCCGCGATTGCCACCTCCTCTATGTCGCCTCCATCGGCGGACCGGCCGCGGCCAAGGTCGTCAAGCAAGACATCCACCCGATCAAGGATGCAGGTGGCGGGAGCGCGCGCGGCCGGATGGTCGCCCTGCAGGGGGTCCTGGCCGGCAAGGCGCCACCCTGGTTGGCCAAGGCCATGGGGCAGGCGCCCCATGAGCGGACTCGGTTCGAACGGGAAGGGGCTGAGGCGTGATCGAGCCCAGCCGACTGCAACTGGAGGTCGCCGAGGCCTGCCAAAGCATCAGGGACCCGGTGGGGATCGAGCCGATCCTGGAGGCGATTCAGGCCCGCTTGCCGGAGCTGTCCTTGCACCATGCAATGACGCGTTCCGGCTGGCACAGGTTGGGCGGGGTGGTCGACTTGGACGGTCGTCGGATCGCCCGGCATATCACCGAGTGGGCAGAGGCCGAGTCCGGCGGTGATATCGACGAGCTCCTGTTCAAGCTCTCGAAGGTCCAGTATTTCGCCACCCGGCTCAATGGCCAGACCCATTATCTGGTGGCCCGCACGGGTCCTCTGGCCCGCGACTCTATCCAGATCGAGATCGAGCAGCTGCAGGAGGTCCTGGACCGATGCATCACGGATCCCGATTGGTTTCCCGACAGCATCGCGGACTTCGTCGATCCGCTCGACTTCCCGCGCCTGGAGCCCGAGCCGGTCGGGTCGCCGCGTCTGCTGTTGCGTCGCCTGGTGCGAATCGACGACCTGATCGCCTCCCTGGATGCCGGGTCGCGGCTCAGACGCTTCTTGGATGACTGGGATCGCAGCTCGGCGGCCGAGTCGGAGGGGTTCTGCCATCATTGGGTGCTCGCGATCCGCGAGCATGAGGGGCGCGAGGGACGCCTCGCGGCCAAGCCGGTGCCCGTCCTGGCGAACCAGATCCCTGCCCTGCCCGATGCCGAGGTGGCGCGGGGAGCGGGTCTTGCCAATCAGATCCATGGCTTCGACCGCCAAGTTGGTTACCATTTTGCCTGGTATTTCCACATGTTGACCAGCCGTCAGGTCTCCCATAAGCTGGCCGAGGCGGTTCATGCAGATCTGATGGGCGCCTACGATTATTTGCCGGCGCGTGACCTGCGGGTCCTGAGAGATTGGTATCAGGATCCCTACGGGATTTGACCGTCGGCCATGAGGCGAGCATTCCACACCCCGCTCCGGTTGTGCAGGATTGGCAGGCACATTCACCCGAGACCTCCCCTATCGGCGCGACAGCGCCGAGCTCTTCGAGGCATTGGTCCAGCGGTCCTGGCCGGCCTTTCTCGACAGCGGGCGGCCCTATAGCACCCAGGGTCGCTACGATATCCTGACCGCCGAGCCGCGCACGGTGCTGGTCACCCGCGGGCTCAAGACCGAGATCCGTTCCGCGAACGGACACCGTGCATCCCTGGCCGACCCGTTCGATTTGCTGACAGAGGCGCTCGGACCGCCCCGGCCGGGTGTGGAGGGGCTGCCCTTCTGCGGCGGTGCCTTGGGCTATTTCGGCTACGACCTGGCGCGTCGGCTGGAGCGTCTTCCAAGCCTAGCGCGCGATGCCGAGGCGATTCCGGAGATGGCCGTCGGCATCTATGACTGGGCGCTCGTGGTCGACCACGCCGAGCGGCGCACTCGCCTATTCGCCTCGGACCAATCCAGCCTGAGGGAGTATTGGGGCCTCCTGTCGCGTGTGCCGGAGGGGCGTCCAGGCCCGCGGACATCCTACCGGGTGCTGGACCGGGCGACCTCCAACATGACCCATGGTCGGTATCTGGAGGCGGTCGCCCGCATCAAGCAATACCTTGCCGCAGGCGACTGCTATCAGGTGAACCTGGCGCGACGCTTCGCCGTTCCGGCAGAAGGCGACCCCTGGGCGGCCTACAGACAGCTGCGGGCGCTCAATGCCTCACCCTTCGGTGCCTATCTGGGCACACCCGAGTGTCAGATCCTCTCATCCTCACCGGAACGCTTCCTGCGGGTGCGGGCCGGCGAGGTCGAGACCCGGCCGATCAAGGGCACGCGTCCGCGAGGCGACGAACCAGCTGAGGATCGGCGGTTGGCGGAAGACCTGCGTCTCAGTCAAAAGGACCGAGCCGAGAACCTCATGATCGTGGATCTACTGCGCAATGACCTCGGCAAGGTCTGTGCCTTGGGGAGCATTCGGGTACCCCGTCTATTCGAGGTCGAGAGCTTCGCCCGGGTGCACCATCTGGTCAGCACCGTGACCGGGCGGCTGGCGGAGGACCGGACCTCGTTGGACCTGCTGCGGGCCTGCTTCCCTGGCGGTTCGGTCACAGGTGCACCCAAGCTGCGCGCCATGGCGATCATCGAGGAGCTGGAGCCCCATCGGCGTGGCGTCTATTGCGGATCCATCGGCTATCTGGGATTCGACGGCGCCATGGACACCAATATCGTGATCCGCACCCTGGTCCACTCCGCCGGCCGTACGCGCTTGTGGGCGGGCGGCGGCATCGTCTTCGATTCGGATCCCGAGTCCGAGTACCAGGAGACCTGCCAGAAGGCAGCTGCCTTGTTGGATCTGCTCGAGCGGATGCGGTTGGGCCATGTGGCGGGCTAGTACCCCATCCCACCCGATTCTGCCTTCTCAGCGCGGCGAGAATAGGCCCTGGAGGCCTTCGTTCGATGCCAACTCGGCGGCACTAGGCCTGCTTCTGGCTGCCCTCTGTGCGGGGCTCGGCGTGAATGGCAGCGCCCGCGACGCGCCGGTCTCACCACCCGTCTATGGTTACCGCATGGTCGAGAGCTATCCGCACGATTCGAATGCCTTTACACAAGGCTTGATCCACGTCGAGGGCCATTTGTTCGAGGGAACCGGGCGGTACGGCGAGTCGGCCCTGCGTCGGGTCGACCTGGCGACGGGCCGCGTCGAGCAGGAGACCCGGTTGGAACCTCGTCTATTCGGTGAAGGGATCACCATGTGGCGAGGTCGTATCGTCCAACTCACCTGGCGCGAGCGCCTCGGGCTCATCTACGATGCGGTGACGTTCCAGCGGCAGGGGACCTTTCGGTTCGAGGGCGAGGGCTGGGGGATCACCCATGACGGGCGGCATTGGATCCTGAGCGACGGTACGGCCCGACTGAGGTTCCTGGATCCGGAGTCGCACCGGGTCGTGCGCCGACTGCGTGTCCATGAGGGTGATCGGCCGATCCGGTACCTCAATGAGCTGGAGTACGTCGCGGGCGAGGTCTGGGCCAATCTCTGGGGACGTGACCTGATCGTACGGATCGCGCCAGAGAGCGGTGCCGTGACCGGCTATATCGATCTCAGTGGGCTCTATCCACCCGCCGAACGGCTTGGCCCGGAAGCGGTTCTCAATGGCATCGCCTACGACGCGGAGACCGACCGGCTCTTCGTCACCGGGAAATACTGGCCGCGGCTCTATCAGATCGAGATCGTCCCGAGATAGACCGACTCCCGGTAACGAAGCTCTCGCTTCGATACCCGAGAAAAGAAGCCCTGCTTCACGAGTCGCGCAGGCGATGGATGCTATCGCTGACGGCTCCAAACATCTGAAGCCGGAGCTTCCTGAGCAACGAGTGTGAGGCTCGGTCGGCGCCACTGTGGCTCGAGCGGCGACCGCGAGGGACAAGGGCCCATTGGGCGTGCGCCAGCTGCGTTAGGCGATTGCCGGAAATTCTCACGCCAGATGGCGCCGGATTGGCGTCTGCCTTCAAGGAACCCGTAGGTTGGGGTGAGGGACGAACCCCAACACGGCGCCTGTTGGGCTTCGCTCTGGCTCAGCCCAACCTACAACCGGTCGATCTCTTGGGTCAATTCTTTCC
>JANQGF010000030.1 GCA_028277465.1 Chromatiaceae bacterium
GTAATGATTCAGAAACAACCTATACACCGTAGGTTGGGCAAAGCGGAGCGTGCCCAACAAGGGCGGCTCAAGTTGCACTACTTGTTTCTGAATCGTTCCTTAGGCGATTTCTGTCAATTCCCATAACACCTGGCTGGTCTTGACGCCCGCCTTCTGCATCGTGCCAGGAGTCACATCGCGCGGCGATGCTCTTGCCGGCGCTCCTTGAAGGCAGACGCCAATTCGTGGCCATCCGGCATGAGAATCTCCGGCAATCGCCTCAGAGGACCTCGGCGGCATCGGGTGGGACGACGGTCTTCGCCATCCGCTTGGCGAAATAGTAGATGCGTTTGAGCTTCTCGATGATGTCGATCTCGATCGTATAGGCGGGGATGCGGTTCGGCTCCTCCGCGACCAGTCGGCGCGCCTGGTGGACCGCGGCCGAGTCGGCAATCCGCGAGATCTCCTGCTTCATCGAGGTGACGGTCCGCGCGGCCAGATCATTGCGTTGGGCAACCGCCTGCACCGCGGCCTCGACCGAGCGGGTGACGGCGAGGTGGAAGTTGGTCAGGACCTCCCGGGTCGGCGCACTGATGGAGACCCCGGCCTCGATACGCTCGTTACCGAGCACGATCAGATTGGTCTCGATCACGTCGCCGATGTTCTCCAGGTCGTTCACCGCCTCCATCAGCCGGATCAGCTCTCCGGTCTGGGCCTCGGTGAGGCTCTGGCGGCTGACCTTCCCCAGATAGGTGATGATCTGGGCGTGCAGGTTGTCCACCGCGTCGTCCATGCGCTCGATCTCTTGCAGCGTTTCACGATTGCCGCTCAGAATGGCCGGCATGATTCGAGCCAGCATGTCTTGGACCCGCTCACCCATGTGCAGCACCTCCAGACGCACCCGATCGAGGGCCAGAGAGGGCGTTGCAAGCAGATCGTCATCCAGGTATCGCGCCCGGATGATCAGGGGCTCCTCGCCCAGTGGCCGGTCCGGGACCAGCCACTCGATGAAGCGTGCGATCGGGCCGGTGAGCCAGATGAAGATCAGCGTGTTGGCAACGTTGAACACGGTGTGGGCATTCGCGATCTGGCGTGGCGCCTCGGCCGCGAGACGCGCCGTTCCGGCGAGCTCCGGATGGGTGGGTGAGAACCACTGCACCAGGGCCGCGAGCTGAGGAATCAGGCCCAGCCAGAGCAGCACGCCGGCCACGTTGAACAGGGTATGCACCAAGGCGGCGCGCACCGCCTCGCGCGGCTTGCCGATCGAGGCGAGCAGCGCGGTGACGCAGGTCCCGATGTTGGCACCGAATGCGAGCGCGATACCGCTCGGCAGAGTGATGAACCCCTGGCTGGCCATCACGATGACGACACCCGTCGTCGCCGACGAGGACTGGACCAGTGCGGTGAAGCTGGCGGCGACCAGGATTCCAATGAGCGGATTCTCCATCGTCGCCATCAGGTCCAGGAAGGGCTGATAACTGCGCAATGGCTTCATGGCATCGCTCATGACACTCATGCCGAAGAAGATCATGCCGAGTCCCATGATCATGGCGCCGTACTGGCGCGTGCGCTCCTTCTTCGACGCGAAGAGCATGAGGAAACCGACCCCGATCATGAGCAGCGCCGCTTTGGTCACCTTGAAGGCGACGATCTGGGCCGTGATCGTGGTCCCGATATTGGCGCCCATGATGACGCCGATCGACTGGGCGAAGGACAAGAGCCCGGCGCTGATGAAGCCCACCACCAGCACGGTCGTGACCGAAGAGGATTGGATGACCGCGGTCACGAAGGCGCCAGTCACCGCACCCATGAAGCGGTTGGTCGTCAGCCGCGCCAGGATGTCCTTCATGCGCTCGCCGGCGACCGCCTTCAGCGCGTCGGCCATTTGATCCATGCCGAAAAGGAAGAGGGCCAGCCCCCCGAAGAGACCCATGGCCATGGTGCCCCAGTCGATCGCTTGACCCGGATCGACCGCCGCCCAGGCCGGCCAGGTCGCTGCGGCACCCATGAGCAGCACCGCAAGCAACCAGTTGGCGCGAGGGACCCGGGCGAAGAGAGGGAATGGCGGTCGCGATTGCATCATGACGTCGGCCTGCGCTCCTTAGTCGCCTCTTGATTTCACGATCGTGACCGGCACCTGGGCCAGACGCGCCACCTGCTCGGCGACCGATCCGAGCATCAGATGCTTCAGCCCAGTCAGCCCCTTGCTGCCAATGACGATCATCGAGGCCTTGGTGCGCTGAGCCACCTCCAGAATCCGGACGCTCGGCAAGCCTTTGACCAGCATGGATTCCTGTCGCTCGAGCTCGCCCAGCTCCGGGTGCTTCGCGGTGACCGAAGCAATGAACTCCTCCAGCATGGCGGCGGCACCATCCTCGATCCGACTGAGCTGCTTCTTCTTGAGTGCCCGGCTGTAATAGCCCGGCATGGCGCCTGGATCATGGACCACATGCAGCACGGACAGGGGTCGTCCAAGGTATCTCGCCAGCCCAGCCGCGTGCAGCAACGCCGCCTCGGACGTCGCGGAGAAATCCACCGGGACCAAGATAGGCTCGACTCGACGCTTCTCTGTCATCCTTCTCGTCCACCCAAAATACCTGCTCACCAAGGCCAACCAAGCGGCCGGCAGAGCTGATTATGACACTTCAATGACAATTGTATAACCGTTTTATGACCGCCGCGTCTCTGACCACCCCGTCGTCGATCGACTCGCCCGGTGGTCAGTCTTTCCAACGACCCTTCTTCACCAAGCGGTTGTAGACCGGCAGCAAGGGCTCCGCCGGATAGCGCAGAGGCACCAGGTTCCGACCCGGACGCGTGATGACACCTACCTGGTTTGGATTCGCGCTGGAGAGGACATGGTGATGGGCGGCACCGCCGACGTTGAGCCAGCAGGTCGCATCGGCGGACTCTGTCGTGTGGCCGACGATGAAAGGGGTCTCGGGTTCCAGCCCGAGGCGCCTGCGCAGATGTCCCGCGTGGGCATCGCGGTCACCATGCAGCGCCTTGGGACCGTTCGGGCCGACATGAGTCATCTGGTGCTCCAGCTCCGGATGGTCACGGAGATGGATCAGCTCGTCGCGGGTGGCCTCGATGGTCGGTGCGCCAGCGTGACAGGCCAGAAGATGGGGTGAAATGGCGACGTAGGGCAGCAAATCGTAGAAACGCTGCATCGCTCCGCGGTAACGGGGGCCGCGGCGATCCTGCAGGGCCTTCTCCCAAACCAGCCCCTGGGGCACGCCGCCCTTGTTGATCGCTTCGGAGAAGGAATCGTGATTGCCGCGCAGATAGAAGACCCGATCCGGAAACAACGCCTTGAGACGCAGGATCAGATCCATCATCAGCATGGAGGTGTCCATCTCGTCCTCGCATCCAGGCTCGGCCGGATGGACGGCGTCACCCAACATGATCAGCGCGGCACTCCCTCCTTGCAGTGACTCCAGAAAGCCGTTCTGAGTCAGGACGACGAGCAGGTTGTCGATCCGCGCGTGCAGATCTCCGACGATGATGGGTGCGGGGCGATCCGGAAGCTGGAGGATCGCACCAGGGCGTCCGTCGCGGGTCCGCAGCCGATAGGGCTCCTCCTCCAGGATGGCCGTGACCCGTTCGAGCAAGGCCAACCCCTCGCCGCGAGAGGGCGGCTCGATCGGGGCCGCGAGCAGCGTCGCCAGATGCTCGATCTTGTTCCGACGCCAGCGGATGTAGCGCTCGAGGACTTCCTGTTCCTCCAGAGCGACGACATGCGCCCCCTGGACCCGCGATTTCCGTTTGAGCGTCAATCCCTTGGACGTGAGCTTCAGACGCAGATGATGCTCTTCCACGAGCTGCGGACACTGGAGCAATAGCTGCTGCAATGGATCCGCGCGACCAAGGGTCAGGGACTCACCCGGCGCGAGGCGCAGAAAGCCGCTGATGTCGTCGAAATACCGCTCGGGATCGAACAGCAGATAGTCCTGGGTGCGGCGGAAACGACCGGTCGCATCCACGACGGTCTCCGCCATCAGCTGGAGCCCAAAGGTCTCTTCGTTGCCGAATCGCAGCTGCAGTGGCAAGGCAGGCGTCGGTAGACGGATCTTATCTCGACCCAGTCGTATCGAGCCGCCGAAGTCGATGCCATCGCGATCTCCTTGTTCGCGGACGAGCCCCTGGAAGGCGCGGAGGAAGCTCTTGCGGGATCGAGTCGACAGATAAGGCGATGGAGCAGCCATCTTATGGTGACACCCGGCTCGGCAGCCTGAGCGCTTCGATCTCCGAGGCTACACTGGAATCCTCGGTCGCACTCACGGGTAAACGCTTCAGGACCACTTGGCGAATTCGGCGCGCGGAGGCGTTCTGGACGCAGACTTCCAGACCATCCAAAGTGAAAGATTCGCCTTGGGAGGGGATGCGTTCCATGAAGGAGAGAATCCAGCGGTTGACCGTATCCGTGGGTTTGCCGGGAAGCTCGGTGCCGAAGAAGCGCTCGACGACCCGCAGCTCGACCCAACCGTCCACCATGATGCTGTCGTCCGACAGCACCATCTCCTGGTCCGGCAGCTCGTCGACCTCATCGTAGATCTCGCCGACCAGTTCCTCCACCAGATCCTCCAGGGTGACCACTCCCTGCAAATAGCCGGTTTCGTCCACGACGACCGCCATGTGTTGCTTCTGCCGCCGCATCAGGGGCAACAAGAGGTCGATCCTCTGGTTCTCCGGAACGAAGAGCGGACGGCGGCCGATGCTGAGCGCCTCGACCCCCGTGTTTCCGGATGCCAACGCCTCGAAGAGGTCGCGCAGAAACAGGACATTGAGGATCTCATTGGGGTCTTCACCATGGAGCGGGATGCGGGAGAAGGGTCGGGCCATGACCTCGGGCAGGATGTCGTCGAGCGTGCGCCGCCCATCCAGGGTGAATACCCGCCGCATCGAGGTCATGACGTCGCTCGCCTTCAAGTCGTTGAGGATGAACACCCGCTCGATCATCTCGCGCTCGTCGGATTCGATAGTGCCCTCCTCCTCCCCGTGCTCCATCATGCTGATCAACTCCGCCTCGGTGACGATGGGATCGCACCGCTCGCCAGTCATGCGTTGTACCTGGTTCGTCAATCCGTTGAACAGCCAGACGAGCGGATAGATGGCACGCATGAAGGCGACCATCACCGGAGCGACCACCAAGGAAATGCGTTCCGAATAGCGGGTGGCGAGGCTCTTGGGGGTGATCTCACCAAAGATGAGGATGAGCACGGTCAACACACCCACGGCGATGCCCGGACCCATGTGACCGAACCAACGGCTCGCCAAGACCGTAGCCATGGCAGACGCCGCGATATTCACGACGTTGTTTCCGATCAGGATGGTGATCAACATCCGCGCCGGGTTCAGCTTCAGCCGATGCAAAGCGGCCGCACCGCGGCGACCCTCGCGCGCCAAGGCCTCCGCGCGCGGAAGCGAAATGGAGACCAGCGCCGTCTCCGAGCCGGAGAAGATGCCCGAGAGAACCAACAGAAATAGCAATATCAGTATCTCTTGCAAGGACCTGGGCTACCTCGGTGGCGTCGCCGAGCGACTTGAGTCGAGCCGGAGCGTAACACAATCGTCACAATAGCAGAATCTGCTCCCCGAGTTGCGGCCGGAGTGGATCATGCGACGGGCTGCTTCATTACCAGCTCTAGTACTAGCCATCATTCGTCCGCCGCCAACCCTATTCCATAAGCGGCTGTTTCTAAGCCGTCATCGCCGCGGGTTGTCTCCGTATCGAGTCCTTATCCCAATCGGTAACCGACTTGGCGCGGCTGGATGCAAGATCTTATTTATATTCCTATTTGCTTAATTATCGGTGCGGCGAGACAAGGACTATTCAGCCAGCGACAGTAATGTTATCGTCACGTTCCCGTAATAAATCAGTCAACCCACAACCCCATCGGGGGGACACCACCTTCTCTCAAGGAGTCGCCATGCCCCGTCTCAAAGCCGTTATACCCTTCGCCATCACCACGCTCCTGCTGTCGTCCGCCGCCTCCGTGCAAGCCCGCACCGAGATCCAGAACAAGGGGTCGGACACACTCGTCAACGTCGCCCAGACCTGGGCCGAGGAATACGGCAAGATCAGGCCGGACGTGGCGGTCGCCGTCTCAGGGGGTGGGTCCGGAACCGGGATCGCGGCCATGATCAATGGCACCGTGGATATCGCCAACGCCAGTCGCCAGATGAAGGACAAGGAGGTGGCGATGGCTGAGGAAAAGGGGCAACAGCCGGTCGAGCACGTCGTCGGCTATGACGCCCTGGCCGTCTTCCTGCATCACGACAATCCCGCTGATTCCCTGTCGATCGAGCAACTGGAGCGGATCTACGCCCGTGGCGGCGGGGTCGAGAAGTGGAGTGACCTGGGACTGGAGGTCCCAGGCTGCGATTCCGACGAGATCGTGGTGGTCTCGCGCCAGAACAATTCCGGCACCTATGCCTATTTCAAGAAGGCGGTGCTCGGCAAGAAGGGCAAGTACCGGCAGGGAACCCTGGACATGCACGGCTCCAAGGACGTGGTCGACCTGGTCGAGAAGACCCCCTGCGCGATCGGCTACAGCGGGCTCGCCTACGCAACCGATCACATCAAGATGGCCTGCATCGCCGGGCAGACCGGAGGCGACTGCGTGAGCCCGAGCGTCGCGACCGCCAGCAACCGAACCTATCCCATCGCGCGTCCTCTGTTCATGTACACCAACGGCGAGCCGACCGGTGCCGTCAAGGAATATATGGACTGGATCCTGAGCGACGTCGGGCAGTGCATCATCCTGAACAAGGGATATGCACCAGTACGGGACGTGACCTGCAACTGACCCACACAGACCTTGCATCCTGGAGCCACCGGGACTCGGTTCCCGGGGCCGCTTTCCTGCGGGTGGGCCATCGGGCCCGTTCCAACCAATCTCACCTCTCCGTCGGGGAACCGAGATGAGTCACTATGAAGCACGCCTCCAGCGTGACTTGGATCAGATCCGCGAGGATCTTGTCGCTATCGCCACATTGGTCGAGGATGCCGTGCGAGACGCCGTCCACGCCCTGCTGAGCGGAAACCGCGAGCAGGCCTATGCTTGCGTCCTGGGCGATCTGCCCGTCAACCGGGCGGTCCGCAAGCTGGACAAGGCCTGTCTCGCCTTCATCGCGACGCATCTGCCCACCGCTGGGCCGCTGCGCTGGGTCTCCGCGGTGATGCGAATGAACATCGCCTTGGAGCGAATCGGCGATTATGCGGTCACCATCTGTCGCGAGGCCGTGCAGCTGCCCAGACCGCCGGGGGAGGCACTCAGTCGCAAGCTGGAGCTGATGTCCAAGGAGTCGCGCCAGATGCTGCATCAGTCCATGCAAGCCTTCGCCGACCTCAACGCCGAGGCGGCCAAGGCCACCATGGTCATGGCGGATCGGGCGGAGGACATCTTCGAGGCCGTGTTCGAAGAGCTGATGGGTGCCGACGGCGAGTGGAGCAAACGGGACATCTTCAACCTGCTGGTGATCTTCCATGAGCTGGAGCGGGTCTCCGACCAGGCCAAGAACATCTGCGAAGAGACGGTGTTCGCCGCGACCGGCGAGGGCAAACCGCCCAAGACCTATCGCGTCCTCTTCCTGGACGAGGACAACGCCGGGATCGGCAAGCTGGCCGAGGCGCTCGGCCGCAAGGGCTATCCACACTACATGACCTTCGCCAGCGCCGGGCGCACGGCGGCGTCGGACTTCGATCCAGTGATGTCAGAGCTGGCGCTCGGGCGCGGCATGGATCTGAATGGAGACACACCGGCGGCACTGGCCCCGATCGAGGCCGAGCTGGGGGGCTATCACGTCATCGTCAGCCTGGCCGGTGCGGTCACCGACTATATGGAGCGGGTCCCCTTCCACACCGTGGCACTCCAATGGGATCTGGGCCGCGCGCCGCCCTCGAACACGCCGAACGCGAAGGAGCGTTGGGACGCCATCCAGCGCGAGCTCGCCGTCCGGCTGCACGACTTGGTGGAGCTGATGCACGGCGAAGAGGTCAAGTGAGATGAGGGCCGAAGTCTTCAATCTACCTGCCGCGGACTTCGACCGCCGCAACCTCGACTGGTACGTCGACAAGCTGGTCCAGATCCTGGTGTTCATCGGCGGGATCTCGGCCATCATCTTCGTGATCGGTATCTTCGTCTTCGTCACCAAGGAGGGCGTCGGGTTCATCATCAATACGATGGACTTCAAGGAGTTCTTCACGACCCCCTACTGGTTCCCGAGCGATGAGGACGATCCCGAGTACGGCATCCTGGCCCTGATCGCCGGCACCGCGAGCGTTACCGGGCTGGCCATGGTCGTGGCCATCCCGTTCTCCCTCGGGGCAGCCATCTTCATCGGCGAGTTCGCGACCGGCAAGGCCCGCGAGACGCTGAAGGTCCTGGTCGAGCTGTTGGCGGCGATCCCGTCCGTGGTCTGGGGCTTCATCGGTCTGACGATCATGAACCCGCTGATCATCGAGTGGTTCGACGTCCCGGTCGGGCTCAACGTGCTGAACGCCGGCATCATCCTCGGCCTGATGGCGGCGCCGATCATGACCTCGATCGCCGAGGACGCCCTGAAGGCCGTCCCGGACCGCTACCGCGAGGCCGCCGAGGCCATGGGCGCGACCCGCTGGCAGGTGATCTTCAAGGTGGTGCTGCCGGCGGCCAAGAACGGTCTGCTCGGCGCCGTGCTGCTCGGCGTCGGCCGCGGCTTCGGCGAGACCATGGCGGTGCTGATGGCCACCGGCCACGCGGTGAACATCCCCGAGAGCGTCTTCGATTCGGTGCGCGCGCTGACGGCGACCATCGCCGCCGAGCTCGGCGAGACCGCCCAGGGCTCGGAGCACTACGAGGCCCTGTTCACGATCGGCATCTTCCTGTTCCTGATCACCTTCGTCATCAACCTGACCGCCGACCTGATCGTGCGCGGGATTCGCAAGGGGTAATTCGGTGAACGCTAATCACTTCGAGCCCACGACCCTGAACCGGCGCAACCAGCGCATCCAGGGGCTGTACCGGACCCTGTTCGGGCTGATGACGCTGCTGCTGATCACGCCGGTGCTGATCATCCTCGGGATGCTGGTCTACAAGGGCGGACCGGCGCTGTCGATGGATTTCCTGCTGACCCACCCGACCGACGGCATGACCGCAGGCGGCCTGTTCCCGGCCCTGGTCGGCACCGTCTGGCTGGTCACGGTGGCCCTGCTGGTGTCGGTGCCGATCGGTGTCGCGGCGGCCATCTATCTGAGCGAGTACGCGCCCGACAACTGGTTCACGCGCGTGATCAACCTGGCGATCATCAACCTGGCGGGCGTGCCCTCGATCGTGCACGCGCTGTTCGGGGTCGGCGCCTTCGTCATCTTCTTCGGCTTCGGCACCAGCATCCTGGCGGCCAGCCTGACGCTGGCGATCATGACGCTGCCCTTGATCATCGTCGCGACCCGCGAGTCCCTGCAGGCGGTTCCGTTCGCCTTCCGCGAGGCCTGCTGGAACATGGGCGCGACCCGCTGGCAGACCATCCGGCGGGTGGTGCTGCCGAACGCCGTCAGCGGCATCCTGACCGGCGTCATCCTGGAGGTCTCGCGCACCACCGGCGAGACCGCGCCGGTCATGTTTACCGGCGCGGTCTTCTTCACGCCGTTCCTGCCCCAGGGCGTGATGGATCAGACCATGGCCATGTCCCTGCACCTGTTCGTCGTCGCGACCCAGGTCCCCGGGGTGCCCGAGGAGCTGCCGTTCGGCGTCGCGCTGGTGCTGATCAGCATGGTGCTGGTCATGAACAGCATCTCGATTGCCTTCCGGATGTATCTCAGGGGGAAGAAGAAATGGTAGCCGCGGCAGAGACCATGACGAAGGCGGCCCCAGCCCTGGGGTCCGTCAAGCTGAGCGTTCGGGACTTGAAGATCAGCTATGGCGGGAAGGTTGCACTGGAGGGAGTGAGCCTGGAGATCCGGAAGAATGAGATCTTCGGCATCATCGGCCCCGCCAATGCGGGTAAGACCTCCTTCCTGCGAGCGCTCAACCGGATGGATATGTTCACTTCGGGCATGAAGGTCGAGGGCGAGATCCGTTTCAACGGGCGCGATATCCATCAGCTCAACAATGTCTACGCGTTACGCAGTCGGATCGGGGTGGTATTCCCGCTCCCGGTCGGACTGCCCATGACCGTCTACGACAATGTCGCCCTTTCGCCGCGCCTGCGTGGAATCAAGGACAAGAGAGAGCTCGATATCATCGTCGAGCGCTGTTTGACGCGAGCGGCCCTGTGGGACGAGGTCAAGGACCGCCTGAACACCCTCGGCAGTCTGCTCTCCGGGGGTCAGCAGCAGCGCCTCACCATCGCCCGCGCCCTGTCCCAGGAACCGGAGCTACTGGTCCTGGACGAGTTCTCCATTGCCGTCGATCCGGTGACAACCATGCGCATCGAGGACATCCTCAAGGAGCTGCGCGGCGCGGGGAAACACGGCGGCATGACTATCTTGTTGGTGACCAACCTGGTCCAACAGGCCCGCCGTCTCGCCGACCGCACTGCCCTCTTCCTCGAGGGTCGGTGCGTGGAGATCGGCGAGACCGAGGAGCTCTTCACCGGAAGGGTCGAGGATCAGCGTACACGAGACTACGTACTCGGTCGCTTTGGCTGACGCCGGCATCGAAGCACCATCGCGAGTGGCTCGAACGGGCGGCTCGCCGACGGCTTTGGCTGTGTCCGCCCCCTGTCCGGAATGTCCCGATCAGGGTCGCTGGCCAGGCTGGGCTCCCGGTGCCGACAGAGTGAAGAAGTCGCCTCGGGCCGGGGCCCGGATGCGCACCTCCCCATCGCTTCTATCTTGGGGAGGCCGAGTTGGAGCGCGCATGGCGCCACTTTCGAATAAGCAACAACGACGATCGCCCATGAACAAACCGTCACAAGCGCTGATCGACATCGCCCCTGCAACTGGATTCGCCATCCAGACCCGGAATCTCAACCTCTGGTACGGGACCTTTCAGGCGCTCTACGACATCAATCTGGACATCCGCGATGGCATGATCACCTCCTTGATCGGCCCCTCGGGGTGCGGAAAATCGACCTTCCTGCGCAGCGTCAATCGGATCAACGAGCGCTTGGGCTATGTGCGCATCGAGGGCCGCATCGAGGTCCAGGGACAGAACATCTACGATCCTGCCTGCGAGCTGGTGCAAGTCCGCAAACAAGTGGGTATGGTCTTCCAGCGTCCCAATCCCTTGCCCATCTCCATCCGCGAGAACATCCTCTTCGGCCACAAGCTGCACGCAAAGGGCAAGGGTGGGAGGCATGACGACATCGTGGAACAGGCGCTCCGGCAGGTCCTGCTCTGGGACAAGGTCAAGGATAAACTCAGCCGCAAGGCCACCGAGCTGTCGCTGGAAGAGCAACAGAAGCTCTGCATCGCGCGCCTCCTGCCCGTGAAGCCGAAGGTCATGCTAATGGACGAGCCCTGCTCGGCACTCGACCCCAAGGGTACCGAGGCGGTGGAGGAGCTGATCTGGGAACTGCGCGGCGAGTACAGCATCCTGATCGTGACCCATAATATGGCCCAGGCCCGCCGGGCGAGTGAGGAATGCATCTTCATGCTCATGGGTAAGGTGGTCGAGCAGGCCCCGACCGAGCAGCTGTTCGTGACCCCTGCCAATCGCGAGACCGCAGACTATATCGAAGGGCGTTACGGCTGAGTCGGGCGGCAACGCGTTCGGCGGCTTCCTCGGCCCTGATCTTCTTGTTTCGTCTGAACGTGGGCGGGCCTAAGGCGATTGCCGGAAATTCTCATGCCAGATGGCGACGAATTGATATCTGCCTTCAAGGAGCGCCGGCAGGCGCATCGCCGGGCGATGTGACGGCTGGCGCGACACAGAAGGCGGGCGTCAAGACAAGCCCGACTCTACCCCCCTGAAATCCGGTCGATTTCGGCCGCGAGCCCGTATGGTTGCTGGCTTTCTGACGAGGAGGACGTGCAGACGATCGCGGCCTTGACCCACGGTGAGATGATGAGCTTGCTCAAAGACAAGGTGATCACCCTCGAGCTGTTCGATGAGCGCCACATCCATGAGGTCACCGACCCCGCCGACCCGACACGCCGCTATTGCCTGTGCCGCAACCCCCAGACCGCGCAGCGCGAGCGTGAGACGCGCCAACGGCTTCTGGATCTCACACCACCACCGCCCTGGCCGAAATCGCCGCCTACAAACGCGCCACGACCGTGGAGAAGCTCGGGGCATCACCGGCGGCAAAAAGCAGAGCGAGGAACGAGCAGCGCTTTAGCACACAGAACCGGATTTAATGTAATAGATTCATTATCGATAGATTTTAACCACCATTTATTCTTTTCAAGATCTTGTCGTTTTGATTCGCTATCAAGATGGTGCAATATTCTTAATGTGCATTTATCTAAAGCAAAGACGCAATTCGGTGCCAATGCCAAAGGATACCAGCCGCCCATGACGAGAACAAAAAATGAGATCGGCTGATCAAATGTAAGACTCAGTTTGGCTTGCAAAGAAGACATAGGTTGATCTTGTTCAGCGCTAACGTT